>JABIPM010000054.1 GCA_018658955.1 Candidatus Woesearchaeota archaeon | reverse complement strand
GGATTTCATCACAGGAGAAATAAAAAAGAAAAAACAAACTAAAAAAGAACCTTCTCCAGAACCCTTGCCTGAAAAACCCAAAAAAGAAGAGAAAAAACCAGAACCAGAATACTCTGGAAAAGTCCATTTCAATCCAATAACCGGTAAAAAAACACATTTGAAAGCAGATGAAGAAGTTGATTTCTTTTCAGGAAAGGTTGTGAAAATGCCCAAACCAAGGATGGATCCCAATCAAACACCTTCAAATGATTTTGAAATACAGATAGATCATCAATCTGAACAAATGCCAAGAACTAATCAGGGACCTAGAAAACCATTAACACTTCAAGAAAAACACAAAATTAAGATGCTTATAGCAATCACCATAGTTATCGGAGTTATATATTCCTTAATCGCTTATTCAAATTCAAACCCCATTAAATTTACTATAGTTTTAAGTTTGATTTGGATTGTGTTCGTTATTTTAGTTTGGAAGAGTGCTTCATTTAATCGGTTAATTAGATCTGATATTCCTCAAAAGATAAAAGAGTTTGTTAGAGAACCTAAACTTCGTTAGTTTGAATAAGATTGTTTGAGTTAAGAATAAGTTAAGTTTAGAGTTATTTGGATTCGTTAAGTCCAATTCTAGGAATTATCTTTAACTGCAGAGATTAGTCATATGTTTAAAGAAACTTGTTGCATTTTTTAAACTATTTGATGCAGGTTCTTGATTTGCTTGAGGGAGTGTTTTATATGTGAATCTTCCCCTTTTACTTTTTTCATAAGATAATATTCCCACTAAATAATCTGCTTTGATCATTGCATTTTGATAAATTTTTAACAACTCTAAATCTATAACTCCTGTTTCCACCAATAATTTGAATTGTTCGTATGTTTTTCTATGTTCTTCAGGAGCCTTGGTTTTAATGTTCTTTTTAGTTAAATATGCCTTAGTTGCATAGAATATGGAGTAATAGGAATGTGAAATTACTGCACCGTAATATGTATCTAATTTTGAAACTTGAAATTGTTTTTGTAAGCAATTATCCTCACTCAATTGAAATAGAATGGTTCCTAGATTTAATTCATTTTCTGCTCTTTCCAAATATAATTTACTTCTTGAATTCATTTGATTAAAGAGTAGAAGATATTAGGATTATTAATCACTCTATGATTTTCTAGAATTTGTTTTGCTAAATTTTCTTCCTGTTGATCTAGCATTTCTTTAAATTCATTCTTTGTTATTGGATGTATGTCTAATTTTTGTAGAGATTTCTGTGTTGTTGAATTTATTGCTAATTTCATATTTGTTTTTTGTGTTTTGTCTTTTATTATGATTGCTATGTCTAAATCGGAATCTTTACGCTGTTTATTTTCCGCATAAGATCCAAAAATAACTATGGAGTAAAAAGAAGTGTATTTTTCTATTTCATCTGTTAGAATATTGGTGGTTTGTTTAGTTTGTTTAGTTAATGATTCTTGATTTGCTAAAGCTAGGTAGGTTTTTGTTAAGTTGTTCAGTTCTAAAGAAAATAATGAAGATTTTCCTACTTTCTTTTCTTTTATGATACTATTTTCTTTTAGATTTTTTAATGCTATTTGGAGCAAGTTATTAGAAGATTCTTTTGAGATTTCTTTGATTTGTTTTCTAGTATACTCCCTAAAGGGTTTTAGTATACTTAATAACTGAATTTGTTTTTTTGTTAACATTTTACCTATTTAATGGTATATATATACCAGTTAATAGGTATTTAAGTGTTTTTGTTTTTGGAGTTTTGTAGTTTTCTATGGATTGTTTAGCTTGCTGGGTAACTGATTTTTGATTATATGATCCCTCAGATTTAGTTTTAAATTTCTCTTTGAAAAGTATCTCTGAAGTTTTACTTATATTTTCGTTTCCAGCTAAATAAGACATCCATATTATAATCTTAGGTTTAAGGATAATTATATTCAACTAATCCTTTTCTCCCACAAATTACACTTGCCTTCTTTATTCTCCACGTTAGATTTAACCAAAACATAACCCGTTTCTTTGGCTAATTTATTAGCGGGATCATTATGTATTGAAATAATTGTTCTCA
Source organism: Candidatus Woesearchaeota archaeon (assembly GCA_018658955.1). Taxonomy (GTDB): domain Archaea; phylum Nanobdellota; class Nanobdellia; order SCGC-AAA011-G17; family UBA489; genus JABIKK01. The sequence goes on along the minus strand of JABIPM010000054.1, from coordinate 2,796 downwards.
AATAAGCTATGTTATTATCTTTAGCACCATCTTCTGCAAATTCAGTAATCATTTTTGCAAATCCTACATTTCTAAAAAAAGGTTTTATAATTAAACAACAAGCAAGCATACATTTGCCTTCTTCTGAAAACGCTTTCAAATCTTCTTCTTTAAGTTCGGCATCAAATTCCCTCAAACTAGTTGTCCCAATAATTTCATTCTTTAGAAACTCTGGCTCTTTTCCATGTTCTCTAACTTCCCCACTCAATTCAACTACAAAAACCGGAGTATTAGTAATCATATGTGAAATGAGGTCTTTTTGTTTTTGATAACTAATATCATCAAAACCCTTGTATTCTCCGTCCTTTGAAGCATATCTAAACAGTTCAATTACTGCATCCACATCTTTTATTTTCGCATGTCTCAGGTCTATTTTCCTCTCTAAGTTAAATACATTAAGAAACTTATATACTTTTGAGATTTAGAAAATCTATTTCAGAAAAATTCTATTCAATAAACTTCAACATCAAACCTTTCTTTAATTGGCCCTACAAAGTGCGTAAAGTCCTTGTCTTCGCTTAATAATCCCACATCTTGATCTTTACTCAAAGAAATAGTTTCTGCTAACAAACGCATATCTCCTTCTTCTGGAAGCAATCCTTCTCGCTGCGCTAATTTTCTTAATTTATGAGAAATAGATTTATGATTTAATTTACTCACCAGTATTTGTTCCAATTCATCCATATAATCCATATAAAATAATTTAACCTCTTCAATTAAACCCTCATCACAGTTTACTTCAACAGTATATTTTCTCTTAAATTTTTCAAGTCTATCATACAACTTCTCTTTTATCTTATTATAATTAAAATTCTTATATTTTTTAATCTGATTTTTTCTACTTTCTAATATAAATTCAATATGTTTCTCAACTTCCTTGAAAACAGAAGGCGTAATCCCAAATTTATTATTATTTCCTAATTTTTCTAAATTAAAATTAGTTTCAGATCCAAAAATAAATCCTTCCACATTATTTGCAATATGAGATATAACTACATTAGAGTCCAAAATTAATAATTTATCTTTAGGTTCCCCAAAATTCTTTTCTTTTATGTCTTTACTTTGAATATTCTTTTTAATTTCAGTATAATACTCGTCTAAGTCTAGATTATCCGGTTCAACTAATCTAGCAGCAAGTAATCCATACAATGCATTATCCCACATCTTTAACCTCATAAAAGTATTTTTTATTAAATAGTTTAGATAAGAAACATCATAAGTAATTCTAATCTCATTTATTTGATAGTTTAAAGGAATAATATCATCTTCATTATGTTCTTCTGAATGTTTGAAATCTTCTATAATCTCTTTTTTTAGGTCTTTTAGATCATTCCTTTTTGTATCATATTTGAGTATTTTATTGCATAATAGTAGTATGTACCTATAGTATTGAGGTTTGTTGTAGTGATTAACTTTAGTTTTTAGTATTTCAATAGCATCTTCTAGTAGTTTTATGAAGTCTTCTTTCTTTTCTTTTATTTTTTGATGGGATTCTTGTATATGTGTTAGAAGTAGGTCAAATAGGTTTTCATTGATATCATTGTTTATTTTGTTTAGATATCTTTGTTCTAGGTTCATGTTGAAGTTGTGTTTAGAGATTATATAAGGATTGCTTCGCTTTGTTTGAGGGGCGTTAGAGATACTGGATCTTTTACGTAGATGTTATATTCAATCGCTCTTGCACCGCTTAGTTAATGTTATTAAGTAGAAATTCTATATCTGATTTATGACTCAAAAAACCTACTATGTCGACGCTTGTATATGGCTCAATCTCTTCAAAAAAGAAGGAGATGAAACCAAAGGCGTGCCATATTGGAAATTAGCGAAAGATTTTATTGAAGGTGAAAATAATATCATTGTCTCTACCATAGTGATAAAAGAACTTTCATTCAAAATTGAAGAAAAATTAAATTATGTAATGACATTTTTCAAAGACAATATAACAATAAAGATGATCAAGACAGTTCCTGAAGATTACGATTTAGCAAGAAAATTTGAAGATGAAGAAGAATTTAAAATAAGTTTCTATGATTATCTCCACGTAGCAATCTCAAAAAGATTGAGCATTCCATTAATCACAAGAGATAAAGATTTAATTGCTTTCGCAAAAAAACATATTGAAGTTTACAGGCCAGAGGAATTAATCAATTAATTTGTTAATCTCTTTAATATCTTTGAAACTTTTTATCTCTTTAGACAACTTCTTTTTAATTTCTCTCATTTCCTTAACTGAGTCGCCCGTATTTGGAATAATACCAACTAATTTATCCAGAACTAACCGCCTAACAGCATCTCTTACAACATCTGATCTGCTTGAATAAATACCGGTATCTACCAAATCGTCCATGCTCTCAATTAAGCCATGACTCAATCTTACTTGAACTGTATCCATTACCATTGTAATGCAATAGTAATGGTTTAATTATTTAAATCTTTCGCTAAAAATGGCGCATCGCTTCGTCTCACTCCTCACCATTCCCACTTCGTAGTAAGGGGTATTTAGTAGACATTAAGAGATTCCGAAACCTTACAGTTTCTTCCACCCAAGTTTGTCTTTCCCAATCTTTCGGAAGCTTATTGTATTTCAATAGCATCTTCTAGTAGTTTTATGAAATCTTTTTTGTAAATCTCTGAAGCAATTTGCAGTTTTTTATTTGGTTCCCATTGATTGCTCCAAACAACTTTGTAATCAGAAGAGGCCCTCTCTAGTCCAATTCTAAATCCACCTACACCTGCAAAAAGATCAATCACCCTCAT
>JABIPM010000049.1 GCA_018658955.1 Candidatus Woesearchaeota archaeon | reverse complement strand
GACGATAATTTTTCATCAATAGTAAGTTCCATAGAAGAAGGAAGGATCATATATGACAATATTAAGAAGTTTATCAAGTATTTACTTTCTTCAAATATGGCAGAAGTAGGATTAATTGTTATTTCTCTACTAGCCGGACTCCCGCTACCATTACTACCATTACAAATTCTTTGGATTAATTTAATGACAGATTCATGGCCTGCTTTAGCTTTGGGCGTTGATCCAGCAGGAAGAGATATCATGAAAAAAAATCCAAGATTAAAAGAAGAAAATCTTATGACTGATTTAAAATCATTTGTTATTTCTGCAGGAATAATTGGTACAATTTTATCTTTAGGAATGTTCCTATGGGCCTTTAAATCAGGAATGCCTTTAGACAAAGTAAGAACCTTTACATTAACAACTTTAATCTTATTTGAAATGTCTGTAGTTTACAGTGCAAAAAGTTCAAGACCATTTGGAAACTTAACAAACAATAGATGGCTTAACATTTCAGTATTATTTTCAATGTTACTTCAGATATTAGTAATTTATTCACCACTAAACGTTTTATTCAAGTTAGCGCCAATTTCAATTTTAGAATGGATCCCTATGATATTATTAGCAGGTGTTGGATTCTTGGCTGTAGAATATCTAAAGATGCTTAAGTTAAGAAAGAATCAATATGGTCTTTCATCATAATATTCTTTCAAAAAAGAAAGTTCTTTTTTACCAATAACATAATGTTCATCGCAAGTGGGACAAATTAGTTCTAAATCTCTTTCTCCAAGATAATTAGGTTTCAATAAAATAATATTTCTATAAAGTAGAAAATTTCTTTCTCTCTGAGGATTACTATTTCTACATTCTTCATCAAAGATTTTTAAAAATTCATCATTAACAATACAACTTTCTAACGTATCATGACTACAATCATCGCTAACTACCAAATGATAATCGAATACTTCTAAGTTTAATGTCATCAAATTATAAAATTAAAAACTAATTTAAAAGGATAACTATTAGATAATTCATGGAAAACAGATACTCAAGACAAGAAATATACCCTTACATAGGCAAAACTGGGCAAAAAAGACTATCTAATGCCAAAATAGCCATAATAGGTATAGGTGCAATAGGTACACAAGCTTCTTCATTATTAGCAAGAGCAGGTATTGGAGAGTTAATTCTAATAGATAGAGATTCTGTAGAATTAAATAACCTACAAAGACAAACATTATTCAACGAATCAGATATAAATAAACCAAAAACAAAACAAGCAAAAAAACACCTAGAAAAAATCAACTCAACCATCAAAATAACTTCTCTCGATCAAGATTTAAATCCAAATAACATATCAGAAATAATTGGAAAAGTAGATTTAATTTTAGATTGTACTGATAACCTACAAACTAGGTTCTTAATCAATGATTATTCACTAAAAAACAACATCCCTTGGATATATTCTGCAGGAATAAAAGCAACATCATTTTTAATGAACATAATCCCTAAGAAAACTCCTTGTTTTTCATGTGTTTTCAAACAACCAGCTTCGTTAGACACCTGTCAAACATCAGGAGTATTAAACTCAACCACTTCTTTAATCGCATCATTACAAGTATCTGAAGCAATTAAAATAATATTAAAGAAAAAACCTGAAATTAATTTAATTCAAATAAACTTAGAAAAGAATAATTTAAACAAAATAAAAATAAAAAAGAGAAAAGATTGTCAGGCATGTAATAAGGAGTATATTTATCTTAATTCAATAAATCCTCAAGGAATTCTTAAGTTTTGTTCAACTGGAAACTACCAAATTCAATTTAAAAAAACTAATTTAAAGAAATTAAAGTTAAATTTAGAAAAAATAGGCAAAGTTGAAGATTTAGGCTCGTGCATTAAATTCAAGAATATGTTAATTTTTGAAAATAGGGCATTAATCAAGGCTAAATCCGAAAAAGAAGCCAAAATTCTAATCTCAAAATACGTAGGAAATTGACCATATTTCTCAATCCCAAACCTTATAAACCTCTTAAAAGCCAATATTGGAGAGCATAATCGTATGCTACTACGGAGGAAATTCAAATGGATTCAGACAACAGAGGTCAAGGAAGAAATTTCGGCGGCCCTAGAGAAATGCACGATGCAACCTGTACTGAATGTGGACAAGAATGTAAAGTACCATTCAAACCTACAGACGGTAAACCTGTATATTGCAGAGAATGTTTTAGTAAGAAAAGATCATTTTAGATTAATCAAAACTTAATATTCACAAAATACTTTTTCTTTTTTTTATTTATTCTTATTAGAACTCTAATCTAAAGGATTTTTTATATTCTTTATTGAGTTATTGGATACATGTGTATAAATTTGAGTTGTTTCTAATCTTGAATGGCCTAAAAGTTTCTGTATATATCGTATATCTGTACCTTTTTCTAGCAAATGTGTAGCAAAACTATGTCTTAAAACATGAGGCGTTACTTTATTTTTTAGTTTAGCCTTTTTAGCTGCAATCTCTAATACTTTTTGCGCAGACTTATATGAATATTTTCCATTTCTACCCTCTAAGACATATCCTTTTTCCTTTTCAAATTCTTTCAAAAGTTTTTTTAGTTTTTTACTTAAGATAGTTATTCTATCTTTGTTTCCTTTTCCAAGTTTAATTTTGATATAGTCATGATGAATATTTTCCCATCTTAAATTTAATACTTCAGATATTCTCATGCCTGTGCTATAGAGCAACATTATCAACAATCTATGTTTGAGATTCTTAGTTACTTCAATCATTTTCACTATTTCCTTTTTTGATAATATTGTGGGGAGTTTCTTTTC
>JABIPM010000053.1 GCA_018658955.1 Candidatus Woesearchaeota archaeon | reverse complement strand
TAAGTAACTTATTCTCAATTTCAAATGCAGAACTAAGTCCAGATTTAGGAATTTACTTAGCTACAAAAGCAATAGTAAATACAAAAGAAGACTTAGATGCAGGAAACATGTATCTTGGAGAATTAACAGCACTTTCAGGTTCACAAGAATATCAGATAGTAACGCCAATAGCAAACATAAACGACTTCAACAGCATAGTAATTTATCATTCAAGTTACAATGCAGTATATTCCTATACTACATTAAATTATAACCAATAAAGTTAAACTTTACAAATCTTACATTTCTTAAGTACTCTTTCTTTAGCAATTTTCATTGCACACATTCTAGGGGAGCATCCCTCTTTTTCAGCAATTTTCAAAACATTTTTAGTATTAGTTACAATTTTTTCTTCAACCATTTTCCACATATCTTGTTCAGAACCGCCAATATATTCTACATAACTACTAATGACCCCTCCAGAATTTGCAACAAAATCAGGAATTACCAATATGCCTTTTTTATGGAATAATTCTTCAACTTCATGAACCATAGGAATATTACTTCCTTCAATAATAATCTTAAAGTTCATTTCATCAACATCACCAGCATTAATAAAATCTGGAACTGCCGCAGTGATTAATACATCTGCCTCAACAGTTTTTAATGAATGGGAGGGTTCAACATTTCCACCATATTCTGTAACTGTCTTTTTTTCTTTCTTAACTTTTGCAAGTTTTTCAAAGTCTAAACCTTTTTCATCAATCACTACACCTCTTGAATCAGATACAGCAACTAATTTAGCTCCAGCTTCAGTCATATACTTGGACACAAACCATCCAACATTTCCAAAACCTTCAACTGCAAAAGTAACATCTTTCAAATCAAGACCCTTGTGTTCACAAGCAACTTTAGTTGCATGAAAAACACCAAAACCAGTACTACCTAACTCGTGAGGTAATCCGCCCATATCTTTGGGTTTACCTGTACAAGATTTATCATCTCCAATAGTTTTTGCAAAAATTCTCATTTCATCTTCAGCCATATTCATATCGGGAGCTGCAACATAACCTTCAGGACAAACAACTTTCAATCCTTCAGCAAATTCCCTAACAAATTCTTCTTTTTCTTCAGCAGTCATATGTTTATCATTAGCAACAATGCCTGCTTTTCCACCACCAAAAGGCAAATCCGCTAATGCATTTTTCCAAGTCATAGCTCTTGCAAGTCTAGAGACTTCAACAGGAGAAACTGTAGGAGTCATTCTTACCCCCCCTTTTGCAGGACCAAGTGCAGTATTATCAATTACAACAAATCCCCTCATCCCAGACTTAGGATGGTATACTTCCAACACCTTTTCAGGCCCATAACTATCATAATCTATCATTTTAATTTACCTCACTTGTTTTTCATAATATAATGATATGCACTTTGTGCAGCAATACTTCCTTGAGAAGCAGATGTAATAAATTGTTTAAGTCCGGTAATATTAGAAAGATCTCCTGCAACATAAACTCCCTCAACATTAGTACTTTGGTCATTCTCAACTTCAACAAAACCCTTTTCATCAAGTTTAACTTCTAATTTTTTTGCAAGTTCATTCAAAGGAATGTGTCCAATTTCGATAAATAATCCATCTAAAACCATTTCATCCCCATTATCCAATTTAACTTTAGTCATTCCAGTTTCATCACCTAAAACTTCAACCACATTAACTTTAGTTATAATTTCAACATTCTCACTCTTTTCTACTGCTTCGCTATTAAATGGCTCAGCACGAAGTTTTTCACCACGATATAACATACTTACCTTTTTAGCATAATCTTTCAACATCAGCGCTCCAAGCGCGGCAGAATCTCCACCACCAACGACAGCAATATTCTTATCTTTATACAATGGGCCATCACAAGTATAGCAATAATGAACGCCATTACCTGCGAATTCTTTTTCACCAGGAATTCCTAATTCCCTGTGTTTCATTCCAACAGCAAGAATAATTGTTTTTCCTTGATAGATTTCTTTTCCAACTACTTCAAATCCACCTTCAATCTTCTTTATTTCTTTAACTTCATCTGAAATCAAAGGAACATTATATTCTTTAACATGTTTTTCAAATCTTTGCATTAAATCAAAACCAGAAATTCCTGGATCTCCAATCCAATTATCAACTTTATGGGCAATATTTCCAGTACCACCAAATTCTTTTGCAATACACATTGTATCTAAACTAAATCTTGCAGAATAAAGTGCTGCACCTAAACCGGCTGCCCCACCACCAATAATGATCACGTCCCTCATATGTTAAATTCAAAGGCAGAGCTATATAAATATTATGTTTAATTAGTCACCATATTAAAGAATTAATGAGAATTTGGTTGTAATTTTCCATCTACACATTTATGGGTTTTCCAATCCATTGTTTTTCTGCCACATTTACAAACTTGCAGATCTTTTCCACCGTATAGCCCGCCAGCATTAACACAAACATCATTCATAAACTCATTTTCTGCATTAAGAGCAGTATTATATTGGGCCTTCAAATCACCCACATCAATATTTTTTGTATGACTTCTAAATTGTTGTCCACTTGGACCTTCACTTTCAGTAATCATTCCAGAAAACATAGCCGCAGCTAAAATTAAAATTGCACTTAAGACGAAACCTCTTTCTCTCATAACATATAACAACTAAAATTAATATATAAACTTATCTAAAACTATTCAGAATCTTCATCTACTCTTTTTTCATAATTCTTTTCCTGTTCTTCATAATAAGGTTTATTTTCAGGAAAACCTTCATCATTTACTTCTTTTACTTCTTCTTTTGCAATAGGATAATAACCGTCGTCGTTTTCTTCTTCACCATAATCTCCGTCATCATCTAAATTTAACAATTCACCCAATTTAACTCCAAATTCTCTAGCAACCTTTGGGCCATCTGCAGTAATTATCTGTCCATCAATCACAACATGACTATCGGAAGTTATTGCTCCACCTGCATCTAAATGTACTTTTTCTGTAGGAAATGCAGTTGCTCTTTTTCCTTCTAAAACTCCAGCCCTTGCTAAAATTCCTGGACCGGCACAAATCGCGCCCAAAATTTTTCCTTGTTCAATTGTTTGATAGCACATCTCTAAAACTTTTTCATTTTCAAAATAAACCTGAGTTCCTGGACCGCCAGCAAACACTAAACCATCATAATCCCCCATATCTGCTTCCTCAATTAAAACATCAACAACAACTTCTTTAGCTTCTTCAGAACTAACAGCAGTATCCTTCAAACTACCAACAATAACTTTATGGCCTTTCTTTTCAAGTTCTTCCTTTACTTCAAAATACTCTTCATCCCTAAAACCTTCAGGAGCGATTACCATCAATATTTCTGCCATTAACGCAGATAATCATAATCTCTTTTTAAACTTTATTAATTAGAAGTAGTATTATTAATTCTCTGTATTCTTAGTGATCCGCCACGTTTGTAAGGACTTCCGCCACCACCGCCACCTTTCTTTCTATCATTATCTCCTCCAGACTCAAATTCCAGACTTTCATCAAATCCACAATCTAAACAAATTAAAAAAGAAAATAAATCATCGCCTTCCATTTCCGTATGTGTACTTCCGCACCTAGGACATTTCTTTCCCTTTTCACCACATACTTTAGCTTCTCCCATAATAAATCACTAGAATAAAGAATATTTAAACCTTAGCATAATACTTCTGGAGCATTAAAGCGTCTTTTTCAATATTTGGGCTTTCACAAGTAACTGCCCCTTTAATTTTAAATTCTTTCCAGACTTTCAATAAATCCTTATAATTCATGTCACTATCTTTCAGATTTAGATGATTTCTCTCACCCTTATCACCATAATTGATTCCTGCTAGATGAATATGCATGTTATTCAATCCTTCCCTTCCAGTGTATTTCTCAATCTGTTCTAATTGCCATCTAAATTCATCATAAGTATTATATTTTCCAATACTTCTTGCATGCAAATGTGCGAAATCAACACAAGGTAAGATTCCTTCAACTTCTTCAGAAACTTTAAGAGTTTCAATCAAATCTCCCCATTGAGTTCCTTTACCGGTTGTTTCTGGTCTCAACCAAATTTTTATTCCTTCATCATCTAATTTTTTTCTAATTTCTTTAGCCCTCTTTACAACAAGTTTGTGAACTTTATCTTTGTCTTGTTTCATGTAATATGCAAAATGAAAACAAATACTCCATGCGCCGCATTCATATGCCCTTCTAGATGCATCAATTATTCTTTTGTAACTAGCTATTAATTTTTCAGGCTCTTGCGCATTCAGATTAATAAAATACTGCCCGTGAGAAGTTAATACCACGTCGTGTTTTTTAGAAGCTTCTTTAATTTCAGGAGCTCTTTTTTCAGATATGTTAATACTTCTAACAAATTCCAACTCCATTGATTCTAAACCTAACTTTCTAACTTCTTCAATACCATCCCCAGTAGTTCCATTACAACACTTAGGAATTCCTGCAGTACCAAATCTCAAACTAGTAGGTTTAATCATAAAAATAAAAAGAAAGCAGAGTTTAAAAAATTAATTAAACTGTCTTGAATTTTCAAAACAGTAAGCCTTAGTTTTAAAATCTAGATTCTCGATTACACTTCTCTTACCGTTAAAGTATTCTTCATTGTTTTTGAAAAGGCCATTCAGAACATAATTATCAAAATCTTCTTCAGAATCTACATAAATACTTCTTCTTCCTTCTTCATTAGCTACCCTACATCTTTCATTTGCCCTTCTTACAGACCAAAGATCAGTAATATCTAAATTTTCAAAAGGAGCTTCAAAAAATTCATAAACATCTCCGGCAGAATAAATCTCTGCGCTTAAACTATCTTGATAATCACTTAAATCAAAATGATCTCTTTGATTCACTTCAGCCATACTTCTATCATCCCAAAGGGCTTCACCAGTAATTCCACTTTCAGATAAGAAAGTTGTGTACATTACAGCAAATGCAAGTAATGTTATTAGAAATGTAACGTGTTTTTTATTATGCATTTTAATACCTCTTAATTAATATAACTTTAATTTAAATACTATATAAATGTTTTGAAACTCTAACCACATAAACTTCCCTCAGGCATACATAGATTTCTTTCTTGAAAATTAACTGCATAAACATTACTGCAGCTATTTCCAACACACTCTAATCGATTACAATCTTCAAGACTAGTAGCAATACCACAAGAGTTTTCATGGGGTCCCAAAATTCCATTACCTACCACTTCACAATAACCTGCACCATTAGCATTAATATTGCATTCAGTATGGTACCACATAGAATTTGGATTTGCAAATAAATTTTGACCTTGAGTTTTTTCTTTTACCAACTCTCCATCTCTAAGAACCATTTTTTCAGGTTGTTTAATTTCGGGAACACCTACCCTCATTTGATTTCCAGTAAGAGTTCCTTCATGCAAATAAGTTTGAAACATTATAGAAAAAACTAGTAATGAAACGATAATGCTTGAGTTTTTTCTGTTTACCATTTTAAATTAAATATGCGACATATCCACTCACAAAATCCCCCAGATAATATGCAACTCCTGTTGCCAAGATTCCTACAAATACCATTTCAAATCCACTTTTAATCCAACTCCTTCCAGTAAAATGGGTTTTCCCTGCCCCTACAAAAAACAACAACAACAATGAAGAAGTTATTGCAGCTTTTAATGCAAAACTCATAGGCACAAATACAAATGAAGACAGTGGAATAAATGCCCCGATGATAAATGCAAAAAACATTACTACTCCAGAAATCCACGCACTTTCCATTTTAGAATTATTTAGTCCTAGCTCTTCATTAACTAAAATATTTAACCATCTTTTTTTATTTGATGTTAATCTTTCAACTACTCTATCTAATTCTTTTCCCACAAAACCTTTACGTCTATAAATTTCTCTAACATGTTCTTTTTCCATTTGAGGAGAATTATCTAAATCTTTTTTTTCCTTTTCAATTTCCTCTCCATAGAATTCTAATTGACTTTTTGTACTAATATAAGTTCCAAGGGACATTGAAATTGCACCTGCCATCATCTCTGCTAAACCTGCAATCACAATAACTTCTTTTCCCATTGCAGCCCCTGCCAAACCAGCCATCAATGCAAGAGTACTAACTAATCCATCATTCATTCCAAATATTGCATGCCTTAGAAATTTTCCAACTGGCGCGTGCAACCTTTCATGTTTAACATGTTCTTTTTCTCCGTGCCACGGAATTCTAAAAAAATCCATACCTCTTACCATAAATAAAAGAATAAGTATTTACTTAAAAAACTAACTAAAAATATTATAATTTATAACAACTGAAAGATTCTATTTTCATCTTAGTCTTCTTAATAGTATTTACTTTAACATGCATACAATAACCGCAAGAAGATATTCCACTTCCAGAAGGACACTCCGCAATAGTCGCCCATCCATCTTTAGGAACCGGACAAGGTTTGCATGTCGAAGGATCAAAAGGAGTTGAAAAACGACAGCTTCTTAATTTAACAGTAATCTTTTTTTCTTCACCTTCTCCTTCTTCTTTTTTACAAGTACAGGTATTATCACAAGTCGAAGAACCCTCACAATTATCTATTACAATTTCAAATCCTGCTGGACAGCTACAAGAACATACTTTTTCATCTTCACCATCGCCTTTTTCAATTTGCATTCCAGTTATCGTATTTGAATTAGAACTCTCTTGAACATTATCCACCCAGCCACCGTCACCCGTACATTTATATTGTTTATATTCACTTGGACCCCCTTCAGAGTCAGATTTTTCATAAAGACAAACATCGCTCTCACAAGTTTTTGTATCTACATATCCATCAAAAATTTTATTTCCACAATCATTTAATTTAACATAATCTGCTGGCGCACTAGGACATTCAACGGCACACTCCTTGGACTTATGTTCCCTTTTTGTTCCACCAAATAAACATGAAGATAGATAAACCTTGTTGTTCCAAATTCCAACGCATCTCTCCCTACTACATGAATTTGCACTTACTCTTCCAGCAGGGCAGTTATTTTCTATAATATCGTTAAATGGACAAGCACATGAACCCTTAGATGAAAGAGAAGCTTCTCCAGTTAATTTTTCTTCTTCAAGATTATTAAATGATAAATAAACTACTGTAAAAATTAACAAAGTTAATACTATAACCCTATAATCAATTTTTTTCTTTTTCATAATTCTCTTCATTTTTAAGTACCAACACACTTACCACTAAAACTTGATCTTGTTGAAATTACATATCCTTCATTATCCTTAACAATAGTTGTAATCTTACATCTGCTATTTTTACAAAATAACGCCTCATCAGTTTCACACCCGACAATTGTTTCTCTTGTGCCTCCGCCATCAATATCTGCCGGAGGAATATTCACTATCCCTTCAGAACAACTACAACTTTCTCTTGGATTTCTTCTACTTTCTTTTACACATTTATGGGCTATTAGTTCAGATTTATCGCCTGAACCCTCTAGACTTGTACAATGTCCTCCGCACGCATCAGGTTCACAATCACTAGCAAGAAAGAAAGGCGACGATTTTGCAACAGGACATTCACATAATTTTTCTTTTTTTAGATTATTATGTTTATTTTGAGCACTCAACCCTTGCATTCCAGTCAAATCAGAATCAAACCCACTAAAAACAAAAGCAGCAGTTAACAATAAAGTAATAGTTAGAATTGCTTCTT
>JABIPM010000051.1 GCA_018658955.1 Candidatus Woesearchaeota archaeon | reverse complement strand
TAGCGTCTCTTAATGATAATATTTCTAATTTCATAAGCTTAATTAGTATGTGGGGATTTAAGTTACTTTCGGATACATTTTAAAGAAAGAATTAAATATACTAAATAAGTCTAATAAATTATGAAAGAGATATATTCAATACTAAGAAAAACTTCAATACCTCTATTAATTACCGCAATACTTACTATTTTCAGTGGATTTTTAATAACTAAGAATTTTCTAATTGATACAATAAGTTATGACACTTCTTTATTTGTTCATACAAAACTCTTACCTTTAATTTTCATTATATTGTTATATCTTCATGCGATTGCAGGAACTCTGATCATTTGTACCAGAAGTAAAAAATTCAATAATAGTTTAACAAAGATTTCAGTTATTCTGATTTATACATTAATCTTTTCATTATTTTTCTTTATGTTTTTCGCAGAAAGACCTTCCTTAGAAATAGATACTACTCAAACAGTTCAAAAAAATTCCAATCCCCAAGAGGATACAATTCAAAATAATCCAACACCAGAAATAGCAAAAATTAAATTAAATTCTTTAGAAATAGCAAAACATAACGAAATTACTGATTGTTGGATGATAATCGAAAATAAAGTATATGATTTGACAAGTTATATGAATTACCATCCGCCAGGATCAGACGAATTAATTCCCTATTGTGGAAAAGACGGAACTTCTGCATTCAATACAAAAAATAAAGGTTCCCCCCATTCTTCATCAGCAAAAAATATTTTGGACTCATTATTCATTGGAAAACTAAATCAAGAATTTAAAGAAGAAGTATTAACAGAAACAATAGGCTCAGTTAATTTACCCACATATATTGGAGATGGTGATGATGACGACGATGATGATGATGATGATGACGATGATGATGACGACGATGACGACGATGATGATGACGACTAAATCATTCTAATTAAACTAATTAATGAAATTAAAATCCAAACTCCATTCAAAAATACTAATGGAAATGCTTTTTTCTTCAACGCCAGGTATAATAAAAATAATGAACCAACCGCATTCATCAAAACATAACCCAAACTTTGTGCAACAAATACTCCCCAACTAATCAAAGAATAAGCACCTAAAACTAATAACATGCCAATCCATCCAAAAAAATCTTCAAAATTCATAAAAATACACTATCTAAAATTACTATGTTTGTCATTCCTCTCCGTTTACGATCAATCAATCCTTTGCCTTCCAACCTATCCAGGATTCTACTAACCTTAACTTTATTCATTCCACTCTCTTTAATTAAATCACTTTGATATATTGAACCTTCTTTTAATTGAATCAAATCAACAATTTTCTTTTCTTCTTCATTTAATCCAGAAATTAATTTTTTCTTTTTAACATGAGATAATCTTGTATTTCTAACATCTCCTTCTTTCATAAAAAAAGCCATAAAACTTCCAAATAAAAGCAATAATCCCATTAAACCATAACTAATCTTCTCTTGAGTTTTCAAAGTAACCTGCATAGGGCAGGAAGTGCCATGATCACAAGTAGTATTAACAATTGTTTCTAAAGCACTATTAAAAGATAAAACAATAAAGAATAATAAAACAGCTATCCCCACAATCAATAATCCTACTTGTCTATTTTTCATAAAAATTAATTAAAAACTGAATTTATATGTCTTTTCTAATTTGGCCATATTGTAAATTTTCGCCAATTAATTGTTCAACATTAGAATAATTCATAGATTTTCCCATTCTTCTTACAGCTTCTAAACATCCAAGAGTTGCAAATCCCATTAAACCATAGGGTGAACTCCAGAAATATTCATCAAAAGCAACGCCTGCCACAAATCCACCAACACAACTTCCAAATCCCTTAGCCATTTCATTCAATCTACATGAAGCAAGATATGCTTCAGTTTTAATAATATCTTTAGTTCCATCTAATTTGCTACTGAATTCAGAAATTCTCATAGTTTCGTATACTTTTCCAGCAATAGGTGCATATTTTTTATTGAATCTATATAGCTCAACAATCCCATCTAAATTTTTTTGTAATTCTTCGGTTTTCATAATTCATATTCTCCAATATCTATATTTAAGACTTTCTCTTAATTACTATCAGGCCATCTCCAATGCCCGTTTCTTGCCATTCTAGTTCATTTGAATTCTCTAAATATTCAAAAAAATCTTTTATTTTTTCTTTATGTGAAATAGTATTGTCCACAAATATCCTAAAATCTTCTTCTAAAACATTCAAAACTTTCTCTAAGTATTTCATATATTCAGATTTCATCCCATCAATTAAAACAACATTAAATTTTTTATCTAATTTATCAACTTCTTCCAAAGCATTACCTAAAATTAATTCTACATTATCAACGCCTTGCAAATTTTTTTTAGCTTCACTAAATCTTTCAGGATCAATTTCTAAACTAACCACTTCATCTGCAACTTTAGCAAACCATAATGCAGAATAACCATTAAAGGTTCCAATTTCCAATACCTTAATTTTATCGAATAACAAACTATTAATTATAAATTCAATCGTTTCTTGAGAAATATTCCAATTAACTCGCTTACTTTCAAGTTCTTTTATTTTGTTTTCAATTAAATTCATATTCCTGAAAGAATGTATTCCACAGAATCAGTAAACTCATTTTTTTCTTCTGTATAGGGGCCACCATACATCGGATTGTCAATATGCCCTTCAACAAAAAGTTTAGAATATTCATATGCTTGATCCATATTTCTAGCAGCAGCAATAGTTGCAATTTCTGCAGCTGCCAATTCTTCATCTGCAATTTTGTAGCTCATACGATTTGCTCCCAAAAATGCAACAGAAGTTAAGAACCCAGTTCTTTTATTTCCATCACTAAATGGGTGCCCTTTAACGATTCTAGATAAATAATATGCCGCCAAATTTTCAATAGTTTTATCTTCCTGATAAAATGCATCATGACAAATTGAACCCAAAGTTCTATTTTTCCCCTTCAATCCACCATAAACTTCAAGGGTGCACATATGTAATCCTTCAATTATTTTCTCGTCCATATAGGTTATTCCGTCTTTAACGATGTATGTTCCGTAATCTTTTGTTAAACTCATTTGTATATTCTCCAGTATATATTTTAGACCAAAACCTTTATTAATTATCGGTTTATAAGATTAACCATAATAACAAAATGAAATTGATTATGGTGCGACATGGAGAGAGCGATCATAATGTGAATGATTTAGTTCAAGGCCATACTCCCAGTAAATTAACTCCTAAGGGGAAATTTCAAGCAAAATCTGTTGCAAATTTTCTTAAAACTGAAAACATTAATAAAATTTATTCCAGTGATTTAACCCGAGCAAAAGAAACTGCAGAAATAATCAATGAATCTTTTAATAAAGATCTTCAGTTTTTTAAAGTTTTAAGAGAAAGATCATTTGGAGATTATGAAAATGGTTCTTTTGAGGATTTTCATAAAGCAGTAGCAGAAAGTAATAAAAAATATCATCAATTTAAACCAAAAAATGGAGAATCTTGTGAAGAAAAGGGAGAAAAAATGATGGAATTCATAAATCAAATTTCAAAAGAAAATGAAAAAAATACAGTTTTAATTGTTACACATGGAGGGAATATCTTAGAAGTATTATTTCGAGGTTTAAATCTCTCCAGAGAAAATTACAAAGAGTATAATCCTCGAAACTGTGCAGTTACAATATTAGAGTTAGGGGCTAATGGAAAATTTGTAAAAAATATCATAAACAAATGTCCTTGGAGTGGTGAATAAATGAAAAAATGCAAGAACAAACCACAATACCGGAATTAAAAAGAAAATATCCTCATTTTTCTGAGTTAGAACTTCATTTCTTTAATATGAAATATTGTGGAATCCAAGATCCAAAGATAGCTTTAGAAAATTCTCGTCCAATTTTTGAATTATGGGACGAAAATCAATTAGTAGAATTAGATTTTTTAATTTCGGAAAATTCACCCTATAAAATAAAAGAGGATAAAATACATTATCATGGAAATGAATTAAATTTAAATCATTTGTTATTGGACAGGATTAAACTGTCTGTACCCCATATTTATGTTAGGGGTCCACTGGGAGGAACAAAATCTTGTCCGACTTTAGATGGTTTTAATTCAATGAATATAAATCCCCGTCAACTTTGTAAGGGTTGTGATTTTTGCGCATATAGTGAAAAAAATGATAGTAAAAGAAATAGAAATATAGAGGACGTATTAAATGAAGCAGAAACAAGTTATGGATTAAAAAATTTTGATCAATTAGCATTTGTTACAGGCTGTTTCAAAAACGAAGCAGAAACAACTGAAAAATTTAGGGAACTTATTCGAAATTCAAGAGATAAAGGTTTTGAAGGAAGATATTTGTATATTGGTTCACAAATAACCGATGAATATCATCTAGAAGCAGTAGCCGAAGAAATGGGGGGTTTTTCATATTTAGATTATGTATATACTATAGAAAGATTTTCAAATAGGGAAGAAATAATGCATAACTCAAAAGGCAAGCCAAAAATAAAAGAGATTATTCAACAATTATCTCACTTTTCTGATTTAGAGTTTAATAGTTTACAATATAGTTATCTCGTGGGAATTGAAAATTTAAATCATTTGAAAAAAAATGCAATTAATTTGGTACCCTATGCTACTCCTCACATTTCTATTTTTAGAAAATCGAATTCCACTTCAGATTGTTTTTCTAAAGATTATTTAAATCTTGGTGCAGAATTTAGTTGTAATGTAAGGGACCATTTTGAAGAGATATATGGTACAAAAATATTGGGAAACAATCTGGCAAATTTATGGCCATTTCCTAGAGAAAGAGTAAAATGGTTTACTCAAAATTTTGAAGAGATGTATGATGAAAAAGAATAAATTAAAGTTAATTGTGTTTACTGGGTGGCCTGGAGATGGAAAATCAGAATTATCTAATAAAATAGAAAATAATAGCTATTCGATTATTTCAATAGATGATTTAAGAAAAGAAATGTATGAAGAAAAACATAATCAATTAAATTATCCAGAAGAATGGTGCCCTATCTGGAGCGAAGCAATATTGCAAAGAGATAGAATACTTTCATTAAATAAAAATGTAATTATTGATTCCTGTGCACACACTAAAAGGATAAGAGATTTTTATTTTAACACTTCCAAAATAGAAAAAATATTAAATTTTAGAGATTTAAGTTTGAATAAATATTTAGTAAACTTAACAGTTAAAGATGAAGAAAGACACAAAAGATTGGAATTAGATGGAGATTTAATTGCAGGAAAACAAAGCATAAAAAGAATGCAAAAAGAATTCCAAGAACCAGAAATGTATTTGGGTCCAGACACAAATTTAATTTTTTTAGAAAATAATACACTCGAAGATCAATTAAATTGTAAAGATTATTTAATGAATAAACTATGATTCTTGAATAGTCATTTTCAAACCGATAAGTTTATAATAAAATAATTAATTAACTTAACCATGCAAAAACAACAATACACCACAATAGACTCTGTAAGAGTATCAGGTAGTTAGTTTTAGCATAAATTCTATTATAATTAATCAAAAAAACCTATTTAGGTTAGCAGGAGATTAACATGCAAAAAGTAAAAGATTTCAAATGGACAAAGAACAGTAAAACTGAAGATTTAGTAGATGCATTAGGGAACGTAGGGTTTCAATCTATTGAGCTAAAGAAATCAGTAGATAATGTTATCAAAATGAAAAAAAACGGAGCTAAAATTTTCTTAACATTCACTTCAAACATGGTAACCTCGGGACTAAGGGGATTCTTTGCACAATTAATTAAGTTAGGAATTCCAGACGTAATCGTAACAACTGTCGGCGGTTTAGAAGAAGATATCATGAAATCACAAGGAATAGATTTTATTGTTGGAGACTTTAATTCAAATGATATTGAATTAAATGAAAAAGGAATTAATAGGGTGGGAAATTTATACATTCCTAATGAATCATATATTAAATTTGAAGATTTAATGAAGCCAATGTTAACAGAAGTTTACAAGAAAAAACAAAGAATCGCAACTTCAGAATTATTAAATGAACTAGGTTCACAATTAGAAGATGAAAATTCAATACTTTATCAAGCACACAAAAATAAAGTTCCAATTTTTTGTCCAGCAATAACTGACGGATCAATGGGGTTTCAACTTTACATGTTTCAGCAAGACAATCCAGAGTTCATAGTTGATGTTGTAAAAGATTTCTCAAATATCTTATTTAGTGTATCTCAAGATGAT
>JABIPM010000040.1 GCA_018658955.1 Candidatus Woesearchaeota archaeon | reverse complement strand
CGAGTAGTTATAAACCAAAACTAATTCTTAGCATCAAAACAACCAAAAAACACCAGCGAAGTCCAATAGCAACTCTTATAAAGCGTTCCAATATATATACTACAACATATAGATAGACAATTAAGAGAATGCACTGGTTCAATATGAACATTTCGCTTTTTCTAGTTAAGTGCTATTATATTATAGGAGAAAAATATGGAAAAATTTATAGAATTAGGACTGAGTGATCATTTAATTGAATCTATTAGTAAATTAGGACACGATACGCCTACAGAAATACAAAAAAAATCAATACCAATTATATTGGAAAGACAAGACGTAGTTGCTGAATCTTCAACAGGTTCAGGAAAAACATTAGCTTTTGGCTGTGGAATAATCGAACAGGTTGAACCTGGAAGAGGACTTCAAGCATTAGTATTAACACCAACAAGAGAACTTGCTGAGCAAGTTAAGCAAGCCTTATGGGAATTAGCAATTGGTAAAAAATTAAGAATTATGGCAGTTTACGGTGGAGTTTCAATTAACCCTCAAATTAGTCAACTTGCTAAAGCAGATGTTGTTGTTGCAACTCCTGGAAGAATGTTAGATCATTTAGGAAGAGGAACTGTGAACACTAAAAACATCAAAGTTGTTGTTTTAGACGAAGCAGATTGTATGCTTGATATGGGTTTCATTGAGGATGTTCAAGAAATCATGGAAGCATGTCCAGTAAATAGACATACTATGATGTTTACTGCTACTGTTTCTCCAAAATTGAGAAAATTAGCAAATCATCAATTAAACAAACCTAAAGAAATTTTTGCTGAGAGTCAGGTTGATCCAAGTAAATTAACTCAAGGATATTTTAATATTTCAAGAAAGGAAAAAATACCTTTATTGTTACATTTATTGAAAGCAGAAGAAAAAGGCCTTGCAATGGTTTTCTGTAATACTAGAAGACATACAGATTATGTTGCTAAAAATTTGAAAGCAAATGATATTGATGCAATTGCTATTCATGGAGGATTATCTCAGAATAAAAGATTGAAGAATATTAAATCTTTTTCAGGTAATCACTTTAGCGTATTAGTTTGTACTGATGTTGCGGCAAGAGGAATTCATGTTGATGGAATTTCACATGTTTACAATTATGATATACCTAGAGATCCCACGGATTACGTACATAGAATCGGTAGGACTGCTAGAGCTGGAGAAGAAGGACAAGTGTTTAATTTCTTATCCTCCTCTGAAAGACAAGATTTCAGAAGAATCGAAGGCGAAAATAGAAGTTTTAAGATAGGATGTATAGACCTTCCTAATTTTCAAAGGGTGGATCTTGTTGGTTCTCCTCAAGGAGATAAACGTAGAGGAAACTTTAGAGGTGGAAGCGGAAACTTTAGAGGCCGTTCTGGCGGAAGAAGCGGAAATAGAAGTTCTGGTGGAAACAGAGGAAGAAGCTTTGGTGGAAACGGTAGAAGCTTTGGCGGAAACTCTGGTGGAAACGGTAGAAGCTTTGGCGGAAACAGAGGTCAAGGCGAAAATTCCGGAGGAAGAGGAATTTCAGGTTCAAGAAGTTCTGAAGGAAGTAGAAGTTCTGGCGGAAGTGGAAGAAGCTTTGGCGGGAATAGAAGTTCTGGCGGAAGTGGAAGAAGCTTTGGCAGAAACAGGGGCGGAAATTCTGGAGGAAGTAGAAGTTCCTCAGGTTCTGGCGGAAGAGGTGGCTCTTCTTTTAGAGGCCGTTCTGGCGGAAACTCTGGTAGAAGCGGAAACTTTAGTGGAAGAAGAAATTAATTTCTTCTTACCCAAAACCATATATATTTCTTTTACTTCTTAATTTCTACGAAGTGATGTTACTACGGAAAAAATTAAAGATTATTTAAAAAAAGGATTAACTTCTACGTTGTTTACAGGTGCGACTATATTATCTTTAGAGAGTTGTGCAAATATGGAATTTACTCCAGTAGTCTTAGCAAAACCTTGTGGAATTTCAGAAATTTATTGTTCTAATGAATGTATTGAGGGATATATCAATAATTTTTATAATATGGGCGAGGAGATTTATGCATATGATGATTCTTCAATTGGAGTCGGATTGAGTTTTAGATTAAGATATAGGGAACCTGAACCAAGCAAATCTGAATAATCTTCGAAATTCTCGGAAATTAAAACGCATTTACCATACTTACTGTCCCTCCGGAGATGTTTTATAAATAACCTACACTTCACAATAATAATCAAAAGCAAGCGATAACTTTAAATATCAATTGATAATATAAATTATCATATGATAAGACTTAATATCAAAGAAAAATTAAAAGGATATTTCCTAATGAATCCCACAAAGAAAATGAGGGTTAGAGAAATAGAGAGAGAAGTAAATATTCCCTTACCTTCAGCAATAAGGTATTGCAAGGAATTAAACCAAGAAGGCATATTAAAAATAATTAAAATGGGCAATATACAATTTTATACTGCAGATAGATCAAACGAAAATTACAAATTGGAAAAAAAACTTTTCAACCTAAAACAAATTTACAAATCCAAGATAATTGCATCAATAAAAGAGTCATTAAATAATCCCTCAATAATTCTGTTTGGATCTTATGCAAAAGGAGAAGACATAGAAGATAGTGACATAGATATTTACTTAGAAACACCTTCAAAAAAAACAATAAACCTAAAAAAATTCGAAAAAACATTACAAAGAAAAATTCAAATATTCAAATTCAGTAATTTAAACCAAATTTCCAACAAACATCTAGCAAATAATATCATAAATGGAATAACTCTAAATAATCCAATAGCGGTATTCAAATGAAAGAGGCTTCATGGGAGGAATGCGTTGAATATAATTCGGCAAAAAAAGTTTCTCCGAATCTTGAAAGGGCTGATTCATTAAGGGGGGTAGCAGAAGAAAGAATAGGAATAATAAAAGAAATAACCCTAAAAAACTGTAACTTTGTATTTGAAGATTACTACACGTCATTATTAGAGCTTTTACAAGCATTAATAATTCAAAGAGGTTACAAAATATTGAACCATATTTGTCTGGGATATTTTTTAAGAGATGTTCTAAAAGAAGATAGATTATACAACCTATTTGACGATTTAAGATATAAAAGAAATTCCCTTACTTATTACGGAAATAAAATGGACTTTGAAACAGCTAAACAATCCATAGAAAACTCCAAAACCTTAATGAAAGAACTCGAATTCTATTTAAAATAATTATATTTTTTGAAAAGTAGTTTTGTTAATTTTTGCTAACTTCTTCCTAACGATTCATTGTTCAATTGCTTCACTAATATTTACATCGCACTGATTAGCCAAATGAATCAACTGAAATAATGCATTTCCAAATTCGTCAGTGAAATTCATATTATCTACTTTCCATTTTTCTCTCAGACCTTCTTCTACTGAAATAATCCTGCCTATTTCTGAAATCTCTTCTTCTAATCTTGCAAGTATAGCAAATCTTGGCCAAATGTCATATTCTCCTTTTTCAAAATAAGATTTTACTTTTTTTGTATTTCATCAGTTTCCATTTTTTAATTCTGCTATTGCCTTATTTGTAGTTAATTCAAAATTTTTATTTGTTTCTTAAATATTCTTTGAAATTTTATCAAATGCTTTTGATCTTGCTTTTCTATAAGTTTCTTCATTTACTTTTTTATTAGAACTTCCTTTCAATGAAGCTAATTTGAGCATTGCTTTTCTAATTTTAATTTCTTCAATTTTTTCTCTTAGCGCATTTCTAATAAACTCTGTTCGATTTTGATAACCCTCATTTTCCACTATAGTGTCTACTTCTTTCAGAAATTTATTTTCTAACTTCAGTGTAATCATGTTTGTCGCCATATAGTCATAGTATATACTATACACATATACGGTTTTCTAAAGAAGTTAGCGAAGCCCAAAAGGATTAAATAAAGCTATTTCTCAAAAGGAGTATGATAACTCCAGAAGCAAAAAAAACTCTAACTAAACAGGGCTATAGGGTAGTTGGAAACCATTCTGTTGTAAAGGTTTGTGGGTGGACTGGAAGTATGATTCGTGGTGATGGCGGGTGTTACAAACTAAAATTCTATGGTATTCAAAGCCATCAATGTATGCAGACTTCTCCTAGTTTGAGTTGTGCAAATAGATGTAGTTTTTGTTGGAGAGGGTATAAGGCGCCAGTTTCAAAAGATTGGAAATGGGAAGTGGATAATCCTGAAATGATTATTAATAAAAGTTTGAAAGCACATAAAAATTTACTAACAGGTTTTGGAGATAATAAGAATCCAAACCATACTGCGCATGAGCAATCTAAAACTGTTAAGCATGTTGCACTTTCATTAACAGGAGAACCAATTATTTATCCTAAAATAAATGAGATGATTAATAATTATCATGAAAGGGGAATTTCTACATTCTTAGTTACAAATGCACAATACCCTGATGAAATAAAAAAATTAACTCCGGTTACACAATTGTATTTGAGTATTGATGCTCCAACTAAAAAATTATTGAAAGAAATAGATAATCCTTTGTTTGAAGACTATTGGGAACGAATGATTAAAAGTTTAGAAAATTTAAAGAAGAAGAAAGAAAGAACTGCAATTAGATTAACTGCGATTAAAGATTTGAATATGTGTGAACCTGAAAAGTATGCTGATTTAATTAAAATTGGAAATCCGGATTTTATTGAAGTTAAAGGATACATGTTTATTGGGGCATCTAGAGAAAGATTAGAAAAAAGCAATATGCCTTTGCATGAAGATGTTGTTGAATTTTCAAAAGAGTTAGATAAATATTTAGATGATTATGAAATTGCTTCAGAACACATTAGATCTAGAGTTGTTTTGTTTGCTAAGAAAAAATTCAAGAAAGAGGGCGAATGGCATACTTGGATTGATTTTGATAAGTTTCATGAATTATTTAAATCTGGAACGGAAATTACAACTGAAAACTATTTGAAAAAAACACCTACGGGTCCAGGATTAAGTGGAAGAGGAACAAAGGATAGAGTTGATGCTAAGTTTAGACATAAAATTCAGAAATATTAAAAGATTAAATTAATTCCCAATAAGTTTAGAACTACAAATCCAAACATTATAACTGAAGTTAAGAAACCTAGGAATGCAATTACTGAAAACTTACCAATGTTTACAGGGCAATAGAATCCTCTTTTTTTCTTGAATTTGTATCTTAAAATTATCATACTTAGGTTTGCCATTGCAAAGGTTGCAAATAAGAATAAGTTTGTTAAGTTTGCTATAAATTCTAGATCATTGATTAATGTAAATATCATAGTAATTAAGGATAACAGAATTATTGCAACCCAGGGAGTTCTTGTTTTTTTATGAACTGCCGCAAATATTTTTGGGAAGGTTTTTCGTTTTGCCATTCCATATATCATTCTTGAAGTTGTTACTAATGTGATTAACACTGTGTTAGCTGTTGAGAATAATGCAATTATACCTACAATAATAAATGCCTTGGGACCTATCGATGTTGCTACAACTTCTGCCAAGGGGGCAGTAGAATTGCTCAGTGTTTTCCAATTAACTATGCTTACTGCTGCAATTGCAACTAATACATACATTACTGCTGTAATGATTACTGAATAAATCAATGCTAAAGGAATTGTTCTTTCTGGGTCTTTTGTTTCTTCTCTTAATTTTACAATGCTTTCGAATCCCATATACGCGAAGAATACCAATGAAGCAGTACTAAGAACTCCAGACATTCCAAATGGCATTTCCAAATAATTTACTTCGCCCAGATGTTGAAATCCTATCCAAATAACTAATACTAATCCGCCAAATTCGATGAATGTAGAAACTGTATTGAACCATGCCGTTTGTTTAATTCCTGTAAAATTAATTATAGTCATTAAAACAATTAATCCAATTGCTGCAAGAACCATAGAGATTGGTAAAATTTTAATAAAATAACCTGCAAAACCTAATGCTACTGTTGCTGCACTTACAAACCCTGCAGCAATAATCATTATTCCTACCGCTAATGCAATTTTATGGTTGAATGCTTCCTTAATGTAATCATACTCTGCTGCATCACCCTTAAACATTGAAGTTAATTCTGCGTAACTTAAACCAGTTAATCCTGCAACCACTGCAGAGATTAAAAATGCTAACCAAATTGCGTTTCCAGCAGTACCTGCTGCCACCCCAATTAGTGCATAAATACCTGCACCTAGAATAATACCTACCCCTGCTATAGTTACTTGCCAAAGGCTCAACTCTCTTTTTAATCTTACCACTTAAGAACAGATTCATTGTTCTCTTTTTATATGTTTTGAAAATGATTTTGATTTCTGAGAGTAGGTTTTGATTTACTCTCTGCCTTTAAAAGGCCCTTTAAAAATATTTAAAAAGGGAAGTTGTGACTTTTGGCGTTCAATGAAACAAAATAGTAATTTAGAAACGATAATGAACACTGCAAGTGTAGCAGAAAAACCAGTAGAAGTTAAGATAGTAAAACCTAAATCAAACTTCAGGTTTAAAGAGATAAAAACAGACGGAAAAAGATCTGAAATAGAAAGAGGCATAGAACTGTACATTGCTGGAAGATTAGAGATTGGAAGAAATATGGCTAATGAATATATTTTTATGAAAAGAAATGGAAATTTAGAAGAAGCAGAAGAATTTAGGCGCGATTACCTGTTTGGCGAAAGTTTGAGAACCTATTTTGAAACAAGCAGAGTAGCATTTAGACATCATGTAAGAGATAGTGGGAAAAATACAAGTAAAACTTATGAAGTTATTCAGAAGGAGCCTACATTCGGATATCGGTCAGGATCATTGAGTGTAGAGGATAAGCTCTTTGCATTAGGATATACTGGAGGATCCCTACCCTAAGCAAGTTTTTTAAATTGAAATTTGAGGGTAATTGAACTATGACAGATAAAAATTTAGAAAAAATATTAAAGAGTGTTAAAGACACAGTTAGAGAAACCTTATGTGATGAGCTTAACCAAGTTAACTCAGAAGGCGAAACGGGTAAAACAAAAGGATTTTTGTTAGCTAAGGAATATATTACTTTATTAGAAGAAGGCAATATAATGGACAGAATGGCTTTTTCTAGAAAATACTTTAATGAAAATTCAGAAAATCACTTAATTGGGCCTGCAAGAGACTCATTTAATAGCAAAGTAAGAGGTTACTATGCTCTTAAGTTTGATGGCGGAAATTACTCCGCTTAATTTCTTTTTTTCTTTTCGCAACGAATATAAAGTTAAGAGTTCTATTAATTTACTATTAAAAAATAGGAGAAAAGAAATATGAAAAGAAATATTAAAATATTATTGGTTATCATGACGTTATTTGTGATTTCTAGTACTAGTTTTGTTTATGGACAAACTTCTAGTATCGGTGCTGCAGAGGATAGTGCAAGTGGACAAGAAAAGCTTCAATGCCCTGGAGCAATTGCAAAAAACCAAGATGTCAAAGCATGTGGAACTGGGTCCACCCAAAAAGAAGCAGATTCTGCTGCACAAGATGAGGCAGACCAATTTTGCCATGATACTTGTACCGATACTGAAGCAGGACACAATAATGCTCAAGGAGATGCAAAAAGTTGCAACGATAGGAGTTTTGGAAAAAAGGACGGCAAATATCACAGAAAGATTTCATGTGGCCATTGTCAGTGTTATGATGCAGATGGAGTAGAGAGTGAACTAATAAATCCATGAGTTCTTTAAAATATATATACTGTGGAATTTTAGGTGCCCTAGCTGGGGCCTCCACGTATATTTCATATGCTTGCCCTACGCCGCCTAAAAAAATTGAAATGTCTTCAGCTGTTGAAATTCCAGTTTTTCAAAAATCCTTAGAATCAATAATTGAAACACCTACAACTAAACCCTCTGAAGGTTTAGAGGATATCTCTATTAAAAAAAATTCAGATTATAATCATTTAATTTCTAGAACCAATGAATCTTATTCTAATGTCCAACAATTTGATAATGCAATTAAAGAATGGTTAAATGGAAAAGACTATTTATCTAATCCTCAGGAGTTAGAAAACTTAGTTTCTGATATGTTACTCAGAGTTAATCCTTCTGAAATAACTAACAATGAGTATTCTGCTAAATTCGGAAATCCTAATTCAAACGAATATTTAGAACTTAGCGTAAACTTAAGATCTAAAAATGAAAATAGGCAAGCAGATATTAAATTTAGTAATCCTCGTTATGGGTCAATCAACATTCGTGGAAAAACTCTATCTTCAGATGATGCAAAATATAATTTTTCATTAATATTTAATAATTTTACAACTGATAATTACGATAGCTCTACATTTAGAATCAATAATTTAGGAGAGGGTATTGCTGTCAATCTTCAAAGAAATGGAATTTTGGGAAAAGTTAGAAACCAAAGTACTCTAAAATTTAATGATTCTTGGATGAATACTATTAACCTGGCTCTTGAACCAATTCTTGAAAGTTATGACGATTGATTTAATTGCTTTCTATAGGAAGATGTCCTTAAAAGATCTTTTTTCCAGATATCAGATTGATTCAAACTTTGTTTGTTATTTTCTTTTCTAGTTACTCTTTTTGATTGATTTGGTGCTAAAGAATAAACTAAACTGTCAGAGATAATATATGCTTCTCTATTTTCTAATCTGTCCAAAGTTTCTCCAGATAACTCTAGTGCAGAATAATGTTCGAAATCTGAATCATATGTTTTTTTAATGAAAAACTCTTGAAAAACTCTTTTTTCTAGACCATTTTCTTCATCATGAATTAATCTGAACCTTGCTTTTATTTCTTGAGGGGCTTGATGGACGTGACCTTCTGACCTTACATATGTTGATCATTTCATGTACAAATTTGAATATTTGTTAGAATTTAAGTGTTTTTGGCGGTTTTTAAAGGATTTTTGGAAAGAGTAAGACTTATATGCTGGAGACTATAGGTTTTTCTAAGATGAAATTTTATGATATTACTGACAATGAAAATGAGTTAGTTAAAGAGATTGAAAACAATTATAAAAATTATACTTACTTGAGATGGAACAATCCAGACGATAGATCTCCATTTCTTAATCAAGATTTATTTGTTGTAGGTTGTGAAAATGATGAGCCTTTAATTTATGCTTCTTGTTACTTAGGCAATCCTTCCAAGGATGTTGGATGGAATTCCTTGATTGATGGATTAAATAATCCTGGAAAATTATTTGACCTTGAAGGCACGTCTGTGTTGATTCCAGATCTTAAAAAATATGAAGGATTTAGAGACTATACTGGTAAAGGAAACATACTCCATTTAGGAATAATTGATTGTAATGAAAAATTCATGGGAAAAGGATTCGGTACGGAAATGATTGACTATTTGAAAGGAAAAGATTCTGAGCTTATTGAACTTTTGGCCAATGGACCTGGACCTACAAAATTTTTTGAGAATAACGAATTCATTAATTCGGGAATTTCTAATATACTTAATGAAATTAGTATTATGAGTTGGCACAATCCCCAGTATAAATAAACCTATGCGGCGGCCGGGGTTCGAACCCGAGTCCCAACGTTGGCAACGTTGAATACTAACCACTATACTACCACCGCGTAAAAATGAGCCAGGGAGGACTCGAACCTCCGATTAACGCCTTGTAAGGGCGCTGTCATAGCCACTAGACCACTGGCTCCTGTGTCTTATTCTACTTTCAAAGCATATTTAAAGATTGTTGTTTTAAAGATATCATGGTTAGTAAAAAAAGCTGTCCAAAATGCGGTTCTGGAGCTATTGATTTTTATGCTGGAGGATTGACTGGAATTTATCACTGTAAAAATTGTGGATATTCTGGTGCAATTATTGTTGAAGAAGATACTCCAATAAAGAAATAGATATAAGTGAAATTTTTTATGAGTCTATATGCTTCTTAAAAAAGTGGATAGAGATTTGGCAAGAATACATAGCAAGATTAGAATTTCTGTTCTTGGACCAACTAATACTTCTGAAGAAATGAAGAAGATGTTTGGGAATAATAGTTACAATCCTAAATTTGATTATTGTGTGAATCTTTCTAAATATGATTCTGTTGAAAAACATTTGTTGTCCTTGAGAACAGACGATACGGTTTATGGAAAATTATTGAGAAGTAAGATTAGTGAATTAAATAATATGTTAAATATGTTGAGGCATGTTGGTAAAAAAGAGTTTACTAAGTATTCCATTAAGACCTATGGTAAACCTTCTAGTGATTTAATTTGTGAGGCGAGAAAAATATTACGAAGTGATGAAGAAGATGTTTGGAAAAGATATTCTCGACTTTCAATGACTAAAAAATTTATGGATACATTTGCATTAAAAAATCTTAATTGGACCGTTAAGGAGAAAGAAATGGTTGCAGGAGCTACTTTTAATGTAAAAAATAGAACTTTATTTATCAATAAAAATAGAGATTTTTCTGAAAACGATGTTAAACGTTTAATCGTACATGAAATAGGGACACACATTACTCGCTCTGAAAATGCTAATGCTTGTAAATATAAGATGTTTAAGTTTGGTTTTCCTGGTTATTTAGACACTGAAGAAGGATTGGCAGCATATAATGAATATTGTTCTGGTTTGTTAACTCCTAGAATTTTAAAAAACTATGCGGGAAGAGTATTTGCAAATGAACTGAGTTTGAAAAATAGTTTTAGTGCGGTTTACAATGCATTGCTAGAATATTTTCCTAAGGGTGATGCGTGGACATTAACTTTACGTGCTAAAAGGGGATTAAGAGATACCTCAAAACCTGGTGCATTTACCAAAGACCATTTATACTTGAAAGGATTCTTGAAAGTTAAAGACTTCGCGGAGAAAGGTGGAGACATGTCTAAACTTTATGTTGGAAAGATTGGTGTTGAACATGTTCCCCTTTTAGATTACATATGAAATTTAAAGAAAAATTTGTGAAAAAATACGAAAAGTTAACTAATTTTGAAGAGTATAAAAATTCTGTGGAAAATAATTTTGCAAGAAAGAGTGTTAAGATTAATACTTTAAATTATTCTGTTAATTCTGTTAGGAAAAGTTTAGAAAAAGATGGGTGGATATTAAAAAAAATTCCTTGGTGTAATAATGGATTCTTTATTGAACATGAAACTGGACGAAGAGACATAGGAAATAGTGATCAACATAAGAAAGGAATGATCTTTTCTATGGGGGCCCCTAGTATGATTCCTGCTCAATATTTTAAGTATGGGGTCAGAAGTAAGTTTTTAGATATGTGTGCTGCGCCTGGAGGAAAAACGCTTAATATTGCTTGTTTGATGGGTGGAAAAGGATATTTGAAAGCTAATGAACCTAATGGATTTAGAAGAAATATTTTGAAGATTAATATGGAACGTTGTGGTGTTGAGAAAATTAAATTTGATGCCCAAAAAGGAGAAGATTATCTTTGTAGTGAAAAGTTTGATGGGATTTTATTGGATGTGCCTTGTACTGGAAGTGGATTGATTAAAGGTAAAACTGCTAAAACTAAAAAATTATTGAAAGAATGGAATCCCAAAGTTGTTGAGAAGTATGCAAGATTACAAAAAAAGATATTGAGACGAGCTTACTCTTGTTTGAAAAAAAAGGGAAGAATTGTCTATGTTACTTGTAGTTTAGAACCTGAGGAAGATGAAAATTTAATTGAAAGTTTTTTGAAAGACCATACTGATTGTAAATTAATTAAACCTGCAAGATTAAATGGATATAAAATTAAAAGTGGTTTGAAAAATTATATTAAAATTTGGCCGCAATATTATGATACAAATGGTTTGTTTATTGCTGTGATTGAAAAGAATTAATTACACTTACAAAATACGTGACCCTCACAACCTTTTGCAGATACTTTTGTTCCCTTTCCTTCACCACAAACAGAATCACAGTTTCCACTTGAGTTTCCTGCATAAAATGAGTCTGCGCTGTAACCATTACAGAAACTAGGATTTGTAGCCAATTGATCAGCTATTTCTTTACATTGATCTGCTGCTTTTTTTTCTAAGGAATTTGTGATTGTCCCCTCACAGGCATCGCAATATCTATTATTTCCATTAGGATTACTCCCTTTTTGACAAACACACCTAAATGGTTTGAATTGTAAAGGCTGATTGTTATTGTCTGCCCCTTCTGAAGCTAGTGCACAATAATCATCCGGATATAAATCGCTATCTTTTCTATTTTTCATTACACAAGATACTGCTTTTTTACATGCAGCTGATTCTCCTGCCGCTTCTGCGTAACACATTGCACCCAAACAGTCTTCTTGCTTTGAACAAGGATTTTTTATTTCTGTACTACAGCTACACCCTCCAGAAGAATCTGATTCACAACAATACTTCTTTGATTCGTCTGAACTTGTTCCGCAAACTAATCCCTTTCCAATAAAGATACATGCGTCTTTATTTCCTGTTGTGTCTCTGCCTGTGCAATCTTTAGTTACGATTATTTCATCTTTAATATTTAGACAATCTGAATTTGCAGTGCATGAACTTCCCTTACAAGTTCCTGCTTGAACTGGTGAACAGGTCGTTAAAGTGCAGCATAAATCCCATTGAGCATCACAGTCTGCATATGAGCTACATTGATCTTGTCCAGGTCCTTGAACTGACCTACAAGAAAAACTCTTTTGACCTGTGGGTGAGGTATCTATGAAACATTCATTATGCCCCTCTAATGCATCTGGCCCTTTACCCGTCGTAGTTTGCATTCCTGTTAAATCTGAATCTAAATTATTTGCTAGCATAGCTGCTGCAAGAATTAATGTAACTGTGATGATAAAATCCCTCCTTGCCATTTTAGTTTAATTAATTATATTGTTTATATTTCTATCGTTCCCAGAAGTAAATTCTAAATACTTTTGGAGTGTCTGAAGCTAACATGATACTTTCTGAATATATCTGTTTGTCTATTGGTAAATCTCCTTCTAAACATGATGCAGATTTGTCACAAACTTCTGCTAAGTAAATGTAACCGTGTGGCCTGTATGTTTCTAGGAAGGTGTTGATGGAGGTTAGACATTGGCCTGTTGAGGGATCGTTGAAACCTGGAGCACTGTTGATTTCTTTGTTGTTTGTTAAATCAAGAATACACTCTCTAAATGAAATGTTTTGAGAAATCTCTGAAAACATAATATTGTGTGCTTGTTGTAATGAATTTGGTTTTGAAATATCTATTTCTGTTTTAGGTGTTAATGTAAATATTAATGAAAGTAAAACTATTATTGCTAAAACTGCTTCTAATGTTTTTATGAATCCTTTTTTGTTTTTCATTTTACCACACACTTATTGTTGTATTTGCAGATGATCTTAAACCATCACCTTCTAATGTTTGAATTAATAATTCTTTTATGTAAATATTTGTTTGCTCTGAGGGTTTATAATTTGGGGCTAGTATATCCTCTCCATTGAACTTAATTGAAAAGTCCCTAGATTCTGGGAAAGACCAGTCGTCTTTCTTTGTTTGATAGGGTTCTGTTATTGAATTTATGTCTCCTTTGTTCCACCCAGTAAACATTTCTTTTGAACCTACTGTGAAATTGCAATCTGGGGATGTTGATGGAGGAGGATTACAAGTGTAACTTAAATTAAATGTGTTGATTGTTGCACCGTCTTTCTTTAAGTAAATTAGATATATTCCTTGATTTATTCCGTTATGTAAAAGAGTGTTACAATTGCCTCCCGGGGATTTGCACTTTAAAATTACATTGTTTGTTGTAAAATTAGGATGCAGTATTAATGAAGAATAATTAAGATAGTATGAGGAAATATTCCATTGATTGTTTGTTCCGCCTGTTATTGTAATATTTGAACTTGATAAATTATGTACTGCAATTGGAATGCTTATTGAAGACCAAGTATACTCTTTGAGGAAATTAGATTCAACTAATTCTATAAGGTCTTTGGATTCAAACTCAGGAGTGACTCCAGGTTTAAGATATATGAAGGTCATTGAAACTACCAGTATGAATAATCCCATACTAATAATCCAGTCTACATATCCAATTCCTTTTTTGTTTGATATCATATTCCTCCCTTTAGTGTTGTAATGAGTAGTGCAGCTGAGACCATCATTATCAATGAATGTAATAATCCATTCTTTATTGTTCCTTCTGAGAATTTACCAATCATTATCCCTGCAAAAAATCCTTGAATTAAAATTAATGTTAAAAATATTGGACCCATGTCTAATGCGCTTGCACCTGCTCCAGCTAAGCCCATTCCACCCATCCCACTTGCACCTGCTTGAAGTGAAGAAGATGTTTCTACACCTGTCAGTTGTGGAAATAACCATAAGTCTAAGACTAACATTATTCCAATGAATACGTAATAGATTATGTATCCTTGAACTACTTGAGAATGTATTTGTGATTTTCTTTCTCCTTTTATTTGTTTTACACTTACTACAGATTCAACTACTGAAGAAAATATGTCTGTTATATCTCCTCCAGATTTTTCTGCTTCTGAAACTAATGCAATGGACCTTATTATTACTCTGTTCTCTGTATCTTCTGCAAAGGTTTGAAGTGCTTTTCTTGTGGGAATTCCCCACTCTATTTGATTTGATAATTTTTGGATATAGGGAGTTAGTTCTCCATAATTTCTTTTTGCTATGTTTTGAATAGATCTTGGAATAGAAATTCCGGCTTTAATTGATTCTGATAAATTTCTGATAAATTCTAAAAACATGACTTCGATTAATTTTTGTCTATTCTGTTCTGTAAAAAAATCGATCCAAAAATGAAGTGATGAAATAACTAATGATAAAATGATTAATGGAAAGAAAAATCTTTGACCCCATTGAAACTTAACTGCAAGAAGAACTATCATAATTCCTGCTAAGATGCTCAACATATATACTGGTTTAAATTTTACTCTTGACATTTTATTCTCCAGGTTGTGTGATGTTTAGGAAAAGGTAAAATAATATATTTACAATAGGTAAAACAATTAATGTTCCACCCCATGCTATTGTAGATACCTCTAATCCACCAATCTGTCCTCCAACCATGTTTATAATTGTAAGCGCCACAATGAATAATAATGGTGCTGCGATTAAAACTCCAGTATAAATATCTGAATATGTTGCTAAAGATTCAACATATTTCTTTCTTTCTAATCTGTAGGTTGCCATTGATTCATTTGCCACACTTTTAAGATAAGATTTTAGACTTCCTCCGGATTCAATCGTTGAGGCAATTCCAGTTAATAATTCTTTAAGTCTTCTAGAGGGGGTTCTTAATGACACATTCTTTAATGCTGTCGAAAGATCATAGCCAAATAGATTAACTAAATTTACAATCTTTTTTATTTCACTCTCTAGGCCTTTGTATTCTCCGGATTTTAATAACAATCTAAACATTGCTATTGGTTGTGCGCCTGAACCTGCTACTGCAGCCATGTGAATTGTTGCGAAAGGTAAGTCATTATCTATTGCTCTTGATTTTGCTGCTGCTTCTGATGCAGGGTAGGCATACATTCCAAGAAATACTAAAATTCCTACGCCAATTAAAGAAATAAACATAGATATTATCATGGCAGATGTATTTAATCCTGCTAGATATGAAACAACCATTGCTAGAAACAATGCAATCATTGCGCCGACTAGTGAAGCAAAATACATCATACAAATATAAGTTCTTGATAATATGGGCATTCCTGAGATTCTTACTGAATCTGCTAAATTTCTAATGAATGAATTCTTTTTATCAAATAAACTTGAAACATACTTTCCAAAGAACTGATTTGAAATTTTTCCAAACGGAGAAGTAACATATACAGTAAAATCGCTTTTTTGTGAAACCTTAGTTTTTCTTTTAGGATAAGCTTTTTCTAAATCTTCTTGATTAATTTTTAATTCTTCCATTAGCTTCTTTTTAGTTTTAGGGGATGTTCTTTTTTTCTGAATAGGTTTAGTTTGAATTGTTTCTGGTTCAGGAGGAGAAGGTTCTGGTGCTCTTTCTTTAACTGGAAGTTTGTCCATTACTCCAGTATATAATAACGGCCTTGACTCTGAAGAGGCTTCTGAATGAATTCTTTGATTTGCCTTTTCTATTTTTTCAATAATTTCATGTTTCTTTTTAGGAACAAGTTCTTTTTCCAATTGAGAAACTAAAGAAACTATTTCTTGAGCATTATCACTAATCGACATCTTTCTTCACTTCTCCTATCTGTTTAGAAATGGCATTAGATAGTGTTAAGATGTATTTTTTTAATTTTTCTGCTTCTTTTTTATCGTGATTTGGTTTTAGAACTAGTTGGGAGTATTTTTCATTTGCAGAGATTATGCTTTGAGCATTTTGTTTTATTGATTCTAAAGACATCTTGATTATGGAATGTTAAATCTTCTTAGCACTTCGTTAGGGGTTTTTGAATATGCACTGATTATTTTTTGTACTTCGGAGTATCCGGAAATTCCTTTTTTATATAGGGTCCAAAGCAAGGTTGTTCTTCTTTGGAATTCTTTTTGAATAGATTTTTCGTCCATTCCAAACTCTCTTTGTAATTTTTGAAATAATGCACTTTGTTTTTTGAAAAAGAATTGATCTGTTTTTGGATCCCAAACAAATGGAACATTTTTCTCTAATGATCCTACTTGCTGTCCAACTTTTAATATTTCAGTCACACTTTTTAATCTCCTTACTTCTTGACCATTTATTTTTGTTTGCGCCATTACACAAACGGCATCTAAAGTTTCTACTAAAGAAGGGGGCAAACTAATAGGAGGTGTTTCTAACCTTCTAATCATTGTTTCAACATCTTCTGCATGCATAGTGCACATTGTTGGATGTCCTGATGCAGCTCCCTGGAATAAAACAAATGCTTCTTGACCCCTAATCTCTCCAACAATAACATAGTCCGGTCTTTGCCTAAAACTTGCCTTAAGTAATGTGAATAGAGAAACTTCTCCGAATTTTCCTTCTGCCCCCACTCCTGTTGCTTCACGAGAAACTGAAGGTAGCCAGTTAGTATGTAATAAATTTAATTCATGAGTATCTTCTATTGAAACAATTCTTGATTGTGGAGGTATAAAGAACGCTATACTATTTAGGAATGAAGTTTTACCTGATCCTGTTCCACCGATTATTACTATGTTTGATTCATATTCTATTAGCAGCCATAAGTATGCTAACAGTTCTGGACTTGCAGTTTTTACTTCTATTAATTTGATTGGGCTCCAAGGCTCACTAGTAAATTTACGAATTGTGAATGTTGGACCTCTTGAAGAAATATCTTGAGTGTATGTTGCATTAACTCTGCTCTTATCGGGTAATCTTCCATCTAAAATCGGACTAGCATATGAAATATATTTTCCGCATTTTTGTGAAAGTTTTTCAACGAAAGAAGTTAATTCATCATTTGATTTGAAAGTGATATTTGTTTTTAAATTTCTATACTTTCTATGAACTATGTACAATTCTAAATTTGAACCATTACATTCAATATCTTCTATATGGTAATCATTCATTAATGCTTCAATTCTGTTTAAACCAACGAAGTCCCTGTAGATATAATACATTAATTTTAGAAATACTTCTTTTGGGGGTTTTAATCCTAACTCTGCCAATAACACTCTTGCATTTTTTTCTAGATAAGAAATAACTGCTTCTTTATCTTTGATGTTGATGAAACTGATATTGATTAATTCTTCTAATCCTTTTTCTAATTCTTTTAAAACATGTTTCTCTTTTAGATTTAAGGAAGGTTCTTTTAATTCGTAAATCACTTCTTTTTGATCATCATCCCAATGAATATGTGCGTAAGTATAAGGTTTGATTAAAGGATATTTGATATCTATTTTTCTTTTTTCTGAGAAATCTGGCAAGGATGGAATCTCTGTAACTTTTTCTATTCCAAAATCTGCTGCCGGAATAGGCACTGATTCAGAAGACCCTCTTTTAGTTGAATTATCCACCATACACCTCTAGTTTTGATAATTATATACTGTGTTTTGGCTTTTTTAATAGTATCTTATTAAGTTATTTTTAGTTCAATTAATGGATTCTCATTAAGGAGGATTATTCCCGTGTGTTTTACTGTTAATGTGTGTTTTCCGGTGAAAGGATTAGAGAACCGTGAGTTAATTGATGTGTTGTATTTATCTGAAGTTATCCAGAGCATTAAATTGGATATTTGGTCTACTCTTGTAGCATTTAGATGTTGTACTATGTTTCCTTCAGGTATATCTATTCCCTTTTCCATTAATTCTGATTCTGTTTCCATGATCCACTTTATTTGATATGTGTCGTTTTGAAAATATAATTCTCCTTTGTTTAATGTGATATCTAAGTTTCTTTGACTTCCAGGTCCCTCTCTTGCAACTGTTTTGATTGTTTCATCAATTTCAAGTAAAAGGTTCTTTGTTGAAGAAAGTGTGTTTCTGTCTGCTAACCTATCTACTACAGGCATAATTGCAGAGAGCATTAATACAATAATCATAACTCCTATTGATAAAAATAGAATTGCAGATATCCAGATTTGGCCTTGCTTTTCTTTGGAATTAATAGTCATAGGAAAATAAAAAGAAAAAATGGAGTGATTACTCCATTAAACTTAAATTAGATATTTTTGTAAATTTTGTGAACAAGTTATGTCGCCTTGTCCATTACTTCCAGGTACTGTTGCGATTGCTTCAACTTTAGTTACTGTTGAATCTACTAAACTATCTCCCCCGATTGTAGGTGTTAATGTTTTAACTTCAAATTTTGCAATGGTTTCAATAGTTTCATTAGTTGTTACTCCAGTAGCAGTATAAACTCTAAAAGTGACCGAACTAATATCTACTTGTCCACGATTATCTACTGTAACTTCTCCGCTAGTAAGATCTACATTAGTTATTGTGAAAGAAAGTTCTGTTGCACAAGTTAATGTGTTTTCAGTTTGTTGCTCTGTTGTGTCTGCTGTTGATTGAATAAAATCTAGACCCCAAGTCATTACTACAGCCGCCAGAGCTACTGCGAATCCAATTAATAGAACTGTTGCGATTAATGGTGAAATTCCTCTTTTGTTTTTAATCATTGTTAATTACCTCGTTTAATTTTTATTATTAGTTATTCTTAAAGTTTGCTATTATGGGAAGTTTACAGATGTTTCTGTAGATCCACAGGTTCCCCAGATTATGCTTCCTTCTGGCCCTGCAGCACTTTTAGCAAAAATTGTTAATGATTTTAGTGCTCCTATCCCTGGAGGGGTTGCAGCAGTTATTTTTCCTGATCCACCTTCGGGAATTGTAGTCTTTAAATGAGAATTTATATATTCTGCATCATCTCCCCCATATCTTAACATGAATGCGTGAATATCTGTAGTCCCATCATTTAATAACCAAATATCGTCATTAATAATGTCTGTAACTTTGAAATGCATGTTATCACATTGAATTGTTTTTGTTAAAGTCTTTCCTTGTTTTTGTTGAATCTCTTCGATTAACTCTCCTCCAAAAAGAAATGCAATTGTGGTGATAACTACTGCGAATCCAATTAGAATACTTGTTGCGATTAATGGTGAAACTCCTTTTTTGTTTAACATTTTA
The DNA here is from genome assembly GCA_018658955.1 of Candidatus Woesearchaeota archaeon. Lineage (GTDB taxonomy): Archaea > Nanobdellota > Nanobdellia > SCGC-AAA011-G17 > UBA489 > JABIKK01. The sequence continues at coordinate 22,004 of JABIPM010000040.1, read as the reverse complement.
TTCTAATCTCTTTATTTATACAAACTAGTGTTTTATCTTTATAAGATATTTCAGGAATTATTCCGAGTTCATTATTTGGTAAAAAATTAGTTACCCCAGTACTTATTTCTATTTCAGTTGTTGGAATTATTGTTTGGGTAATATTGCTTAATCCCTTTCCTGATCTAAACTTTACTCCTGTAATTGTAAAAAATCCCTTGTTAGTGATATTTATCTTTGCACAGCTTCCTGAAGTGTTATATGCATTTATTGAAACATCTCCACATTCTAAATCGGTGCCTATATTATCTACCATTTTTTCAGATGTTGTTGATGCTGTTTCTCTCATCCAGGTCATTGAAAAACCTGCCAAAGTCATGGTAAAACCAATTATTAATATCCAACTGATTACTGGCGAGATTCCTCTTTTGTTATTTTGCATGTTATTATAGTGATTTATTTGGTTTATTAGTTTTTTTATTCACTTATGAATATTTTAGTATTTCCTTCAATGCTTTCTTTGTTGATTATTACTAAGTTTGAACTTGAGGATGTTAAAGTAAAAGGATATTCTAAACCGTCTAAAGTTAATATTAGTTTATCCTCTTGAGGGTAAGTTGTTGAATTTATACATTGCCTGTAGTTATCCACATCTATATTTGGAGAAGATATGTTTAATCCCGCAAAAGATATTGAAGCAGTTACATCCGAAAGACATCCCACTATTTGATCAGTAGATGAATAATTTAGGGGTGAATCTGCATAATTTCCTAAAAAAACTTTGTTGTTAAATGGAAATGCATAAACTAATCCAAAGTTAGGATTCTTTGATTTGGAGTATGAAGTAAATGCAACAGTGAAATTAAGAAATCTTTCTTCTACAAAATTTTGATTTACGTTTTGAGTGTTTAATAATTCATTTAGAAGTTTTGCACTTTCTAATTGATAATTTTTAGAAATTTCTTGAAAATCGTCTTCTATCTCTGAAGTTTTTAGAAAGTTTACGGGAGTTAACATTGTGTAGATTAGAAATCCCATAATAATTACTGCTAGAAGATACACCTGTCCCTTTTTCATAATTATAAGGTCGAATCTAAATTTATTAAGGTTTTGGCTAACCCAAGTAATTGTGAGTGGTTTTTGGTTTTTTAGTAACTTTTGTTTCTTTTTTCCAACCATCTTTCATCTTTTTACTAAATTCTTTTATTTTAGGTTTTAGTTCAGTCCATTTTTTGAAAGTTTCATTAATATTAATTGCATCTTTTTCTTCTGAATTTTCTATATCTAAGTCTACTGAAGATCTTACTAGATGCATTAATTCTTTTAATAGTTTGATTAACTCTTCCTTCTTTTCTTCTTTTGTGAAAAATGAAGACTCTTCTATACTAACTAGTGAAGATGGATTCGGTTGAATGATTGTTTGAATTCCTGAAGATATCCAAGATAGTTTCTCGCACATTCTTCTTCTTACTAATGCTAAAGGGAATGATAATTCTACTTTTTCTTCTGAATTTAAGATTTCGAAGTTTTTATCTAATTCTTCATATGAAGGTAAACTGTATTTTTCTTGTAATAATTTGTAGTTTTCTTTGAAATTTTTCATAGTTTTACTTTGAAATTTGGATTTTTAAGAGTATCTGAAAAACCAATAATAATATTAAGAGTTGTTGTCTAAGGCAAGTATGGAAAGAATAAAGGATAAGATCCTTACATTGGAAAATAGAGAAAGAATAGAAAATGATGAAGATTATTTATTGAATTTAGCAGAAAATATTTCTCAAAAATATGGTCGAAAATTCTATAAAATTTCAGAGGATGAATTTTATGATAGTGCCATTGAGGGATTACTTATGGCTACACGTAAATACAGGGAATATAGTGGACTAAATTTTAGAAAATTTGCAAGCATGCATATGCAATTTGGAATCAGAAATGTTTTAAGAAAATATATGAGATTAGAAAACAAACCTCAAACATATTCTACAAATATAAACTCTGAGGAATTTAATTCTGAAAATGGAGATTATCGGTTTGAAGATAAGCGCGCCCACTCGGGATTTGATATGGTTTGTGCCAAAGAAACATTAGATGATTTAGTTTATGGATTAAATTATTCCAAACTACTGTCAGTAGATATGAAACTTTTAGGTTATAAAAATATAGAAATTGCTGAGGTGTTGGATAAGTCTCGCACATACGTTTCGATAACTATGAAAAATATAAGAGAAAGAATGGAAAGAAAGAATTACCTTTGAGGTAATTCAAGTTAATAATTAGTACTTTTACTTCCGGATTCTATATGATAGGTTTTTCCGTGCAAGATGTCTAATTCATCATTTGGTGATAAAGTGTCTTGGTATTGTACATCATCTGTTAATGGATCATAACCAATATCATTTAGAAATTCAGTAATTCCATCTTGTAAATCTGCTTGAAATTTTAAATCTTCGGTGTAATTTGAAGGCCTAGGTAATTGAGTTCCATTATATTTTTCTCGTTCCAGATTACTTGATGTTCCGTAATTTTCTTCTGAGATTATGTCTTTTAGATCTTTGCTCATTGTGTAAGCCTCCATTAATATGTTAGTTTATTGGCTGTACTTGCTTTTAAATGTTGTTAAAAAGAAAAAAGAAAAAATTTGGATATATACTACTGCAAAAAATATATTCCAAAATCTTCTAATACAGACCAGTTATCATGCGTTTTTTTGATATACTGGTCCATCTTGGTTTTTGACCTTTTTGGCTGCTTCATGGGGTTTCCTCCTTGGAGAAATAAGTTAGAACTGTTTGATATAGTTTTGGCGGACGAGGAGTAAGTACGGTAAGTACGATAAGAAGCCACCGACGAGACTTGAACTCGCGACCTCTACATTACCAATGTAGTGCTCTACCACTGAGCTACGGTGGCGCTGTTTTATTCATGATGATTTTCTTTTTTAAAAGTATTGGGAGGAATTATCTAGGTTAAGATTGATAAATTCTTATTAATTAAATAATGAAATTACTCATATGAGACTAAACAGATATCAAAAACTTGCCAGAAGCACTGCCAGTTATCCAAACGTGGGGAAAAATCTTTCATATCCTACGATGGGTCTTTGTGGAGAATCTGGAGAAGTTGCTGAAAAAGTAAAAAAAATATTTAGAGACTGTAAGGGAAAGGTTAGTCCGGAGGCCAGAGAGGCTATCGGAAAAGAATTAGGAGATGTTCTATGGTATCTTTCAAATTTATGTAGTGAATTAAACTTTGAGTTAGATGAAGTTGCTAAAATTAATCTGGAAAAGATAACTAGTAGGATTAAGAGGAACAAAGTTAACGGTACTGGCGATAATAGGTAAAAACTGTGGGTGGAAGGATTCGAACCTTCGTAGGCACTAAGCCACAGGATCTTAAGTCCTGCCCAATTGACCAGACTATGGGACACCCACGCAAAGATTTAGGCTCTTGAACGGTTTATAAAATTAGTGGATTACTCTTGAGCTAATAAAGACAGCTTATTTTCATGTAGATTTTCAGCATACCTTATTATCTTGCTTGCTGCTGCATTTCTAATTTCTGTTTTTTCATGATAGGATTCAGCTAAAGACTCTAAACTTCTAATTGAACCTGGGCACCTTACATTTAGTTCTAGCATCCTAGTATTCTCAAGTGTTCCGTCCTCTTCTGGACCCATAATGTCTAATCCACAAAAATATAATCCATCTTTTTTGATTTTTTCTGCAACATAACTTACAATCATTCTATCGATATCTTGTAACTCATAAGCTTGAACCGTTCCGCCTAAATGAATATTTGCCCTTATCTCTTCTTCAGCAGGGACTCTTTTATATGCTCCAAGAATTTCTTCGCCCATTATTAAAATTCTACGATCTACACCTTCTAATTTTGATTGAATAATTGCAGGAATTGAAGAAGTACTTTCTAAAGGTTCAACTAGTACTTCTGCTAAAGTCCTTAATCCTCTGTAACCAGCAGGAGGAATTTCAATAACTCCGCTTCCACCCATCCCATCAATAGGTTTTCCAATAATTCCTTGGTTGTCTCTTGCCGCTTCCTTCATCAAAGTTTCAAGACGTTTAGAATCTTTAGTGATGTGTGTTTCTGGCATGTAAGTTTTCAGATTAAGTGTTTCGTAAATTTTTGCTCCCGCCATCAACATACCTAATGGAGAATTTACCATTGTAACTTTAGGATTTAAAGATTCTAATGAAGATAAATAAATACACATATTTTCAAATTCTCTTTTTTCATCCGGATTTCTATATGCTACTCTTGAAAAAATAATATCAAATTCTTCTAATGGGAGATTTTCTCGTTTCATGAAAGTTTCATTTTGGATGTATTGTCCAAATGCCTCGTAGGAGTCTATAGTCTCTGCATTTGGCCTGCGAGTAATTCCAAATAATTTTCCATTTTTAACGTAGAAATTTTCTGGTTTTTGAAAAGAAACTTTATGATTTCTATTTGTTGCTTCATATGCTAATGCTAACTCTGTAGAATCAGGAGTTAGATCTCTCCCTCTTGTCAAGATTAAAGTGTTATATTTTGTTTTTGTATTCATAGTATTTTTTCCAAGTTTTTTCCTAATATGTCTCTTACTAATTTCCTATCATGATCGCAAGCATGCATTATTTTTTTAACTTCTAATTCTGGTAAATCGTAGGGAGCATCTGATCCAAAAAGAATTTTGGATTTGTCCTTAACTTGTCTAACTAACCTTTTTGTTCTACTTAATGAAAGCAATGAAGTTTCAATGTAAAAATTATCTCTTGAATTTACTAATTCAATTGCTTTTGAAATATTATCTTTTCCTCCGTGACCTATGATGATATTTCCTTCATATTCGAGATGTTTTAAATTCTCAACATTTGAGTTTTCATTGTTACCTGCATGAATCATTATTGGAAGGCAGTACTCATTTAACTTTTTTACTAAATCTCTGTAAGTGTTTAACGGTGCTGCATCTGTGTGAATTTTTATTCCTTTAAAATCTAAATCTTTAATTCTTTCTACTTCTTCAAGAGAATCTGGAGCTAATTGATTCACTCTCCCGAATGTAATGAATCGAGGGTTGTTTGAACATTTACTAATTTTGATGTTTTCTGATTGATAAGATTGATTTTTTGAAAAAACTGGGCCAAATGGAAATATTACAGATTTATCTATTCCTGCCCTGTCCATTAGCTTAATTAACTCTCTAGGGTTCTGTTTTTGGTACATATCTTCAAATCCAAGGTGGGTATGGCTATCTATTATCATTTCAGATATATTCTCTAAAATTCATTTTAAAAAGCTTTCTTTTGAAACTACTTTTTGAGGGTTACAATGTCGATATTTAAAAAGCCGCAAAGAATATATAGTTAAGATTATTAGGTAATAATATGGAAACAGGTTACAAAGTTTATGAAATTATGAACAGAGATGTTCAAACGGCTGAATGTGAAACCACCATTTGTGAGATTGCTAATCAGATGAAAACTGCTAAAGTTGGAAGCATTATAATTTTAAAAGAGAATTCTCCCATTGGAATAATTACTGAACAAGATGTAGTTAGAAAAGTTGTTGCAGAAAAAAATAATCCTAATGAGACAATTGTTGATGGTGTTGCAGATGAAAATCTTATTTCTATTGAAAGTACAAGAGACATTTATGATGCAATGATTTTAATGGGAAATTCTGAAATTAAACATTTGCCAGTTATTGATGATGGTAAATTGGTAGGAATAATTACTGGAAAAGACATTATGAGAATTGAACCGCATCTGGTTGAAATGCTTGCATTTAAATCTAGTTTAGATAAAGAAGAAGCTAAAAAATTATTCAAAAAGTTATAATCTGCAAGTTCCCCTACAAGGACCTTTCTTTTTACATGTACAAATCCCTTTTTTTTCTTTAACTTGATTGTTAGAAACATACAAAGTTACTTTGTTTGTTGAAGAATTTATAGAATAATTATTTTGTTTAGTGCTACTATCTGAATAGTTTGACTTTTTCTTTGTTGAATAGTTAGACGACATAATTATATTTTTGTTTTGGAGTTTATAATTTTATTTGTTTATAAAGGGGGAAAGTTTAAAGGTTGTAATTTCCTTGAAAATTCTCTAAAATGGGAATAGATTTGGAAAAGATTACTGAAAATGAGTCCTATGGGGCTAATAAGAACCTTAATTTAGAAGGGGAGAAATTTGAAGATGTATGGGACCTCTATTTTAAAAATGGAAAAAATACTGGAATCATCAATAAACAGTTGATTAAAGCATATAGATTTTTGAAAAAAAAGAAAAATATGCATGGATTTGTTGATTCTACTTTTCAAGCTTATGTTGGTGGAACCATGACTCAGGAAGATCAAGAAGAATTTGCTAAAGTTGCTGGAAAAGAAGGATATAAACTTACAATTCAAAATTCTTTAATTAATATAGGACTATCTCCCCAGTATTATTTTGCTGCAAATAGTTTGGATAATGAACTTGCAGGATATGGTCTTGCTGGATTAGTAATTGGTGGAAATTTAACTAGAATCTTTAAAGCATGGAATAATAAAAAATCTTATGCCGGATTTAGTTTTGATAGTTTAATTATTAATGCTCCTAGCTATGTTAAACAAGTTGTTAATAGTGTTAAAGGGGATAAATATGATAAACAATCTTAATATTGCAGTTCTTTCTTTTTTTGTTGGATTTTTTGGAGCAATTATTCCAGTTTTGGGTCCAGCCTCTTCATTAATATTGCATAGGGCATTAAATGGAAAACATACTGAGGGTGTTGCAATGAGTATTGGGACTTCATTAATGGAGGCACTTTATTGTGGGGTAGGAATAGGTGTTATTGGGATGCTTGTTCAGGGAGGAAGTACATTAAATATTTGGATTAGAGGGTTAAGTTCTTTGATATTTTTAATTATTGGTGCTTATTTTTTATCAATTAGATCATTTAGAATGAAAAGAACTTTTGTTCAGGCTACTTATGAAGATGTTAAGGGTTCTTTCATTACTGGAATAATGATGATTGCACTTAATCCCAGCATTATGTTAAGTTGGTCTGCGATTGCAGCATTGCTTATCTCGTTTGATTTCATTAATTTGAGCAGTGTTTTTAATATTGTATTGTTCTCTATTTTTGCAGGACTGGGAATCTTTTTTGGATCTGTGAGTATGATTTTTGTGGTTAAAGCAAATCGAGAAAAGATTACTGAAAAAGTTGTTAGAATTATTTTTAGAGTTGTAGGAATTGTGTTGATTTTATTGGCGTTATTGGGCATTTATAGCCTAATTTAATTAGAAAGAATTATAAGCGGGTTAATTGAATGACTAAGATGATTAAAAGAAAAATCAAGTATGATGATTATGTGCTTTTACTTTCTAGAATATTTATCTCTGGAATATTTTTAATGGCCGGAATTAATAAAATTATGAATCCCTCTTTAATTAAAGATTACATGGCTTCTGCTGGAATGGTCGGTGTTGAATTATTTTATTACTCGGCAGTTATTTTCTTAATGGCAGGGGGATTGTTTATTTTAACAGGTTACAAACTTGAAGTGGGTGCTTTAATGTTGGCAATGTTTTTGATACCTGCAACATTAATATTCCATTTGGATTTTACTAGTGGTGCACAGATAATTAGTTTGCAAAAAAATATTGCAATTCTTGGCGGATTGTTTGCACTTTACACTGTTGGTCCAGGTAAAATAAAATTAGGTAAATAAAGCCACCGAAGGGACTTGAACCCTCAACCTTCGCTTTACGAGAGCGATGCTCTACCATTGAGCCACGGTGGCGAAAGTTATTTCAATTTCTCTTTTAGTTCTTCGATAGAATGAGTTTTTTGACAATTTTGACAAACTGCTTTTTTACTTTTGCCTGATCCAATATATGTTCCTTGAATCTTTTCTAGAAAATTTTCTTGTATTTTTTCTTTACAAATGTCGCATTTCATGGATTTTTAGGGGCTCTAAAGCTTTTTAAATCTTGTTTAGATTGAAGGGTTATGAAGGAATATATTGGCGGACAAGCCGTTATGGAGGGCGTAATGATGGCTAGTAGGAAGAAGATAGCCATTGCCGTGCGTAAGGAAGATGGAAAAATTAAGACTAAAATTGAAAAAAGAAGTAATATTTCTGAGAAATTTAAAGATATGATATTTTTGAGAGGAATAATTTCATTATTTGAAATGTTAATAATTGGAACAAAAGCATTAACTTGGAGCAGTAATGAAAGTTTAGGAGAGGAAGAGGAAATTGGAAGTTGGGGAATTTTCTTTATGTTAATGTTTTCTTTTTCTATTTCTATTGGATTGTTTATTGTATTGCCATTATGGTTAAGTAAGTTTGCTTCTGAAGACAGAATTATTTTCAACATAGTTGATGGAATTTGGAGAGTTATTTTCTTTGTGGGTTATTTATGGTTTATTTCTAGATTTGAAGATGTTAAAAGAATTTTCCAATATCATGGAGCAGAACATAAAGTAGTTAGTTGCTATGAGTCAGGGAAAGCATTAACTGTGAAGAATGCTAAGAAATTTTCAACAATACATCCTAGATGTGGAACTTCATTTATCTTTATTGTGTTAGTTATTAGTATTATTATGTTTTCTTTAGTTTGGAGCGAAAGCTGGCTAATTAAATTGTTACATCGATTAGTTTTAATTCCAGTTATAGCTATGATTAGTTATGAACTATTAAGATTAAATGCTAGAAATCCTAGTAAAATTTTGGGAATTTTAGTTACGCCAGGATTATGGTTGCAAAGAATAACTACTAACGAACCAGAAGATAAACAATTAGAAGTAGCAATTAAAGCCTTGAAAAGTGCTATGTAAAGGTTTAAAAACAAGGTTTGATTTTTGAAAAGATGGAAATACTAAATATTAGAGAAGATTTGAATAAAATTCAAGGACTTAAAGTGCTGAAAGTTTTAGATGATGGATTTAAAGAAAGAATCATGAAACTAGAAGAAGCAAATAATCATGGAGTTTTTGAATCTTTAACGAGAAGACATACATTGTTATTGTCTCATGATTCTAGTTTTAGAGATCCTACTCAAGAAATTGTTAAATCAGACGATAAAGGAATTAGTTTTCCAGGAATTAGTTTTCCAGAAATAAATGCAGATAATGTAATCTCTTCATCTCCAGGATTTAAAATGCATAAAGAATTGATAGATAGTTTAAATCTATCTTTAAAACCAAACGAAGCTACACTTCTTGTAGGTTTTGATTTGTAATTATTTTCCAGTACTTCCAAAACCACCTAATCCTCTTTCAGATTCACTAAGTTCAATAACTTCTTCAATTGTAGGTGTTTCGTGTTTTGCAATAACTAATTGTGCAATCCTTTCTCCTTTTTTTATGTTGAAAATTTCTTTTCCGTGATTAATTAATATTACTCCAATTTCATTCCTGTATCCTGAATCAATTGTACCCGGAGAATTTAATACAGTTATTTGATTTTTGTATGCTAATCCGGAACGAGGTCTAACTTGCGCCTCATAGCCGAATGGAAGTTCCATTGCCAAACCTGTTTTAACTAAAATAGAATTGTTTGGAGAAAGTTCATAATTATCAATTGAACAAACATCCATCCCTGCATCTCCATGTTTTGCATAAGCAGGAATTAATGCGTCCTCATGTAATCTTTTGAACTTTATGTTAATCATTCTACCTTAACCTCTTCTGTTGTTTTGACTTCTTCGGTAGCCATTTCTAAAGCACATGTATCTCCGTCACAGAATTTTTCTGGAATGGCTTTTTCATTTTTTATTTTTCCAAGAGTTAGAGGTTTAATATGTGTAAGCTTTTCTTCATACTCTTCTTTGCTTATTGGTTCGTAGGGCATTTGAGGATATGCTCCATCTTCTAATTTAGGTAAGAAACTTATTCCCTTCAGTTGAGATTGATAAATATCTAATGCGTGTTGAATATCTTTCCCTTCAGTTTCAGGATCAAATTTAACTGTGCAACTGATTTGATTATCTGCCCAATGCTTTTGCATAAATGCAGCAATTCCTAGTTGTTCCCACATTGAAACATCATCTTCTGTCCTGATTCCTGTTCCTGCATGAACAGGAATTTCAGTAACTAAAGTTGTATTTTCTGAACCTACCGCGGGCTCTACAGGATATCCTGCTTCGACCAACTTACCAACAATATCGCTGTTCTTTGCAAGTCTTACTCTTCTAATGTAGTATTCTGATGCAGGAAAATGAACTCCTGGTGTTGAACCTGCTAAAAGACTAACTGTCCCAGAAGGTTTTACTGAGGTGGTTTTAATTGACCGAGGGATACATAACCAATCACTGTAAACTTCATCATATTTATCGATGGTATCGTAACCTTCATTCAACCAAGTTTCTAATTCCCCAATCCCTTTGTCTGAAATGAATTGGGCAATTCCACTAACTGAACAACCAATTCTTCTATTCCTTAGAAGTACTCTGTTTGTTTCTGGCCAATGTGTTTCTCCAAGAGTCACAGTTTTAGCATATAGATATGAAAACTTTAATGTTCTTAGGAAATCTTCTTTTGACTCATGCTTATTTGGAAAGTTTTCAACTAAACAACAAAGTTCATAACTTTCCAATGTTTGTTCTAAACAAGGATTTCCTCCGCCTGCCCTATGATCCTTATGGTCTTTTTCACCATTCATACGACCAAACTCTTTCATATTGTCTAACCAAGCAAGTCCGGGCTCACCATTTATTCTAATCCTTTCTGCAATGTCTGAGTAATCCATTCCCAATTCTGCAAAAACAGAATTGTTACTTGCCCATCCATGTGCTTCTCTTTCTGGATTAACTTCATAATTCTTTAAATCTAAATATTCATCTGAAAAAGGATCTCCAAAAGAAATTTCTGCAGTTCTTCTTACATTTCCTGCAATTACACATTTTCCAATTAAATTTTGTACATCTACAATTGCTCTTGTGGACATGGGCCTTCCTCTTTCTTTGTTTAATATATCCCTTACACTTTCATGAAGATCTTTTAATGGTCCTGGCCCCGAAGCTTTTCCGCCAAACCCTTTAATTAATTCTCCTTCTTTTCTTACTCGGCCATAACCAAATTCTACTTCAGGAGTTCCTAAAAAATAACTATCTAATAAAATTCCAACACTTTTTACCCATCCCTCTCTTGAGTCAGGCACATCGTAAACTTCTTTTTGCCTATGTTGATCTGGACCTCGGATTACAACTTTTCCTGCACCTTTTGTGTCAAATCCTACCCCCACACCTAACATTGAAGCATCCATTAAGAAAGTAAATGGTTTTGAATAATCTTCTTGTAAATTTTCTGTAGAAACAAATGCACAGTTGTTTAATGCTGCATAAGTTCCTCTTTCTTCTGTAATTGCACTTCCCATTCCCCAAAGTCCTCTTCCAGGCGGAAGGAACTTCATGTTAAACATTCTATCATACATTTCTTGTGCACTGTCTTGCGCCTTTGCTTCGCTCCAATCAATTCCTCTTTCTTCAATCCATCTTTTTTGCATGTTGTATGTTCCATTGACCACACGCTCTATGGTATCTGCCCAATTTTCATTTGAGCCATCCTCTTTTATTCTAGAATAAGTCCTATAAAACGTAATTTCTCCTAAACCATTAAAACCAAAGGGGGCTTTTTCTTTTTGATATTTATTTACAAATCCCTGATCCAATTCAAAAGGAACATAACTTGCATCATTAAGACGATCCACTATTCTTGATTGTATTGGATTCTTTAAATCCCCGTTCGTGTAATTAATTTTTGATTCTAAACTCATTTTATTTTCTCCTTATTTTAGTTTTTTTAGTTCATCTTCAAATGAACCGATATCTTCAAAGTCTTTGTAGACTGATGCGAATCTGATGTATGCAATTTTGTCAAGTTTCTTTAATTCCTTCATTGCTAATTCTCCTATTAATTTTGAAGGGATGTCTGTTTTTTGTTTTGATCTTAATTCTGCTTCAATTTTATTAACTGTATTGTGAATTGTTTCTGTTTTTACAGGTCTTTTTTCGCAAGCCCTTAATATTCCAGATTTTAATTTTTCTCTTTGATAATTAGTTACTGTTCCATCTTTTTTTATTACTCTTAAATCTGTTTCAACTCTTTCATACGTAGTGAATCTTTTTTTACACAATAGACATTCTCTGCGTCTTCTTGTCGCCTCTTCGTTTTCTGTTTCTCTACTATCAATTACTTTGGTATCTTGATTTTGACAGTATGGGCATAACATGGTTAATCACTCTTATGTAACACTATACCAGAGATAGTGTGTTTTTCTTGTATGAACCACTATATCTTGTGTGTTGAGAATTAATAAGTATTTAATTATTTATAAAGATTTGATAGAATTGGTATATATGTTTTAAACTATTTGATTAAATGTAATAATAATTTCCAGTAGATCTTTGTTCTTTATCTAATTGAGAATTAGGTTTGTTAATTCTTGCTCTGTTAGTATCCTTATCTTTTCTATAAGTTATTTCTAACATCTTTAGAACTCGGTTCATTCCTTCTTCTTTTGGACATGGACCATAAACTGAACCTTCTTTTCCAGGAATTCCTTCGAAGACTAGCATTTTATCTCCAAGATATTCTATAAATTGAACATCGTGATCCACTACTACGCAGGCAATTTCTTTTTTTCTTGTAAATTCTTTAATTACTTCTGCAATGTTTATTCTATCTTCGATATCAATAAATGCTGAAGGTTCATCTAGTACAATTAAATCTGAATCTCCAGAAAGACATCCTGCAACAAATACTTTTTGTAGTTCTCCTCCGGACAGATTTCTTAAATTACTTTTTAGAATTGATTTGATATTTAATTTTTCTAAGATATTTTGTTCATACCATCCAGATTGCATTTCCTTTCCTGCATGATGTTTAAGATAATCTTCTACTACTATATCTTCTGGTTCAGGATATTGTGGTTTGTAAGAAATTTTCATTTCTGCTTCCCTTTCTATTTCACCTTCATCTGCTTTTAATTGATTGGTGATCATTTTTACAAATGTAGATTTACCCAATCCGTTTGAACCCATAATTGCTAAAACTTCTCCACGTTTTATTTCTCCGCCTTCGGCATTCATTTTGAAATTTTCAAAAGATTTTTTTAGGTTTTTGTAAGAAACTAGAGTTTGAGCATCTTCTTTTAGTTCTGCAATCGATCTTGAAAATTTAATCTGATAATCCCTAAAACGTACATTATCTTCAGGCAAATATCCTTCTAAATAGTCATTAATACCCTTTCTTACTCCTTTAGAGATGGATGTAACTCCATAACAAGCCCTTTCACCATAGACTATTTGAATTTCATCCGAAATATAATCTAAAGTTGCAATATCGTGTTCAATGACCATAACTGCTGAATTATCTTCTTTTAATGACTGAATTAACTTTGCCATCTTAACTCTTGATGTTATGTCTAAGAATGAAGAAGGTTCGTCAAAATAATAAACATCTGCTTTCTTTAATGCTGTTGCAATGATTGCTACTTTTTGTAGTTCTCCTCCAGAAAGATCAGAGATATTATTATCTTTTACTTGCGTTAATTCTAAAAGGTCCATCATTTCATTTACTTTTCCTTTTTCATCAACTTTTTCTAATAGATCGATAACTTTTCCAGAAAATAATTTTGGAAGTAGTTCTATTCTTTGTGGTTTGTAAGAAATTGTTATTTTCTTATCAAAAACTTTGGTGAAATATTCTCCAATTTGTGAATTTGAATATTTTTGTAAAATACTTTCTTTTAGTAATTTGATATTTTCTTCTGTTAGTTCAGTGTCATAATTTCCATTGTTAGGTGTTATGTTTCCTGCTAAAACTTCAAATGCTGTTGACTTTCCAATTCCATTTCTACCGATTAACCCAACCACTGAACCTGGTTTAATTGTTGGAAGATTAAATAATTCAAATGAGTTTCTTCCAAATCTGTGAATTGGTTCTCCCTCTAATTTTTCTGGCAGATTGATAATATGAATTGCTTCGAAAGGGCATCTTTTTGGACAAATTCCGCACCCAGAACATTGTTTTTCATCAATCATTGCCTTTTTTGTTAGTGTGTTTTTAGAAATACAATCCTCTCCCTTTCTGTTTACAGGACACAGTCTGGCACAAAGTAAGTTGCCACATTTATCTGGGTGACACTTGTCCTGTTCTATGATTGCTATTCTTCTTGCCATTTCACAATTGAGTAGAAATAAGTGATTTATATGCCTTTGTTTAAGATATTTATAAAGAAAGGATTTAAATAAACTGAAGGATTTAAATTGTAGAGAGGTGAAGTATGAATCTTCTAAAAAAACTTAGTGAGGCGCAAGGCCCTAGTGGAAATGAATCAGTAGTTAGAGCCATAATCAAAAAAGAGCTTAAACCATATGTTGATGAGATGTATACTGATAAGTATGGAAACCTAATTGCTAGACAGAAAGGAAAAGGAGTTTCTGTAATGCTTGCAGCTCACATGGACGAAGTAGGATTAATGGTTGGAGAAGTCGATAGTCAAGGTAAGATATTTATTTCTGCAATTGGAGGATTAGAACCGATTACTTTGCTTGGTGAAAATGTTCAACTGATTACCAGTAAAGGTAAGAAACTTGAAGGATTGATCACTACACGAGATATTCAAGATAGTCATGAGCTTGAAGAATTGCCTGGGATGGGAAACTTATATGTTGATGTAGGTATGACTAGAGAAGAAGTGGATAAGGCAGGAGTTATTCCTGGAGATTATGTTTACATTGTAAAAGATTATTTAGAACTTGGAGAAGGTGGAAACTTTGTTTCTGGTAAAGCTCTAGACGATAGAGTTGGCTGTTATATGTTAATTGAATTAGCTAAAAAATTAAAAAAATCTAAGGGAAACATGTATTACGTGTTTACTGTTCAAGAAGAGATTGGACTATTTGGTGCTAAAACTTCTGTTTATTCAATTGATCCAGACTATGCAATTGTTGTAGATGTCACTGAATCTGGAGATGGAAAAATAGGCGGTGCAGTAAAGTGTTTAGGCAAAGGCCCAGTAATTGTTGTTAAGGATGGTGAAATGATGACTACTCGATGCATAAATAAATGGTTATTTGATATTGCAAGAAAAAACAAAATTCCATTCCAACCAGATGTTAGTGATTTTGGAACAACGGATGCATTAAATGTTGCAGTTTCTAAAGGAGGATTACCTTGCGGTGTTGTGGGTGTTCCTGTTAGAAATATACATACAACTACAAGTGTTGCACATAAACAAGATATTAAAGATGCAATAAAATTAATTGAACTTCTTTTAAAAAATCCTCCAAGGATTTGTTTGTAAAATGGAGATCATTGTTGAGAGAAAAAACGAAGATGAATTTTTAGTTAGAATACAGCAGAATGGTGAAACTACTGAACACATTATTTTGGTTCATGAACAAGATTGGCAAATGCTAAGTGATAAGATGTGCAGTAAAGAATTATTAGTTGAGAAGTCTTTTGAATTTTTATTGGAGAGAGAACCAAAAGAGTCCATACTAAGTGAATTTGACATTATGATAATTGCCAAGCACTTTCCCGAA
This sequence comes from Candidatus Woesearchaeota archaeon, assembly GCA_018658955.1. Taxonomy (GTDB): domain Archaea; phylum Nanobdellota; class Nanobdellia; order SCGC-AAA011-G17; family UBA489; genus JABIKK01. The sequence continues at coordinate 6,489 of JABIPM010000040.1, read as the reverse complement.
TATCCAGATGTCATCAAAAAGATGTTATGATTTTGGAGTTATTGATTGATCTGATATAAATTTCTTCATGTCTAAACTCCTCCCTACCTACGGCTACTGGAACAATTTCCATACAACCCATACATTGGAATTCGGCACTTAATAATCCCAATTCGTCTGCTTCTACTTCTCCCATCCTGTAATGTGCCTGCTCCGCCATGCATAATCTACAAGGCCTCTGTACCCTATCAGGAACTAATCCTGCATCCATTTGTTGAACCATTTTATATTTTCCTCCATTGATAGTTCTGTTAATTTAGATAACTCTAATTATGTCTTAGAAGTAAGGCCCAAACCAATTGATGTTGAAAACAATCAAAGACTTGAGCCAGGTTAATTGAATTTAATAGAAATATTCTTCACAGTAGTAAGTGTTGTTCTATAACTTGGCCTACTACTGATTACGTTCATTGATCATTTGAAGTTGTTAATTTATTTAAGAGTATATCATTACTTGTTGGTGAATCATTTTCAAGAAAGGTTTAAATATAGAAAAATCACTTTTTTTAGATATGGGAATCTTTGATATTTTTAAGAAAAAACAGAAAAAGAAAGGTAAACCCAAAATTACCAAATCTGATAACGTTTGTGAATTTTGTTAAATCTTTGTAAAACTTTTACATAGAGAAATTTCTAGTAAACAATTAAAATATAAAAAATTATTTTTTAATTTCTGCAAAAGTAATTGAAAATTGACCTGGCATTCTTGGTGTTGATTTCTTTAATGCTGTCTTTGCATGGTTAATATTTTCTTTTGTTACTTTTACTGAAAAGATAGTTTGATTCTTTTTTAGTCTAGCTGCTACACCTGTAGGAGTACCAAAAGAACGCTGCATTCCTGTCTGCAAACGATCGGATCCTGCACCTGAAAGCATTTTATTCTCTCTGATTATTTGATGAGGATAAACATTTAATTTAAGATAATAATCTGTTCCAATTAATCTTGCTAAGTGCCTGTTAATAATCTGTCTACAACTTTCTAATGCGTTGTGTCTAATTTGAATTGGCGCCTTTACTTTAATTTCTACTTTGTAAGGAAACCCTTTAGACTTTTCACCCATGTCATATCTGATTACCTTGTTAGTTGGAACTGATCTGATGTAATTCTTTCTTCTATATTTAGATTTTCTAGTATAAGCCCTTTTTACTGGGGAACTACAATGTCCTCTTCTTAATGTTGCCATTTTTAATTATTGGATCTCCACTTTTGTGCCAATTGCTTGACCAGGCATCCCTGTTTCGAATATTACTCTGATTGCACCATTATTTCCATGTGCTGAAGCTACTATGCCTTTGATTTCCTTACCTGCACTTGATTTCCAGACAACTACTTTGTCTTTCATTGCATCTGCCTGTTCTTTGCTATCTACACCAGGAACTATCAAAATCATGTGATTATTGGACTTTGTGTGTCTTCCTAGTCTAAAATTAGATATTTGTGCTTCCATCGTGTCTTTTTTATAGAATTTCTGTTTTTAAGCTTTTTGACTTAAGATGTGATTAATACTTCTACATCTTTACCAAAAATCTTCTTTAAATCCTCGAATAATGCCTCTTTAATGAATACCCTTGGAGGGATTTTGGCAGTGGTTAATATTTTATCTAATTCTTCCATACTTGAAGGTTTTACTGTACCTAAGTTTCCTGAAGGAAGCATCCTTGCTTTTGAAACTACTTTTGTTTGAGAGTCTATATCTCCCACCATGTAAATTTCTTTATCTAGTAAATAAATATCTCCAAATTGATCCCCGTATTTTACTCTAATCTTTGCCCTGCCTATTTCTTTTCCTCTTTCGGTTTGAGCATGTCTTTGAATCTTTCTTAATAGTTGTGAGGACTCCCTTCTTAATTTTTCAAGTTCTTCTTTTGAAGAAGCTTTCTTTGTTAATTCTAAAGTGTTTGTTAATAATTCTTTTTCTCTTTTATTGAAATGTCCCTTAGTAACTAATTTTGAAAAGTTTTTAGTTAAGTCTGCTTTATTTGTTGAAAGATTTTCTAAGCTCATTAAGTTGACTAATGCTTCAGTTAGGGCCTCTAATAAATTACTTGCAGTCGCTCTTACTGCTTTCTTTTCTAGTTTCTTTACAATAACTTTTATTTTATTAAAATAATCTGAAACTTCTTTTGTTAATCTGTCTATTTCTTTTCCAGAAATTTCTTTTAATTTTCCATGTTCGATTTCTTTGTAAATCTTAAATGCGTTCTTTAATGCTTCAACATCTTTAGAAGTCATTAATTTTTCTTTTTTTACGAAAATTTCATCCATTAACCTCATTGTTTCTCTTGGTGTTGAAGGAGGATAACCTTGAAGCATAAGTGCTGATTGTGAAGGATTTAACGCTGCATAGTATAGATCCTCTGCAACAATGCTTAGGAGTTTTCCTTTTGATCGTTCAATTAATCTTCCACCCACATCCATATGCATTTCAATTGCTTCCGGACTTGGTTTGATTTTACCCATTTTTAATAATAATTTTTGAGGCATGAATACTCCTCTGTCGTATAAAGGAATTCCATCTCTTAGGAATGTAAAGAATACGGGTGTTGCATCCCTTATTCCATCCCAGAAATCTGTTAAAATGTACACTTGAATATGAAATATTTTCTTTACTTGTGCAATATCGCTTGCTTCGAATCCCATTGAACGAATAATGCTTGAAAGTTTTTCTTTTAATTCTCCACGACTCATTCTTTTAACGTCTGTATCGTCAATAATTATTGCTACATCAATATCATGACTCGATGCATCTCCCCTAAACACACTTCCAACTGCAATATAAGAAACAATGTACTTTTCGAATTTTCTTAGAACCATGGATTTGTGAATTTCACTAACTTTAATTGCCCCTAAAACATCTTTGGGGTCATGAATATGCACACTAGTTGTTAATAATCTTAGAACTTCGGATTTTCCATCATAACATGCTTCTCTTACTTCAGACATTAACATTGCTTGAGGTCTTATTAATTTATCAACTGATTCTGCAACTTTGATTGATGTTTCTTCTACTTTTTTTATTAAATTGTATCTTTCCTTAGGAGATTTTAATTCTTGATCATCTAGTAAAATTAGAATGTTTATTTTTTGTTTTTCTTCTTCAATTTTCTTTCTTAATTGTTTTTCATCTAACTTCTCTGATTTTAACCTGTTTACTGCGTCTTCAAATCTTTCTGGAGGTAATACTGACATTCCCAAAATATCTTTTTTATTTTTTGTAAGAAGTTTCTTTTTGAAGGATTCTACCTTTGCCTTCATTTTTTCTACTTTCTTTAAAATCTCTTCTTTGGTCTTTTTATCCATTTCTGGAGATTGAGAATTTTCTGCAATTGGCATGTTTATAAGTTTCTGAATATTGTTTATAAACCTTAGGGTGAGTACTGGGAAACTTTAAAAAGTAGGTTTTTGGGAGTATGATAATATGATACTTAGAAAGGCTTTATTGAAAAATAGGTTAATTATTCTTTCGAGTTTATTCTTAATATTGCTAGTTTCTTTTGGTGTTGCTAGTTTTAGTGCTAACGTTACTACTCTTGCTTTTGGAGGAGATAATTTTGAACATACTGTTGGAGATAATGAAATTTTAACACTTAGTAATAGTTATGTTAATTATAGTATTGAAAACTTGGATTTTAATTTTGTAAGTAATGGTTCTTTTGGCAGCTTTAATTTTGGATTTGTTTTTCCATTTAATGGAGAATCTATCTTAAATTCATCCTCAAATGCTACTTCTGTAGAACTTACTATCCCTAAAGGCATAGACGCTATTGATTCTGAGTTTAAAGAAGTTGCGTGGAATGTGGGAGAAATTAATATTAGTGGAACTGCAAACAATATTACAAACATGACAATTCAGACATTTGGAGTTTCTGAAATATTTCCTGTGACAGTTCAAGTTGAAAATAATTTAGAATTTTATAGTAATAAGGTCCAGGTAGAGGTTGATGGAGAGGATGCAGATAATATTAGTGATGGAAATACGGTGGATGCTTATGTTGGTGACGATGTAGAAATTATTGTAAGTTATAAGAATACTTTTTCCAATGATAGTTTTAAGTTTGAAGATAATGATATCCAAATTATTTTATTTGTAGACGATAGGAGTTATGGAGAAGAGGCATCTACCGGAGAGGATGATGTGCTTGGTGAAGAAGTAGGAGTTGCTAGAGAATTAACATTGGACTTGAGTGATTACGATGTTGCTAAGTATAATATTAGATTAGAATTAACTGGTGAAATTGATGGTGGGTTACATGGAGAAATTTTTGAATTTAAACTAAATGTTAAGGAAGAACCTGTAGATGCCCCTTTAGATTCTGATGGTGATGGAGTTAATGATGATGTAGATGTTTGTCCAATAGACCATGTTCCTGGATGTATTGTTGAAGTTGACGGTTGCGATTTAGATTCTGATGGTGATGGAGTGTGTGATGGATGGGACCAAACACCTAATGGAACTGAAGAGGAAGAGGAAGAGGAAGAAGTATTAGAAACTGATAACTCTGATGAAGAACAAGAAGAAGAAACTGAAAAAGAAGAAAAGAAAGATGAACCCAAAGAAACTCCTTGGCCTTTTGTATTTGGCTTAATCGTCGGTGTTGTAGGTGCGGCATTATTTTTTGTTTTAACTAAATTTTAATCATACTCATGGATCTTATTGAAAAAGAGAGAAACGAATATGAAAAAAGTTCGGAATTAATTTTAAAAGAGAATAAAAAAAATAGAATAAAAAGAATTATTTCTGTATTACCTTCTACTGCAATTGGATGTTTTATTGGTTATTCGCAAGATTCTTGGCCACTAGGATTTGTTTTTGGAGCCCTCACATATCAGGTAGCCACTACTAATCTCAGTACCATGAACTTATTTGACACAATAAAACCAAATAGATTCTTAGAAAATTTGAGAGAGGGTTTTAAACTTTTAAGAGGAAAAGATACTTTTGAAGATAATATTGACTACATTCAAAAACATATTCAAGATATTCCTGAAGACAAATATTTTGAGAAAAAATATGCTGAAAAAACTTTAGAAAACCATTACAATCAAAATTTGGAAGGGCTGATTGAACTTTTAGATGAATCCCGGCAATTCAATTATTCCATCTCTGCTATTGAAAAATTAAGTTACAAAACTTTAGCTAAACTTAGAATAAACAGAATTGAAAGGGCTGGTACTGTTGATTTTGAGAAAAATTTAGATTATGGGGTGCGACTTTATATTGGTGGATTATTAGATGAATCCTTAGACGTATTGAGATTAAATATTGAAAAAGGGAATGATGAGGCTGTTTTGAATTCTTGTTGCATTCTAGGGCAGATATTAGAAAATGAAAATATAGAAGGTTCTGAAGAAGTATTTAGAACTGCTATTGAAAAGATTAAAAGAAGTAAAAAAAGCTTAGTGGAAAAGGGTTCAAATGAAATTTATTTATCTGACTCAGATTTAGCAAATAGGTTGTTTATATTTAAGACTGGAAAAAATTCTGAAGAAATAATTCAAGATTATATAAAAACAGAATTTATTTATTCTTTTTTTGAAGATACAAAAAATAAATTTGTTAGGCCCATTAAGCTTCTAGAAGTTGATGGAGAAGTATTTAGCATTACAAAAAATGTAGGAAATTTTGATTTGAAAGATTATTTGGATTTAAAACATTATGAAGAAGGAAAAGAGATCATAAAAACAAGTCTTGAAAATTTATTATTATTGCAGTTAAAATCTAATAAATCCATTAGTGACACTATGAATTTATTTGATAATCAGAATTTTAAGAAGAAATTAGATAAAAAATATTCCGATACAATAGTTGAAAAATTAAACTTTTTATTCATTGATTCAAGAGAGTGTTGGAAGTCAATTGTTCATGGAGATTTACATCCAGGAAATATTGTTTTGAATAGAAAAGGAGACCCATGTATAATTGATTTTGAAAAAAGTAAAATAGGTTTACCTTACATGGATCCAATTACATTAATTGATAATTATTCTTGTTTGAACGTTTTTGAAGGATTTGAAGATAAAAAAAATCAATTAGAAACTTATTGTAAAAATGCTTTTGATTCTGGAATAGTGGATAGTTTTGAAAAATCTATGAAATATGGACATATTTTAGGAATTTTAGAGAATCTAAGATTATGCAGCCTAAGTGAAAAATTTGCTGGAAAAAAGTTAGAATTAGCAAAAAAACATCATATGGATTGCTGTAAATCTCATTTTGAGGAGCTGGAAGATATTTATGAAGGGGGAAAACTGGAAAAATTACGAGATTTAGGCAATTATTTATTTGATGGACGTTAAAATCCGTAAGATATTTAAATAAGACTCCTATTTTTATAATTCCTACGATGAAAGTTCCTGAAGAAATAATTATTGATCTTGTTAAGAATATAGCTGGTTCTGATACTGTTAAATTATTACACGTATTGCTTAAAGCTAGGAAAAATGTTTCT
>JABIPM010000030.1 GCA_018658955.1 Candidatus Woesearchaeota archaeon | reverse complement strand
CATGGATTTGTTCAATAGGCAAATCAACACCTTTACTCCAAGTACATAGAGATACTGGTTCATTCAATTCTAATTCTAAACTAGTTTCTGTAGTATTGTAAGCAAGATATGCACCATTAACAATACTACTGCTATCAATTACTGGCGGCTGAATATCTGGTTCACTACTTGTATCAAACCTAATTACATAATCTGTAGGATTTGTAGTTCCACCCCTATCTATACATTTAATATAATATTCATATTCTGTTGAAGGTGTAGGGGAATTAATTGTAATTTCTTTTTCTTCTGAATCCAATGAAGTACCAAAACTATTCACCATATTTTCATAAGGAATTCCTAACTCTTCAGCATACTTACATTTTCCATATTCATTCAACTCAATTCCAAAAGTTAACGGTTGATAATATTCTACAATTGGTTCAATATCGTATCCATTAGCAGTAACATCTACTGAATAAGGTGTAGTTAAAATTTCATGCCAGGGAGTGATATACGGAGGATTTGGATCATTAACATATGTATCCACACATGCTTGTTCTTCCGTACCTTCATTAATCAATTCACATCCAGTTCCTAAACTTTTACACCGATACTCGCTACATTTAACCGGTGCATCATAGACGTCTTCATCATATCTAACATCGTCATCACACCTGCTACAGTCATCTCCTCCAGCAGGTGCCTGCCAAGGACTACAACTTACAGTTACATCTCTAAATTCTTGATCATACCCCATTATCTTTCCCAGTATTTCTCCAAGTTCATCTCCCCAAATAATAGAAATTAATATGAAAAAAATTGCCCCAAGAGGAGAGAGCATCATAGATTGTTCAAAGAAACCAAAAAGAGTTGTACTAAAATCAAAACTATATGCTAAGATTGTTGCTAATTGGTAAATTGTAACATGTTCAGAAGTAGACAAAGTGAAACTATCTGTAAACGCTTCGTTTAATTTATCCATACCTCCAAAAATTCCTTCTTTAGACTTAAGCTCTTTAACAAAACTAGAGGGAACAGATTTTGGGCTGTTTGCAGTTTTATCATCAAAACTATTTTTTCCGCTCCAACTAACGTCCAAACCATCATCAGTAAATATTTCCAACAAATTTACATCTGCACCACAATCTCCAAACATTCTACAAAAGTCATTTGAATCTCCAATAAATTCTCCAGTTTCACATTCTTCATTTGCTTCAATATCCCAATCATCTAACCAATTTTTTCTTGCCCAAATTACAGTACATTCACTCTTACCTTTTTTACATTCACCAGAATTTTCTCCATTCCAAAATTTGGATCCAACAGGGACAGATGTAGAAGAAACTAATTTTTTATCTTCGTCATTGAAATCAGAGGTGCCAGGTTGAATAGTACTATCCTCTAGATTTTCTGTATCTATATATTCATCAATATCTAATTTAGAAAAACTCTCAATATCTCTACATGCACCACTAGTAACTGTTTGACTCCCAACAACAGCTTCGCCTTGAACACAAATTTCATTTCTAAAATCTTCACATTCTTCAACTTTTTCTTCACCATTTACACAAAGATGTCTATATTGTCTACTTCCCGGACGATCATAAAATCCTCCACTTGGACTGTCATAGGTACACCAACTTTCACCATTTAATCTTGGTCCCCCCATTCTTGAATCATGAGTATTATCTGGAAAATCTTGAGTATCTACACAATTCACACTCACACAAGAAGCAGAATCATCATCATTTTCCTTACAAATATTTCCTAACGCATAATCACATTCTTCAACTTTTTCTTCTTGATTTCCACAACTATCAAACCAATAAATATCTTCTCCAACACACCCTCGATAATCTTGAGATTCACAAGGACATTGTAAGTTAGCATTACTACAATAAGTTTCTTTGTAGAATCCTGCAAAATTAGATGCATCTTCTTCTGATCCATCACTTGAACAAGTCCCTCTTGTTCCCCAAATACAACTATCAGGATAACCAAAAGTGTCAGTGTCTACACAACAACCCAAATCGTCTTCAGTTGATTGATAAATGCAAGCATACTCATCAGGAACAGTTGAATCCCACACATCATAAATATTTAATGAAGGATAATACTGGTCAATTAAATCTTGACATGCAAATTTGCTATTGTAAACAAAATTTGTTCCTAACTCGCAACAACCAAGATCGCAATTAGATACAGCATCACAACTCAACTCATCAAAAAATAACGCATTTGAATTTGAAACACACCCTGCCTTGGGAACCCTATCATCACAAACACCAGAACTTCCATCAAAACAACAACCAGTCGAACAAAAACTAGTTTGTTCACAAGATACTGGAGTCCAACTACCGGAGTTTAAATCACAATTAGAGTTTGTAGTGGGTAAACAATGATTTCCAGAAGAATCCACTTCACAACAGCCTACTTCTTCTTCAGCATTAACTTCTCCAAGAGAATATCCAAAGAAAAACAAAGTTCCAATCAATAAAAATATTTGAAAAACTGCTTTGCTTCTTAAAAAACCATAATCATTTCTAACTTTAAGACCCATGTAAAACCCTCTTTAATTAAGTAATATAATAAAAAGTAAGAATATAAAGATTTCTAATTATTTAACGGCATACAGACAATAGAGCGCGCAGGATTCATAGATCTTATCAGCATCATTGTAACAATCATTTCTTACACTTTCTAATACTGCTCTACGCTTACTCCGTGGTCCATAGAATTTATCGCATCTTGCCAAAGCAGTGTATAACTCAGCATCACAGATTTTTTCGTTGTTAGATTCCAGACACACCTCATAATCGTTATAACCCGAATATTCACATTCTTCTTTTTTGATATCTAATTTTTCCACATCGTCATTAAATTTGTCAGTACATTCCATTTTTGCAGTATCTCGTGCGTCAATACAATCCGCCACACACTCTACCCAGCCTTTTATTTCCTCGTTACTTTGCATCCCAGTAACAGAATCATCAGAATTTAAATTACCTGCAAACATAGCCGCAGCTAAAATTAATACTACACTCAAAACTAAACCTCTTTCCATAAAACTAAAACATCAAACTAATATATAAAGATTTCTAATCATTAGCAACACGAGGAGCCAAAATAAATCCTAAATTCAGTTTATCTTGTACCAAATAATCCACTCTCAAAGGATAATCATTTCCAAATTGCAATTTAACTTTTCCAGTTAACTTACCACCTTTAATGATTTTTTTCAAATATTCAATACTATATTTAGATTTAAATTCTTCAACAGAATTAAGAGTAATTATTGTATCATCATCTTTAGGTATTTCAGTAGTTACTTGACTCATATTATTTTCACCTTCAACAACAAAACTATTTTCCAAAGCTTTCAAAACAACTGCATCTGCAATTACATCTGCATCTTGAATTGCACCATCAAATATTGAACTTGAAGTTTCAATAGTAGCACTAAAATTTAAATCGGGAACTCTTTGTTCTTTTTCATCAACATCAATCAAAGCTAAATTAAATGTTCTGACATTATCGCCCTTAAGCTGAATTTTTAATTTATTTTTTTCTTCATCTAATTCTAAAGTTAACATATCTGAAGGTTTTACTCTTTTCAATACTGCTTTCAAACTATCTAAGCTAATGCATAATTGATGAGATTTATCAACAGAATATTCAGAAAATGCACTACTAAATAATTTAAAGTCAATCATAGCAACATTTGCAGGATCCATAGCCACTAAGCCTATTTTTTCTCCATCTACATCAAATCTAACTTCATTAACGATTTCAGAAATAACGTTAATAGAATCTACTAAGGTCCTTGGTTCAGCTAGTGTTAATTTCATATAATATCTCCATATAATCCCTATTCAAGCCGTTTATAAGTTTTCTGAAACGCTAGTATATCTTATTATAAAAAGGCAGCTTCTTTTATCTTTTTCAGAGCATCCAGACTAATTCCACTTAAATCTTGGATTATTTCTGCTTGAATTTCAAAGCCACTTTCATAAGGAACTAATCTTCCAAAAACTCTCAGAACTTCCTTACCAGAATTATCTTCACTATTTTCCATACGAGTAATATTTACAAAAACTTCTCCAGTTCCATCACTCAACAAGAATCCTCCGTTCTGTAAACCCACAGGTTTACCAGTAACTACAACTTTAAATTCAGAAAGACCTAAATCTTTAACGAACTTTTCCTTGTAAGGTGCTCTTCTAATATCTGCCATTATAAAAAATCAGTACTCTCTCCAAGTATGATTACATTTAACACATTTAAAAAATCTTGTTTCTGCTTCATCTGCTGCCCTTGTTTGAACTAACCAAAAATAAGCTTTTGAATGATTACATTTATCGCATTCTTGATCGACCTTAGGAAGGATATCTATATTCTTATCCACCACTTCAATAAGTGCTTTTTTAATATTCTCAGATTTTTCACTAATTACAATATTTTCTTTTTTGCTACTTACCCAACCACAAGAGTTGCAAGCAAAAACAGTTTTATTATCTTCCTTTTTAGGAATTAACATAGATTCACATTTATCGCAAAATTTCATTTTAAATTTTAAACCTCAAAAAGTCCACAAACCATATTTTAATCCATCCAAACCAAGGCAATTTTAATACTGCTTTTCCAGTACGTGCAACTTGTTCAAATTCAACTGGTTTATCTTCCTTGCCGTTATTATCTCCCTTAGTTATAATCTTTCCATCTCTCAATTCAACAACTCTATGAATTATAGGATTATGATTTAAACTAGTTTCATACACTAGAACGTCCCCAACTTTAATATTTTTCGGTGTTACGCCCTTCAAGAACATAATGTCTCCCTTATTGAATCCATTTATATATCTAAATTCTTCAAATTGTTCTTTAGAAACGCCATTTTCTTCATACCATTTACCATTATTTTCCCACCATGCATCAAAATCTAATCCTTCATGTTCCATACTTCCACTTACAACAGCAACTATTGGAAAACTAGTACTTAGAAATAAGCCAACTAAAGGATATATTACAAATTTAACTAAAACAAAAGCCAATAATAAATTTACAATCCAAGAAGCCAAACTGTCATCATACCAAACAAAATGCCAAAATTTCTTCAAAGATTTTAAAAATCTCAAATTATCAATTCCTCATTCAAAGAGTTTTAGATTTATCTTTAATCTCTTTGTTTATTTTTTTTAATCTGGAAACTGCTTCAAGAAGTACTTTTTTAGGATCCCCTTTACTAACTTCCAAAGTAAAAACCGGATCTGTAGTCATACCGTGCTCTATATTATATCCAGTAATCTCAACACTTTTGTCATTCCAAAGCTCTTTCTTTAGAACATTACAGAATGTGTGTCCTTCTCCCTTAATTTGGAATTTAAGACGATTTTTCTCGTTTTCAATAGTAACAATTTCCATTTTACTACTCTTTTCCTGTACTACATTTAAAAAGGTTTCTGAAGCCTTATTCCCCTTCAATAAGCCATACGCCCACATTTACATTATGTAACTGTTTTTTCCAGAAAGCGTACCCTTGCCCATCTTTGCCCTTTCTTAGAGGGAATTTATATTTTTTAACTAATTTAATCTTCCAGCCCTCATCCAATACAAATTTTTCAACAAATCTCCTAGTTTCAAATTTATGAAAAGTGTACACTTTTTCTGCATATTTCATAGCCTTTAATAAAAATGGCTTATCTGCATGTGTTTTTTTAACTCCAAAAGGGGGATTTTGAATCACAGTATCAACTTTACGATTAAAAGAAGAAATTTCTTTATTTGAAAAACTTTTAGATAGCTCTCCATCAACAATTCTTTCAACAGCCTCTGCATTTTTTTTAGCTATTTCTATAGCTTCTTTATCCACATCTAAGAATATTACTTTTTCGGCACCCAATAACAGTGCACCAATACCAAACACACCATTCCCACAACCTAAATCTGCGACCACTTTACCTTCAATATCTCCATTCATAAATGCAAACCACAAAAGATCTGCAGCAATGTGTGCCTCTGTCTGATATTGTTCTAAATCTAATTTTTGTTTTTTAAAAGTCTCTAAACCAGACAATATAATTTCAACATCTTTTTTTTTCATAAGAATTACCAAGAATTAACGTTTTTTAAACTTAATTAAATCTCCAACTGTCAATTCTTCATCTGTTAAATTTACAGGAACACTCTTTTCATCATCAGTATAGCTTTCAATTAGGTTAATATCTAAAATTTTCTCAATTTTTCTTGCTAATTTAATTTCTGGTTTAATCAAACTAGTTTCAATTTTATGCAAAACGCTGACCTTAACACCTATCATTTTTGCAAAGTCTTTTTGTTTCAATTTTTTTTCTTCACGAATGGATTTAATAATATTTCCTGCACTCTCCATCACGAAATTAACATTTTCTTCAACAAAAATTTTGGTTTGAGCTTTAGAAGTCCCTGCATATTTTCTAATTTCTGGTTCTTTAATCTCTACTGCATTTCCATAAGAACTGCACTTAGCACATACATCCAAAAAACTTCCATCTACAACTACAGAATTTAGCTTTACAACTTCCAATCCACACATATCACAGTTAGACATATTTTACCTTGACTTAATCACAAACATCAAACGATGCATCTGTATAGAATAAGCATAACTCATTAATTAATTCTTCCTTTTTAGTTAGCCCTGAAAATACTTTTCCTCCAACAATAACGGTCGGCAATTCTTCAATTTCATAATTTTCCTTCAAAATTTGAACCATTGGCTCATTAAAATTCACATCTAAAGAGAATACAAGTAATTTATCGCCAAAAATACTCTTAAGATAAGTCAAAATATATCCTTGAGCACTACAATCAAAACAAGAGTCGGCAGTTTCATAAAAATATAACACTGTTGCAAGATCATTAGGGCAAACTTCTTTTGCCTCATTAGCTAACAACCAATACCTTATTTCTGTAAGCATATAATCTCTTTTAATTGTCTGATAGTCTCCGCCTTCCTGACCCTGAATATAATTTTCCAGTTTAATTCTTGAGTTTTCTAAATCATAAATATTTCTTTCAAGAGTATTCAAAAGAACCTCACAATTTTTTCCTTCTTGTCCAGTGAGATATAACAATTGCAATTGTAAACTTTCATATTCTACTTGTTGACGTTCAATATCTGTTTTTGTAAACTCTATCCTATCGTTGCTTAATTTAGAACCTAATAAAATTCCAACACTAAAAATAAGTAAAGTTATCACAAATGCCAAAATATGCCTTTTCCAAAAAAATTGTCTTTTTTTCTCAACTACCATTTTTGTTTTTTCCCTCTTGCTAAATCAAATACTACTCCTAACCAAACTACGCTCAAAAAGAAAGGATAAATCACCATAAACATTGCGGTAGATGCAAGACCTTTTTTAGTAAATGTTTCTTCAGTATACTTGAAAGCATAAACTACCCATGCAACTCCAAATGTAAATATAATAAATGTAAAGAATAAAATCATATAATTAATATCTAAAAAGCTAAATCTCTCCACCCAAACATTACTCAAATGAACCACATCAAAATTGATGAAACTTAAATCATATACCTTACCTAAAAGTGGTTTGATCATATGTTTCCACATAACAAAAAAAGCAAAGAAAATAGAAATAATTGCCGCACTTAAAACCATAGGTAAATGAAACATTCCAAACTCACCATATTTCTTATTAAAGAACATTCCACGATAATTAAGTAAATTAATCAAAGTGCCCTTGTACCATCTATTTCTTTGATTAAACCAACCTTTCATTTTTTCTGGTGCAAGTGTAAATACTTTTGCCCCAATTAATTGAATTATTTTATAATTTCTTTTTTGCAATCTTAAAGCCATTTCTAAATCTTCAGTTAGATTATCTGTATCAAATCCACCAACTTTTTGCAGTATCTTTTTACTATAAACTCCAAAGGGGCCAGGAGTAACATGAATACAATCCAATAAGCCCATAACTTTTTTCAAAAAGAAATTTACTAAGTATTCTACATATTGTAAATTAAGTGCAAATCCTTTAACTTTTTTTAATTTCATTAAAGGTAAAACTGAAGCGACATTTTCGTCTTCAAAATAGGGAGCAATTTTTCTTAATGCATCTGGTTCAACAAAACTATCTGCATCTAAACAAACAAACAAATCACCAGTAGAGATTTTCAAAGCATTGTTCATTGCAACACCCTTTCCACTATTTACCTTGTGATTAATATACCTAATATCAAAATCTTTCAATCTAGTTTTATTTTCTTTTAAGAAATTTTGAACAACATTGTGAGTATTATCTGTACTACAATCATTAACTAATATAATTTGTAATTTTTTAGCAGGATAGTTTAAACCTAAAACGGACTCAATGGTCCCAATTACACTATTTTCCTCATTGAACATAGGAATAGTGACTGAAACTTTAGGAATAGCTTTCTTAGACTTTTTAGCAGGAATATCTTTTATCTTATTATCTAGGATTACAGTCATCCAAAAAACAGCGAAATAAATAGATACAAAGTACATTACCCATACTGCTAAATCTATTGCCATTTTTTAACCATTCGTCAGGGACTAATTTTCAAAAGACAATATATAAACCTTTCTAATCGCCTAAAACTCCGATAATCTTCCCTTTGTCGTCATAAACGTTCTTATCGACAGGTTCCCCTTTTTCTAAGTTTTCAGTAGAATCCGTTTCATCCTCTTTAACATCCTTTTCAATTGGAATCTCAGTTGATTGTTCTTCAATCGATTTCTCTAAATTTGCAAGATGTTCAGGAGTTGTTCCCATTTTCCAAGCCACATTTTTCCTAACATCTCCATCAATATTCTCTAATTTATCCTTAACTTCTTTTTCAGCTACATCAAAATACTCAAAGAATTTATTGGATAATTTTAACATTCTAGATCTGCCACATTTTTCTGAAGTAATTAGTCCATCACTTTTTAATTGAGATAAATGATCATAAGATTTATTTCCTCTAATCTTTATAATTTCACTTTGCATAACCGGACTTTTATACGCAACAACTGCAAGAGTCTTAATTGTGGGTCCATCAAATTCAGCCTCGCCAGCTAATTTACTAGCAATAAAACCATATCTTTTTTTGATATTTAATTTAAATCTATCATTTTGTTCTTGAATCTCCAAAGCTCCATCACCAGACGCATATTTTCTTTTCAGATCCTCAATAGAATCACTAACAATTTTGACACCTTGAATACCGCAAGCTTCAGAAATTTCTTCAAGAGTCATATATTTCCCTGTAGTATAAAGCACTGCTTCCACATGGGTATTAATCTCTTCTTGCTCCATCTTTCAAAGAACCTATTCTTATTTATAAAGATTATTCGCTGACAGCATATCTTAATATTGCTGCAAATCCACCAAGATCTTTTAATTGCTGACCTTCCCGGGTATCTACACTCACTTCTTTAATCTTAGTACCATACTCTTCACATAAAATTTCAAATTGTTCAAAAACCTCATCTTCAATGCTTTCACTAACTAACACTAATTCCGCAGCACCCATTTTGATTTTCTCTTCAACATCTTTTTTACCATACCCAGCCATACTAGGAGATTTTGCAAGAACTCCTAAGAATCTTTGTACAACTTTTTTCTCTTCAACAATTACTTCATTGGCAATATTCTCTTGGCTTAACTCTACTAAATCATTTAATCCGCTTTCATCAGTATAAGTTAAATCTTTTACGGCAAGAACTTTTTTTCTCAACTCAGTATTTAATTCTTTGATGAATGCATCTTTTGTCATTCCGGGACCGCCAACTAAAATTCCTTTCAGATTATGGCCCATTGGAAGATATTCATCTTGAACTCTTTTAGCAACTTTTCTATAGAAATCTAAAGCCATCCCTTCAATAAGTCTATCGAATCTTTGAGCACTCTGTCCACCAGCCCTAAACTTTCCAGGAACTCCTGAAGTTAAATGTGCAGATGAAGAAATCTTAGTACCTTTTAACAATCCAATTGTTGCTTCTCGCCTATCCATTACGATTATACCATAAACATTTTTTACTTCCATCATTTCTCTTAATGGGTCTAAAACAAATCTTTGATCACAACGATACATTCTAATATTTAATGGATCGGGAGGTTCAACCATCCATGCTTGAATATCTACCTTACTCTCATTTTCAGAAACATTACCTGAAAAAACAGCAAGACCCTTAGGGGGAGTTCTACCTATCTCTTTCATCATACGAACTGCTTTTTCTAATGAGGCAATTACATTCCCTCTAGTCTTAGAATCTTTAATATTTTTAGCAGTACCCTGTTCTTCCATTAAATGTTGATAAACTTTAGTAATTTCATAACCTGCGGGAACATACACACTAACCAACTCGGTATGCCTTCCTCTAACTTTTTCTAATTTTTTTACAAGTTTTCTTAATTCTTTTTTGCTATACGCCATTTTCAAATATACTTATATTGGAAGCTCTATAAAAAACCTCTCCTAGAAACTTACACTAAATTCTTTGCCAGATTCAACAGATTTGGCATTGGTTGCAGCCTTAAAATCATCTAAACCTTTCTCAATTAAACTAAAATCTTCTTCAGAAACAACTATACTTACAGGCTCTTTCAAACTTTTTCCTTGTTCACTCTTAAATTTTCTAACTTCACCCAGTAACTCAACGATTTTATCTCCAGATTTCTCAATCTCTTCATCATCGAAACTAGAATCAACTTCTGGCCAACTTCTTTTATGGATTGACCCTTTATTCTCCATCTTAGCATAATAGCTATCATGGATTTCTTCTGTAATAAACGGCGCAATTGGTGCAAATAATTTTAATACATTCAATAATACACCATATAGTGTGTGTTGTCCACTTAATCTTTCTAATTCTCCTCTTGTATCGGGATTGTATAATCTATCCTTAACAATTTCTAAATAATTATCACATAATGCATTCCAAAAAAAACCATCAATTTCCTTTTTAGCTTTAGAAAATTCATAAATCTCAAAAGCGTCAGTTGCATGATTTATTACCTTATTTAATTTCAATAACAACCACTTATCCATCAATTCTAATTTTTCAGGATCATAGTCTTTTCCAGCATGTTCAAAATCTTCTAAGTGCATAAATACAAATTTACTTGCATTCCATAATTTAGTTACAGTTTTTTGTCCACTTTTAACATCTTTTTCTTGATAGGGAAAATCATCACCTAACTTACATCCTCCAGCCATAATTCTTAATGCATCTGCAGAATAGGTTTCAATAATTTTTTGAGGTTCAACTACATTACCTTTAGATTTAGACATTTTTCTACCTCTAGGATCAAGTACCCATCCGTTGATGAAACAATCTTTCCAGGGATTCATTTTTTCATGTAATCTACTTTTTACAACAGTATTGAATAACCAAAAAGAAATAATATCGTGACCTTGAGTTCTCAAGTCCATAGGATTTTCTTTCAAATAATTATAAACTTCTGTTCCTTTAAACAATTCTTTAACTATAGTGGGTGTTAATGATGAAGTCGCCCAGGTATTAATAACATCTTTTTCACCTTTCAAATTTTTACTTTTACAATTAGGACAACAATCTACAGGAGCCTTATCATGTAATGGATAAACAGGTAAATTTTTCACACTTGCAACTATTGTTTCCCCACAATCTCCACAATACCAAATTGGAAACGGAACTCCAAAAGAGATTTGTCTAGAAATACACCAATCCCATTGTAATCCTTTTACCCAGTTATCATATCTGTTTTTCATATGTTTAGGATACCAATTTAGTTCATTGCCCCATTCTAACATATCATCTTTCAAATCTAAATATCTAATAAACCATTGTTTAGAGTGTACAAATTCAATTTCAGTTCCACATCTTTCATGAGTATTTACAGAATGAGTTATCGGTTCTTGTTTAGTCAATAAATTTTCATTTTTTAAATCTTCAATAATTTCAGTTCTTGCTTTTTTTAATTTCATTCCTTCATACTTTCCAGCTAACGAAGACATTGTACCATCTTTGTTAATTGCAGTTTTAATTGGTAATTTGTGGGCCTTTTGCCATTCAACATCAGTACTATCTCCGAAGGTACAGCACATTACAATCCCTGTCCCTTTTTCAGGATCAGCGCGTTCATCAGGTAAAATCGGAACTTCAAAATCAAATAAAGGGACTCTTGCAAGTTTACCCTCCAATACAGAATACCTCGTATCATCGGGATGGTAGAATATAGCAACACACGCAGGTAATAGCTCTGGTCTTGTTGTTGCAACAGTTAATTTTTCATCTCCAACCATGAATACAATATCATTAAAAATTGAGGGAATCTCTTTATCCTCTAATTCTACTTGTGCAATTGCAGTTTGGCATTTAGGGCACCATGTTGCAGGAGCCTCTTGCCTATATGCTCTGCCCATTTCATAAAGTTCAATAAATGATTTTTGACTCAATCTAATTGAATGCTCATTAATTGTAGTATAGTTAACATCAAAATCACAACTCATTCCAAGTCGTTTCCAATCTTGTAAATAGCTAGGTCTTAATTCATTCTCCAATGTATTCAAACAAAGTTCAATAAACTCTTTTCTCTCCATGCCTTTTGCCCAAACTTTCTTTAACTTTTCAATAAGTGTTTGTGTAGGTAACCCATTATCATCTGTTCCAAATGGTTGAAGAACATTAAACCCATTCATACGTTTATATCTTGCAATAAAATCTTGTTGACTTGAACTAAATGCATGACCAAAATGTAATTTCCCAGAAACTGTAGGTGGAGGAGTATCAATAGAAAAAATATTATCTGCATTAGTTTCATCAAACTTATACGTCTTATCTTTCTCCCATCTAGCCATCCATTTTTTCTCAATTTCTTCAGCAAGATATTTGCCAGACATATCAACTTTCATACTAGAACTTTCAAATTCTAATCTTAAATAACTTTCTAAAATAAAATGTGGGGCGAGAGTGATTTGAACACTCGACACCTAGATTTCTGCTGAGAGACGAAGTCCCTTGACTTCAGTTTCACCAGAGTTACATTTTCTACAACTCTTCTAGTGCTCTCCCAGACTGAGCTACCGCCCCATCAAACACAAGTTTTCAAAAGAATCTATTTAAATCTTTTGATAAAATTCTCATATTTTTCATACTTTGCAGAATTAGAACTACCTATCAATTTAAACCACCTCCTAGTTTCCTCTAAACCATATAGAGACACCACATAAGCCAATCGAGCATTGCTTTTTCTAGGCATTTTAAGCCTAAAATTAACACGAAAATCTTCAATAAGTAAATTTCTGATTTGCATAGCTAGTTTTTTACTACAAGAAACAATTTCAATAGAAGGATATAATTTTCCTCCCTTTTTTGAAACAAAAAAAGACCCATCTGTGTCAAAAATTCCTCGCAAGCAACAAAAGATTTCTTGTTTTGTAGATTTAATTATTCTCCTAGGAATTTCTATAGAATAACATTTAGATCCAGAATAATTCATGCCGAAATCATTGATTAAAAATTCGACAAATTTCTTGTCATAAATTCTTATTCTTAGTCCCCTACCCCCGAGATAAATTCTTCCAGGTTTTCCAATGATATTCAAAAATAACCAAGAAATATGAGAATAATACTCAGTTTCATTTAGTGGATTTCCAGTAACTTCTACATAATAGCTTCTAGATTTAAGATTATAGTAAATATTTCCATCTCCGATTATTATTCCGATTAATTCAAACAAATATGACATATAATCCAACCATAACTTTAACTTTTAAGAGAATTTGCCAGGCAGAGAGTAAATAGAGTAAATGCCCAAATAGATAAGATTAGAGAAACCTTTATTAATCTTTATTAACTAAATCTTGACATGCAAAGAGGGAAAAAAGGAGCAATAGAACTTTCTATAACTACCATAGTAGTTGTTGTTATTGGAATTACTATTTTAACATTAGGATTAAAGTGGGTTACAAATACCATGTCAGGAATAAGTGAACAAACTGAAGACCTACAAAGAGTTACTGAAGGACAAATTATGGAAATATTTGGGAATTCAGACAAATCAATTTCTACAGTTTCAAAAAAATACACAGTTGAACAAGGAAAAACATTAGATAATTTAGAAGTATATCTAAGAAATAACATTCATCCAGGAGCACCATACTCATTGCAATATACATTAAACATATTATCCAATCCTGCATCAATTAATTCAGCAGACGTATTATCAAATGTAGATTGGGTAAAATCTCCAATAGAAATGACTTCAGGAGAAAGTTACAGTGATACTGTATTAATTAACACTCAGAATCTTCCTTTAGGAGTATACAAATTTGAAGCAGTTTTAAGCTGTTCTCCAAATTGTAACCCTGTTGATCCAAGACACCAGTTCATACTAACTGTAATTTAGAGTTCTCAAAAGATTAATATAGTTTAATTTCTAAATATTTTTAATAAAATGAAGATTTACAACACCTTAACCAAAAAGAAAGAAACAATTAACCCTTTAGAAAAAGGAAAATTAAACATCTTCGTTTGTGGTCCCACAACATATAATCTAATCCATATTGGAAATGCAAGAACATTTACAAGTTTTGATTTCATTGTTAACTATTTAAGACATAAAACATTCAGAGTTAATTATATCCAAAATTTAACAGATATTGATGATAAAATAATCAATGCTGCAAATGAAGCAAAGGAAGACCCTTTAAAATTCTCAGAAAAGTATTGTAAAGAATTTCTAATAGATATGAAAGACTTAGGAAACACTGCAGTTTCAAAATATGTTAAATCTACTGAAGAAATGAAAAATATAATCTCTCAAATAGAAAGATTACTAGAAAAAGAATTCGCATACAAAACAAATGACGGAATTTATTTTAATATTTCAATAGATCCAGAATACGGTAAACTATCTGGAAGAACTGCACTCCAAGCAGAAGACGCAGTTACAAGAGTAGATTCAAGTTCAGAAAAGAAAAACAAAGGAGACTTTTGTTTATGGAAATTTGCAAAAGAAAATGAAATCTCTTGGGATGCACCGTTTAGCAAAGGAAGGCCAGGGTGGCACATAGAAGACACTGCAATTACTGAAAAAGAATTCGGCCCACAATATGATATTCATGGTGGAGCAATAGATTTAATCTTCCCCCATCACGAAGCAGAGATTGCACAAATGGAAGCAATTTCAAATAAAAAACCATTTGTAAAATACTGGATGCATGCAGGATTCTTAGATATGAAAAAAGAAAAAATGTCTAAATCAATTGGAAACATAATAACTTTAAGGGATTTATTAAAACAACAATCGAAAGAAACTATAAGATTCTTTTACGCATCAGCACATTATAGAAATAGGATTGAATATTCAGAAGAAAATTTAGAAAATTCCAAAAATGGATTAGATAGAATCAACAATTTCATATTAAATTTAAACAATCAGGATGACAAAGAATTAGAAACAACAAAAAAAGCATTTTATGCTGCGTTAGATGATGACTTCAACACACCGGAAGCATTTGCAAAAATCTTTGAATATATCTCCTATTGTAATAAAAATAAAAAGGGTGGAAAAGACACCTTAAGTTTCTTCAAAGAGGTCAATAATATCTTCAAAATACTTAATTTCAATCAAGAAATACCTGAAGAAATAATCAAATTAGCAGAAAAAAGACTGAAAGCGAAAAAAGATAAAAATTGGGAAAAATCAGATCAGTTAAGAGACCAAATTCAAGCAAAGGGCTTCCAGATTGAAGATAAGGAAGATTCTTACCTTTTAAGGCCAAACTAACACAAAACTTTATAAACTGATTCTGAGCAAAATAATTCTATGGCAGCAATACAAGACCTAAAAACAAATGAAATTATCAAGAAGCTATCAGAAGCTCTAAAGGATGCAATTACTATCCCAGAATGGGCTAATTTCGTAAAGACAGGTCATGGTAAAACAAAAAGACCAGAATCAAAAGACTGGTATAGAATGAGAGCAGCATCAATTTTAAGAAAAGTATATCTAAACGGTCCAATTGGAACTTCAAAATTAAAAAAAGTTTATACTCATAAGAAAAATAGAGGACATAAACCAGAAAAGACAACATTAGCTTCTGGAAAAATTATTAGAACAATATTACAACAACTAGAAAAAGCTGGATACGTATTAAAGGAAGAAAAAAACGTACATAAAGGACGTAAAATCTCCCCTAAAGGTAAAAGCCTAGTTGATAAAATCAAAAAATAAAATGGCAAAAGTAAAATCTCCTGCAAAGAAACAAAGATTGGCAAAAAGGTTACTTCAAACTAGATGGGCCCCTTTTTGGACAGTTACCAAAATCTATGGAATAGGCAGAAGAGTACACATGGGACGCCATACAGTTATTAAACGTTCTTGGAGAAGAGGGAAGAGAATTAAAGCATAAGATGAAAGGAAACGAAGCAGAATATATAATTCCCCTAAGAAAGGAAATAATGAAAGTAGCGAAATATGATCGTGCTAAAAAGACCATTATTGCTATTAGACAATTCTTACAAAAACATACTAAATCAGAAAACGTTCTTCTTGGAAAAGAATTAAATCAAAAAATTCAATCAAGAGGAAGAAAATATATTCTTAGCAAAGTTCATGTTAAAGTTCTAAAAGATGAAGACAAATATAGGGCAGAATTAATTGGATTCCCAATTGAAACTACTAAAAAAGAAGAACCTAAATCAAAAAAAGCTAAAGAAGAAAAACCTAAGAAAGAAGCTGAAAAAATAATCGAAACTAAAGAATTAAAAAAAGAAACCATGAAAGAAGTAACAGTAACAAAAGAACTACCTAAAGAAAAAGCTGAAAAAGTCAGAAAAGAAAAAATGGTAGTTAAAGACGAAAAACCAACAAACGAAAAGAAAAAATAATTTTTTTAATTTAAATTCTTACCACTTATATTCACTTTCTTGAGCTTTAGTTGCAACAGGTTCAGACTGTTGTCCTTGAACAGAATATCCTTTTGTAGGAGAACCTCTAGGCCTTAAGAACATAATAAATGCAAGGATAACAATTATCATCAGCAATATACCTAATGCTATCCAAAGTAGTAGATTATCGCTTTCTTGTGTTACTGTTGATCCTCCTTGATATCCACCTGTAGAAGATGAAGGAGTTGTTGTACCAGGATACACAGTAGGTGTTGTAGTTGGAGTAGTATAAGAGGCAGTAGTTAAACAATCTAATGGACAAGTAAATGTAGTTTCTCCCGCTTCACAAGTTCCATCTCCACAATAGCTACTAGATCCGCTTGAAGATGTATTTGATGAAGACACATACTCTCCTGCTTCAATTTCCACAGTAGCCTCATCATTTAATGTATTTACTTCTACAGATTTAATATTAAAATCGTAAGTCCCATCATCGTCTGCATCGATATTAACAGTATCTCCTGCTTCATTGATGTAATAATTCATGCCAGTATCATTTTGACCAAATCTAATTTTTCCGCTAGTATAAACTCTATTTAATTCAAATGCATAATCATCATCTAAACCAGTAACAATAATCCAGTCTTCTTCAACCATTTCAAATTCAGTCGGGAAATCATCAATATCCCATTCAAATGTTTCAAAATTTAAACCGGAACTTCCACCATCAACACAAATTCCTGCAGAACAAATATATCCTGAAGTACAATTAGCATTATCTGTACAGGTGATAGGATTATTTTCACACAGATTCCCATTACAATTTTGGTCACTTCCACAAGATCCACAAGCAATTGATCCACCGCATCCATCACTAACACTCCCACAATCATATCCGCTACATACTTGAGATTGTGTTAAAGGAGTACAAGCTTCACAAGTTAACGCAGTAGGATTACAAGTTTCTCCAGAACTACATTGTGTTCCCGTACCAGAACAAGTTCCACACCCATTTGTAGGGTAAATGGAAGTTCCGCAAGCAATTGTTGAAGGATCAGGACAAGTAGGAGTACAACTTCCAGTGCCAGTTGCATAATCTGTAACAAATTGTATAATTGCTTGCCTAGGGGTATCTGGATAAGTAATTTTTAATTCTTCTCCAGTTTCATTAAAAAAAGCTCCATGACTATTCATCCCATAGTTATTTGTACCTTCAGGAACATTTAATTCTGCCCAACAACTTACAGTTCCGGCAGCTATTTCAGAAATATCTAATTGAGTTCCACTAATAGTCACAGGAATATCTGTAACTTCATAAACACATGGAGCAGATCCTCCAGTAACTTCATAAGTTAAATTTCCAGGTTCAGATTCAGTAATAATATTTGGAGTAGTTCCAGTATCATGTAATAGCGCAAAATTCTTTTGAACTTTAATTCCTACATCATTTTGCCCAGTACAATCTTTGAAATTAAATGTTCTAGTAGAAGTAGGAACAAAACCTTCAGTAATATGGTCTGTAGTACATCCATCTAATTGCATTCTTGCATTTGCCAAATAACTTCCAGTATTTGTTAATGTAATGTATGCGGCATTTTCTGTTAAAACAACAGCAGTGCAAATTGTACCTTCTGGGGCATTACAAACGTCAGTCAAACCTTGAACATTTGAATCAAATCCAAATTCTTCATAATTTGAAATTAGGCTCAAAACAGATCCACTACCAACAACAATTCCAGTTTCACCCCAAGTTCCAGATAAAACTCCCGAAGGATCCCAAGTTCCACCTTCAGAAGGAATTCCTAAATCAAGTACCGCTCCAGATTTATCAGTAACATAAACTTGAGAAGTTTCAAAGTTTCCATCCCCATTCATATCAATCGCTAAAGGCATTGCATCAGCAGTAGTAGTATTTGCCAAATAGATCCCATAATTTCTATTATTCACAGAAAGTGTAGCGCTTCCAACAGTCCCATTTAATCCAACTGTATCTACATAAGTTACACCCAAAGAACTTCCATCATATAAATTAACAAAATTTAATTTTTTACTTGCAACATCGTAAGAAACATATTGAATTACTTCTGTCACTGCATTATTATCTATCCCATCAGGAGTATCTGCATTACTTAACACAAAATAGTCTCCAAGACCAACAGTAAAATCGTGACTTCCTGCAGTAGCAGTGCTAATATTTTTATCAATCTTACCTTCAACAAACACTAAATCTCCATCAACATCTCCGTAACCTCTTGCCCCAGCATTATTCCTCATGTAAGGGAAAGAAATAACTCTCCCATCCATATTTTCAAAAGTTATTTCATAAGTATCATTTAAACTAACATTTACATAATTTAATTTAATTTCTTTTTCTATTGGGGGAAGTACATCTCCTAAATAAAAGATATCGAAGGTTCCAATCATTCCCAAAGGTTCGGTCAACAAACTACTCAAACTGATTGATTCATTCATTTCAAAATTACCCCCAGAACTAACAGAAGCAACTAACCTATATTTAATTGAATCAATTGTAAAATCTTCAGGATCAGTATCATTTGCTTGAATTTGAACAAATGCATTATCTATCAATTCACCATTTAACCTAAAATTTTGAGTATAACCTAAATTATTAGCAGTTTCATCATCAGTATAATCTGAATCAGTTAAAACAATTAAATCTCCGCCAAGATAAAGATCAACATTATTTCCCACAGTAGTTGCATTCCCAGTTAATGTTGCAACATAATGGACATTATTGTCAACATATCTATACCTCACCTTGTAATTATTTGTGTCTAAAAAATAGAGTCGAGTATTGTCACTATTTACAAACACATCCGAAGGATTATTTAATCGTGCACTTTCCAATAATCCATCCACATAACCTGAAACTCCAGAACCAACTGGAGAATAAACAGTGTTAGTTGCAAGATCTATTTTTCTAATTCTATCATTTCCGCTATCTGCAACAAAAAGAAACTTACTAGAAGGGCCGCTGTAGGTAATTCCAATAGGGGTATTAAATAATGCCACATCTCCCTCACCATTATTATATCCTCCCGCACCAGTTCCTACTCCTCCGGCAACAGTAGAAACATTCCAATTCAGTGATTCAGTTTCATTCCAATTTAAGTAGTGGTCATTTTTAGTAATATTTCTAATTGCATTATTTCCGCTATCTGAAACATAAATCGTAGTTCCATCATTTGAAATATCTAAGTCTCTTGGCCCAGAAAAAGAAGCAGTATCGCCCACTCCATCACTTAATCCCAAACTACCAGTCCCTGCAACAATCGTTACATTCCAATTATCTGCTTCCTCAGCATTAGATTCACCATTAGAAAATATTTTTAGTATTCTATGATTCCCAGTATCTACAACAAAAATATTACCTGTAGCATCTACAGTAATCCCTTCAGGATATTTGAATTTTGCATCTGCACCATGTATTCCAGAACTTGCTGTTGTAGAAGTAGTGCCCCAACCTGAACCTGCAATAGTTGTAACATCTCCAGAATAACTCAAAGAATCTGCATCCCAAGTCAGCTCTATTTTTCTAATTCTATCATTTCCAGTATCTGCAACAAAAAGAGAATTCACTTCACTAGAAGAATCATAATAACTTGCAATTCCTCTTGGATTATTAAACTTAGCATTACTTCCTTCACCATCATCGCTGCCAGCATGAGCGTTTCCTGCAACAAGAGTAGTATTTCCAGATTCAAGATTTACCATTCTAATTCTATCATTCCCACTATCTGCAATAAAGTAAATTGTATCACCAGTTGCATTGCCAGTAATTCCATAAGCTGCACCAAACATACTAGTATTCAAAGGACCATCAGCATAACCAGAGTAACCTGCTTCATTCAGAGAAATATCCGTAACAGACACGGGAGTTCCATCACTTAATGTAATTGTATCTCCAATATTATAAGTTCCAGAAACATCATCAAAATTATATCCAGTAATATCTAAATCAACTTGTTCAGGAACTAGATTAGGAATGTTACCTGCTTCAAGATTATAATCTGTAGTAACTCCATCTTTTTCAATTAAATAAAACTTTTCTTGCCCTTGAATTAAATTATCTTGAATTATATAATCCAATAATGTTAAGGTAATTGCACCGCCTGTAACATTTGCATCAATAATATCATACTCATCGGAAATAATATAGAATGAGCTTCCTTTCAAATCTTTTAAAACTCCTAAACTTAAATTACTACTTAATCCACTAGCAAATTCCGCCCCAAATTCCATAAATGCATTTTCTGCTTTAACATTCTCACCAGTTTTACTTTCCATAAAGAAATAATCCCCTAAAAAATTACTACTCAATCCATAAAGAACACTTGGTTGAACATCTAAAGTTTCACCACTAGCAAAAATACTTGAAAATTTAATATATTGATTATAAACTGAAGTTCCTAAAGAAGTACTAACACTTCCGCCAATTAAACCTGCCAATTCTCCAGCCCCAATTTCTCTAAAACTTTGCCCCAAAGGTTTACCAAAAGCAACATACGCAGGATAACTATCATTATGCCCTTTATCTTGAGAAGTGGCCATTCCAGTAAAATCGCTCAAACCTTCAGAAGTAGGGCTAATCCCCTTAAAAATAGAAAAATCACTAGATGCCCCAAAAAATAATAATAAAAAAGTAAGGCCAATAAATAAATTAGTTAGACCTTTTTCATGGTTTCTACCAGCACTCTTTCTTACAGAAGACATATTAATCAATTTCCCTCTTTAACACTAATACAAATAAATAGAATACCTATTTAAACCTTATCTATTTATAAAAAAAAGCAAAAATGAAACAAAAAAACAGTAATTTACTCCCTTCAGAAAGAGTTAATCAAGAAGTTCAAATTAGAAGGGACGCTGAAACAAATATTGCATTCGGCTGTCCCCCAGAAGAAAGAAAAATTCAAGATTTAATCAACTATGGTATTGTTAATATCAACAAACCGTCAGGACCTTCATCACATTTAATTGCAGACTATGTAAAAAAAATATTAAACCTAAAAAAGACAGGGCATTCTGGAACACTAGATCCAAAAGTAACAGGGTCCTTACCTGTGGCTTTAGAAGATGCGACAAGAATTGTTCAAACACTCCTTCCAGCAGGAAAAGAATATGTTGCACTAATGAGAATTCATGATACTCCCCCAGAAGAAAAAATAAGAAAAACATTTAAAAAATTTTTAGGAAAAATAAAACAACTACCACCTGTTCGTTCAGCAGTAAAAAGAAGACTGAGATCAAGAGAAATTTATTATAGTGAGATTTTAGAAATAAAAGAAAATTATGTTTTATTCAGAGTAGGTTGTGAGGCAGGAACATACATCAGAAAACTAATTCATGATATGGGCTTAGATTTATGCTCTGGAGCACATATGGTACAACTAATCAGAACTAAAGCAGGGCCATTCAAAGAAGAAAAATGGCACACATTACAAGACCTAACAGATGCTTATGAAGTTTACAAAAAAGAAAACAACCCAGAACCACTAAAAAAAATAATTGAACCTTTTGAAAATGCAGTTAAATATTTTCCAAAAGTATGGATTATGGATTCAGCAGTTTCAAACATTTGTCACGGAGCACCATTAGCAACTCAAGGAATTTCTAAATTAACAAAAGATGTTTCTCCAAATACTCAAGTAGCAATACTTACATTAAAGGGAGAATTGGTAGGTCTAGGAACTGCCAAAAAAACAACTAAAGAGATATTATCTACTAATGAAGGAATTGCAGTAAAAACTGAAAAAATATTTATGGGTAGAGAAGTTTATCCAAAACAAAAATAACTAAAAAATCCCTCTCAAAATACTTTTAAAGGGCCTAGACGGCAATAATTCTATGAAAACAGTTGAAATAACTAAAGAATCGGGAATACCTCTAATGGGCAACATAGCGTTTGGGATCATAGACAGAGGAAGCTCCCTTTTACAAGTAAGGCCAATTTCAACCTGTAACTTGTCATGTATTTTTTGTTCAACAGATGCCGGGCCAAACTCAAGCACCCATAAAACTGGATACAAGATAGAACCTAACTACTTAATAGAAGAAGTCAACAAAATCATAGAATTAAAGCAAGAAGATATTCATGTAAATATTGATTCTGTCGGAGAGCCTGCTTCTTATCCAGATTTAGAATACTTAATCAAAGAATTAAAGAAAAATAAAAAAGTTCATTTTATTTCTATGCAAAGTAATGGAACATATTTTACAAAAGATAGGATTGACAGATTAGAAAAAGCAGGATTAAATAGAATTCATTTGAGCATCCATACAACAGACCCTGTACAAGCAAAAATCTTAATGGGTATAGATACATACGATTTAAAAAAAGTATTAGAGGTTGCAGAACATATTTCAAAATCAAAAATAGAACTTTTGCTTGCACCAGTTTATCTTCCAAACATTAATGATAAAGAATTAGAAAACATCATCATTCTTTCAAAAAAATTAAACTGCAAATTAGGAATTCAAAAATATGAAACTTACAAACACAGTAGAAAACCAAAGGGAATCAAAAAACAAAACTACTACAAGTTTTACAAACAGTTAGAAGAATGGGAAAAGAAACACGATGTTAAATTGACATATCAAAAAGGAGAATTAGAAATCGAAAAGTCCAGTAAAGTTAGAACAACCATAGATATTGGTGAAAAAATAAATACTCCAGTTTTAGAAGATGGGTGGTTTGAAAATCAAAAGATTGTAGCCCACAACAATAGAAATATTACTGTGAAAAAATGTAGTGCAAACCGAGGGGATAAAATTAATTTAAGGATTATAGAAAATAAAAATAATATTTATTTGGCAGAGAAAATTTAAATGACATTTATAGGTAAAACAATTCAAGGCTTAGAAGAAGCCGCAATTTCTGAAACAGATGGAAAATTAAACTCTCCAGGAAGGGTTGAATTTGAAACCTTAAAGGAATCTTACAGAACACTAGAATCAGTTTACGAACTTCTAACCTCTTTCAAATTCAAAACATTAAAAGACATAATAGAACAAGTAAAAAAACTAAAATTAAGCATAAATGGAACTTACAAATGTAAATGTAGCTTTGAATCTCATAATCAACTAACTAGCATGGAAGTAGAGCAAACCTGCGGAAAGGCAATAGGAGAGAACAATCCGCTAGACTATTCTCCAAAAGAATATGATCATGCAATCATAATAGACATAGTAGAAAATAATTGCAATATCGGAATTTCCAAAAATAAAACAATCCCTGAAAGGATATACAGATTTAATTTACATAATCAAACTACTCCTGCAACATTAGCTGCAAGTATAATAAAATATCTTAACATAAAAAAAGATGAAACATTATTATGCATCGAATCCAAAGATGGAATTATTCCTATTGAAGCCGCATTTCAAAACATAAATGTTTCCGCAAATGATTTACATTCAAATAACATAAGAAATGCAAGAATAAACACACAACTAGCAAAAAAAGAAATTCAATTTAATTCAAAAGAAATTTTAAACCTAGAAAAATCAGATTACATGCTTACACAAATAGTTTTTTCAAAAAAGAAAAAAGGACCATACAAACTAATCCATGACATATTCAAATTAGCAGAAACAAAATTAAATAATAAACTAGTAATTTTAACAAATCACCCAAAAGATATTGAATCATACAAACCAAAAACAATCAAATTATTAGAACAGAAAGAAATCAAACATAAAAAACTAGACTTAACGCTTTTAATTTATTCAAAGGAATAATGCAATAACTGCTGATCATTCCAGTTATATTTACCAAATTCGCAAGGAACTACATATTTTCCATTCAATAGATATAAATCTGAAGTACACTCACTATTCTCAACAACTTGATTACCAGTAATAGTTTCGCCACTATCAAAACTACTTGCAACAAAAGAAAGCATTATCATAGACAACGCAATTATAATCACACTTTTTTCTTTCATAGAGATATAATAGAACAAAAACTATTTAAAAGTTATCCTAATTTAGTTAACTAAGCTTAAAGACCTAATTTCGCAAGGACCAATAGGGCAAACCTTATTCAAAATCAATTTCATTTCTCTTTGAACCTTCATTTGGATCACAGATTGGAAAACATCTTTAGAATCTAATTCTTTAACCTTATTCAAAACATATTCTTTGGATTTAGCTCTTAATGCTTTTATAACACCAACTGAAACTCTATGCCTTGTAACTACTACAGGTTTAATTTTTAATTTAACGCCATCTTTTGAAACTGCAATAAATGAATCATCCATTTTATCTGCACCCTTTCTAGTGAATCTTCTTGATTGTGATTTAATTAATTCGTATCCAATTGTTTTACATACTGCATTATCATCATTTACAGATTCTACTTTAAATTTAATATTAACATTTTGTCTTTTGTAATCATCTAATAAACTCATCAGATTTACTTTTAGAACTCTATTTACCATATCATTTGGTTCTGCAGCTACAGTTTCACCAATGTTCTTACCCTTAAACTCACTAGGTGCAGTTATCTTGAACCATTTCTTTTTCTTCTTTCTAAGGGTTACTTTTTTACCTGAAACTTTTGCCATCTTAATTCAAAATCTTCGAAATTCAATTATAAATCTTTCTATTAACAAAAACTCTTAATTTTAAGCCTTGGGGCTTCCAGAAGTATATTTATCTAAAGATGCCAATGCGTTCCTAATGAAAGAATCTTCCCTGTCCTGAGGAATTGACGCTCCTGCAGCCAACTTATGACCTCCGCCATAACCAGGACCGTCAGCAATAATGTCTTTCACAATCGCCCTTAAATCAACGTCGGTCTTATTTCCAGAAGCCCTTAGACTAAGTTTAATCATCCCGTCCAAACAATAAGAAGAAGACAGAATAATAGTCTCTTCAGGATAAACATTACTTTTTGCCAATAATGATGCTAATGTCCCAATAATGGTATCCCTAATATTTGATTCTGCTAAAATAACAACATATCCATTTTTTTCAATGATTTTTTCACTTCTTCGATTATTATAAAACCAATTTAACGCATCGATTATTTCTTTTCTGTATCTTCTAAGAATATCGTATGCTTTTTTACAAGAATAGGGATCATCTAAACAAACTCCAACACCTAAACTAGGAGACCCCATTCTTCCACAAGAATTTAACAATGTTGAAAACTCTCTCAAATCTTTTCTAAAACTATCATCTTCTTCATTTTTTAATAAAAACACAGGACCAACCAAAATATCCATTCCTGTTCCAGGAGTTTTTTTAATTTCTATAGCATTAACCAACTTCTCTAATTCTTCCTTGCTTAATGAAACTAATTTTTTAAAATTTCTTGCCTTGTCGTAGACGTCTATTCCTGCATCTTCAATAAATTTAATTGCAGACCTTTCATTTCCAGTTACACCTGGTATATAGGGATTAGTACTATACTCCAACACTTTGTGAATAGGTTTAGTTTGTATTCCAAAAATTCTAAGAGTTTCTCTCATTTCAACCATATCCTTTGCAATTGCATCATCTAAAATTAATTTGTTCATCCCGATAAAACCCATATTCTCTTGCATATCTCCGATAGCTCCAACTAATGCAAGGTACGCAAGATCACTATTTGATTCACTAATAGATTTAGCAAAGAAATAGGATATTCCTGCAGCAGAAATTTCTTTCTGCCCGTCTATTGAAAAAAAATGAGGATTAATTTGTCTTAATTTTCCAACCCTCTTTTCATTAGTTTCTGGAAAATGATGATCCAATACAAAAATTGGTTTATCGATTGTTTCTGCTAATTCTTGAATAAATGCAGTTGCCAAATCTGCAAAAACTAAAATTTCAAAAGTTTCATTTTGTAATGATTCAATTAGTTCAGAATTTACTTGTTTAACAATTGCAGTAGAATAAGGTATTCCTTTTCTGGCAAATGCCTTGCATAATATTGAAGTAGAGGTTATTCCATCAGTATCCAAATTCCCTATAATTTTAACAGGCGCAGAGCTATTCTCAACTAACTCTAAAAATTCACCGGCCATATCTTTGACGTGTGTCAAAAATTCCTCTTTCATAACTAAATAGTATAATTTGCTTTTAATAACATATATAGACTTCGAAGTATATTAAGAATTAAACAATCCACTGAACTGCTTTTACTCTATTGTAAGTCCAATCTTCAGCTAAAATGCCTTTAGATTTATAATAACCTACAAGTCTGTTAATTTTACTAAGAGTAAGTTGTTGACCCCTTT
>JABIPM010000050.1 GCA_018658955.1 Candidatus Woesearchaeota archaeon | reverse complement strand
AGTAAGATTGGAATTCCTTTCCCTACAAGAACTGTTTATCTAAAGAAGGAATAACCTTTAAATAACCTAATCAATTCTCAATCCCATGGCAAAAGAATCCAAAGAAGGAATTACAGTAAAGAAGAACGAAAACCTTTCTGAGTGGTATAATCAAGTTGTTCAAAAAGCAGAGCTAGCAGATTATAGTGCAGTAAAGGGGTGCATGGTAATTCGCCCTCATGGATATGCAATTTGGGAAAAAATTCAAGAATATTTTAACCAAGTATTAAAAATAAATAATGTAAAAAACGCTTACTTTCCATTATTTATTCCAGAATCATTTTTTAAAAAAGAAGCAGAACATGCAGAAGGTTTTTCACCAGAAGTTGCATGGATTGAAAACAAAGATAAAGATACTAAAGAAAGATTGGCAGTAAGGCCTACGTCAGAAACAGTAATGTATGATTCTTATTCAAGATGGATCCGTTCATGGAGAGACCTTCCATTCAAAATTAACCAATGGGCAAATGTAGTTAGATGGGAAACTAAAGCAACAAAATTATTTTTAAGAACAAGAGAATTTTTATGGCAAGAAGGACACTGCGTTTATGCAACAGAAGAAGAATGTGATAAAGAAACTCAATTGTGGATTGAAGAATACAGAAAATTATCAGAAGACCTACTAGCAACACCAGTTTTAGTTGGTAAAAAAACAGATACAGAAAAATTCTCAGGAGCAGATTACACATTAACAATTGAATCAATCATGCCTGATGGAAAAGCATTACAAGCAGGAACTTCACATAACTTAGGTCAAAGTTTTGCAAAATCCTTCGGAATTTCTTTTTTAGATGAAAATTCAAAAAAACAAACACCTTGGCAAAACTCTTGGGGTGTATCCACAAGGTTAATTGGAGGATTAGTTATGCTTCATGGTGACGATAAAGGATTAGTTCTTCCACCTAGAATAGCACCAATACAGGGGGCAATAGTGCCTATTTTCTTTGAAAAAACAAAGAAAGAAACATTAAACGAAGCAAAGAAAATTTACAATACTTTAATCAAAAATTTTGATATAGAATTAGATGATAGAGAATATCAATCAGCAGGTTGGAGATTCAGTGATTGGGAATTAAAAGGAGTTCCTATTAGAATTGAATTAGGACCCAAAGATATTGAAAAACAACAAGCAGTATTAGTTAGAAGAGATACGGGTAAAAAGGAATTTGTTAAACTAAAAGATGTTCCTAAAAGATTTGAAGAATTATTAGAAGAGATTCAAGATAACCTATTAAATAATGCAAAAGAACAAATGAAATCTCAAATTACAGATGTTAATAACCAAAAAGAACTAGCAAAGGCAATTAAAGAAAATAAAGTTGTTAGAATGAATTTTTGCGGAACAAGAGAATGTGAAGAGAAAATTAAAGAAGATACCAGTGCTACAAGCAGATGCATAATTAAAAAATCAAAGGGAAATTGTGCAAACTGTAGTGGAGAAGCAAAAGAACAAATATATTTTTCTAAATCTTATTAAAATAAGTTTCCAATCCAATTAAATATCCTACCATACCACGGAACACCTTTAACGATTATGTGTAGCCCTTTTTGCTCGAGATACTTCATTCCAAGTTCATCTTTGTAACTTACTTCAAATTTAATATCCCTCAACAACTGTTTTCCCTGAGTATTAATTGTAATTGTCCTAACTTCTTTTTCTTTAAAAGTCTCATAACTCATTTCTCCAAATTCAAACTCAATCAACAAATCATTTACATCGGTGTTTGAACTAACATCAAAACTAATCTCTACATCATCTCCATAATTCACTTCTGCAGGTTCAGGATTGCTTATTCTTATTTCAGGGATAGGAATGGCATCCAGGTCAATGTAGTGGTATTTAGCCTTATTATCGCCCTCAACAATCAAAGGGATTCTCATACCTGTAGCAATATCATATTCCTTGCTCAGAACTTCTTCCTCTCCAGATTCTAAAGAAACAGTCTGACAATCATCTAAGAAACAAGCAGTAAAGGTTAATTTATTACTTGCTAAATTTTCCAAATTACATTCAATTCTAGCAACATCGCCCGCATAATAAGTTTTTTTATTAGTAGTACAATCTACAGCAATTTCATCAAAACTTTCTTTTTCAGCTCTTTCTCTATGGGATTCTACAATTGCTTCTGCAAATTCATTAGAATAAACATCCATTTCATTTCCATATTTTATTGTTCCCGAATCAGTTTCTCCATACATACTTTTGATTTCAAATGTAGTGGTGTAAACATAATCTGGATCTGCTTCAGGAATTTCCACAATCCAATAAACAGACTTTTCTTCTTTAGGTTCTAATAAAACTCTTCTAACATTACTTTCAGTTAAATCTGGAGCCTTAGTAACAATTAATTTAGTTGCTAAATAACTATTCTGTAAATTCTTTATTTTAACTTCTACAGGAACATAACTTCCAAAGCCAACTGCACCCTTAACAGGTAAAACTTCTAAGACTACTGCTCCAGGTTTTTCTCCACCAACCTTAACTTCTTTAGTTTCAATATCTAAACTTCCAACATTTAAATCAATTCCATTAGCCTTCCAAGAGTATCTTGCAGTTGGACTTCCCGAATCAGGATCATCCTTTAATTTAATATGTGAAGGGTCTAACCACCCATATTCTCCAAATGTAACATCGAAAGGAACCCATCCATACTCAGGGAAATAAACCTCTGCCCATCCATGAGGGCCCCAATCATAGCCAATATTACTGTAAACCATTCCAGAAACAAATCTTGCAGGGATTCCGACAGAACGTAAAAATGAAATAAATAAATTAGTCATTTCATCACAAACACCTTTTCTATTATCTAAAACCCAAGAACTTGGTTGAACAGCTTCTGCAGTTAAAGTAGTTAGGTTATAATTAATGTTTAAATTAGTCCATTCAGCAACCTTGAAAACTACAGAATACAAATCATCATCAGTACCAATAATTTCTTCTGCTTTTCTTTCTATTTTAGTATTAATATCAATAAACTCCGTTGGTCTAGTAAATGTAAGAACTGTCGCATCTGTTTTTAGTAAAGGAAATTTAATTTTTTCTTCGACTCTAAACAAATCATTATTAACTTTTATTTTTGCATTGTATCCATAGTTTAAACTATCCCCATTCGTTTCTTGCCAAAGATAAACTATTTCCTGACTTCCTTGTTGAACACTTGCATGCGGTGTTGAAAAAATATCTAAATTTTGTACAGTTTGTCTTTCATCATTTCTTGGAAAAAAAGAAACATCACTTTTAATGAAATCAATTACATAATCAGAATCTAAATACTCCACACCAATATCTGAAGATATTTTTAATTCCATTTCTACATATTGAAATTCATTGTAGTTCTCAACCTGTTCGCCAAATACACTAGTAGAAAATAAAACTAATAAAACAACCAAAATACCTCTAAATCTCATAGATTCTCCCATTAAACTAGATTTAAATAGTTTTAGATTGAATAATAAAATATATAAGTAAGTTAAACAAAAAAATTGATAGAAAGAGGTAACAAAATGGAATTTTTCATGAATCACGACACACTAAGAATTTTTACATTACTAGCTATGATTCTTTCATTAATGGCAACGTCATTCTTTATTAATCTTGCATTCATAGATAAAAAGAAAAGATGCAGTGTAATGTTTGCGATTGCATTTACATTTCTTTCCATTTCATTAATACTAGAAGTGATGAATATTTTTCATGTAGTTTATACTGGTTCATTAGCAAGGTTAGTTTTAATAGCTTCACTGGCATGTATTATTTTTTGTTCATCCTGTCTCAACGAGGAATGTGCTGACGACAGATGTAAAGCAAAAAAACGTTCAAAGAAAGCAAAAAAACGTTCAAGAAAAAAATAATTATTTTTTTCAGCTATTTTCAATTAGTTTTTTAGTTAATTTATAATTAGAGTGTCCCAAGAATAAAATCAAAAATAATAAACTCAAAACAATTATTCCTATAAGTATTTTTTCAAAATCCTTTACGTTTTTAACATAAATTCCATGACTAGATTTAGATTCATAAGAATCATATTTTGCAACTACTTCAAGAGTATATTGTCCTTCTTTCAAAGAAAAAGGAATTTTTATTTGTTTAATTTTAGTTAAACTTGTGTGTACTGCAACAGTTTCAGAAAATTCCACAATTGTTTTTTCCCCATCCATATCTAGTAAAGAATATTTTAAGATAACATCTTCTGGCCCATCCATTTGAAATTTAATTAGCTTGATTGTTAAGGCTAATTCTTTTCCAGAATCAATTTCTCCATATTCGGGTAATACTTCAACAGACAAATCAAATGAATGTGTAGCACTTACCAAAGAAGTAAACGTTAAAGATAATACAAATAATAAAATAATCAACTTCTTTTTCATAATTATTTTCATCTTTAAACACTTAAATAGATTTCTTTAACTTTATTTCCATAAATCTCCTCTAAATGATTTTTTCAAGAACTCTTTTTCCTCTTCTATTTTAATCTTAATCTTCTTGTAAACAGAAATTACTACTAAAATAACCAATTCTATAAAGTCTAATAGCTTCAAAATTAATATTTTCAAAGAAAGAGTAATTTTATCGTTAACTATGGGTTTTATCCAAGAAACCGATTTTTGTTCAACATTCGTAAAAGAATCTTCAAAATGATTTTTTCTCTCCAATTGCTTTCCAAATATTAATCGTTTTCTCAAAACAATAATCATTCCAATGATTAGTAAAACGCTCAACAGCAGATAATAAACAAAATAAGATTTTTCTTTTAATAGTTCTTCCACAACTTCAAAACTCATCATACTTTCAGCAGTTTTTCCATCATAAAGTACCTCTATTTTTACACTATATTTTCCCTCAATTAATTCCTCACTTAGCGTAAGAGTTTTAATAAAATTCATTTGAGTTTCAACACCTACATTTTCAGTTTCACTATGGATCAAATTTCCTTCAACATCAAATATATTATAAATTACTTGGGCATTTATTGATTCACCACTTAACCCAAATTTAAGTAAATCAACTTCAAAAGAAATTTCTTGAGTTCCTTGTTTCAAGAGTTCATCCGTTTCTATTATTTTTCCCATAACATCGAACAACACACTTTCTTTTGGAGTAGGACTTCTTCTACTAGGCCTAGCTGGCGCTCTCCCTTCACTACTTGGCGCAGAAGGAACTATGTTTGAAAGTTGATGACCAGAACTTCCCCCATTTCCACTATCTGCAACAGTTTCTCCAGAACCATAACTTCCAGAACCATAACTTTCAGAACCATAAGTTTCTGCATATACTACTGGAATGGTTAAAAAAATTAGCAGAAAGATAAAAACAGTTTTTGAGTTCATTTTAATCATTTTTAATAATGTTTGTAACAAAGATAATAAGAAATTTAACAGAAAGAGTCAAAGATTTAACAACCCCCTCCTCCATCAATTTGTGCCCAACTGGTCCCATCACAATCACAAAGTTCTGAAAGACCGTCATCATAGTATATATTTCCTTTTGCCGCAGCATTACACGTATTTGGGCTATCTGTAGGTACAAGTCTTAATGTGTGGTCTATTCCAAATAAATCTTGGTCAGATCTCCACCAAGAAACAACTTTGCCACTACCCATTTCCCCAAGATAAGACCTAAAAAATATTTCTTCTCCTAAACTCCACCAATTATCTCCGCCCAGAACTTTTATTTCACCTAGTTTTGCATTCATATCAATCCTATATCCTGCAGGATCTCCTAAAACATACTTTGCATAACTTGCATTAGATTGAGAATTAGCTGCACTAAACCTGTGACGCGTACTTGCATCTTGGGATCTAAATTCCACCAAGTCATCATTATTATTCTCTGCTGCATTTGTATTTCTTACCAAGAATGAGGGTGTTGGCCCTCCACTACCTTCTACAGATAAATAATTTACATCAACAACACCAGTAAATGTTGATTCTTCTCCTAAACTCCAAAATTCATCTCCTCCCACTTTTCCTAAAGTTCCCGCACCTGAAGGATTCCAAATCATTTGTCCACCATCGTTCGCGTTTATCTTTAATGTTCCATTTTCATTTATCGAAAGGATAGTTTCAGAGTTGGTTGAATCTTTAATTAAAAATGAATCTGTATTATTTGTAGATTGAATGATTATATTTCCATCATGTATTTTCAAATAATCTGAAGTTAAATTCTCTGTAACATTTAAATTTCCATTAATCGTTATCCATCCGTCCACAATATTGTCTATGGTTTCTCCCAAAGCAAATGCAATTTTCTCCCCGAGTGTCAAGTTTGTAGCATCTGAAATATCCTCATCTGTTAATGCACCATCTAAAATATTTAATGAAGAAACACTAGAAATTCTAAGTTCTCCAGTTTCATTTAGGGAGACATTAAGAAATCCATTTAGCACTGTTCCCCAAGTTCCAGAATCTCCACTCACTGTTGGAAGTCTTTCCGCTGAAACAAAACTACTAATTAGTAACAGGGTCAACACCATCAAAAAAATTCCTCTTTTCATACAATTAAAGTTTATATATATATATATATATATTTAACTATTAGATTTCATCAAATTCTTTTCTAATTAATTTAACAAATTCCGGAAAATCCATCATTTTTACAGAAGCACCACAAGCATTAGCATGTCCACCACCGTGTCCGTCAATAGTTTCTAAGACTTTATTCAAAACAGGCAATACCGGCTTTTCTTTACTTCTCAAACTCATTCTAACATCACCATTAACTTCCCTTCCTACAATTATCAAATCTTTATCGACTCTATACAATAATTCATTAGATAATCCTCCAGTGTAACTATTTTTTCCACCAGGGTAAGTATAAACAAAAACTTCGCCTTCTTCTTTTTGACTCAAAGCATCTTCTAACAATTCTTTATATTCTTTATTTATTCTTTCATATTTTTCATAAATCATTTTTCCATTCACTGTTCTTTGTTCAAACACTTCTAATGGATCTTTTACATGTTCCCAAGCTTCAATACAATCATTCATACTTTCAGTAGTTCCTTTCAAAGAATAAGCCAACATACTAATAATTTTACCATATTCACTATCAAACATTAAACCTGGAGGCGTATCAAAGTCGCCTAACATTTTTTTATATTTAAAATTCTTCAAAACATCTTCACTAGGAACATTCCAATCAGCAATTATTCCTGCAACGGCAATCCATTCATTATCTTCAACAATTCTATATGCCCAATAGCAAGTCGGAAGATTATTTGGTTCTTCTCCATTCATAGGATTATAATAATTAACGCCATTTCTTTCCAATGGTTGATGGTGGTCTAACCAAACAATTGGAACATGAATTGAATCAATAGTTTCTTGATCTAAATAAGGTTTATCCAAAACAACAACTAAGTCAGGTTTATGTTTCAAAACAGCAGCATGATAAATTGCAGTAGCATTTGGAGAAGATTTAACACAAATCCCCTTACCTTTTCCATAGTGTTTTTTCAACAATAAATAAGATGTAAGGCCGTCAGGATCATCATCAAAGAAAAATAAAGGATTCTCTGCTTTTTCTAAGAACGTTCTCATTTCTTCTATGCCTGATTGAGGGATCATAGTCAAAACCTATCATAAATGCTTATAAATGCTCCCATAATCCCTATTTATCATGTTAGAAGCGTTTATAGCAACAATGCCCATATGGCAAAAATTGACAGCATATGCATTTTTACTAATTGGATTATTCATTTTCGTAAAAACAAGCAAATTAAAAATTCTAGGCAGACCGATAATCCCCTTAAGATTCAGAATTGCTTTAGCATTATTCTTTCCTATTCTATTCACTTTAGGAATAATCTTTGGAGCAGTAATATTTGGAATATTAATCACGGTGTTGTTAGTAGCATTTACACTAAGCATATTCACAGGAAAGAAACCTAAATTACCTAAGTTTCCAAAATTTAAAATAAATATAATAAGAAAAAATTTGTAATGGGTTTTACCCACTACTTACGAACTTTCTCAGCGCCGTTACCTTTTCTTCTTAGGCCACGACTCTTTTTATGAGCAGATGTCAATCCTCTATTTGTTCTACCTTTATTCTTTCCTAAGGTAATCCAACGAAGTTTCTTATCTGTTTTAATTGAAGGACTATCTCTGTCTACTAAGATAACTTCATACCAGATGTTTTTTCCATCTTTAGCTAAAAAATAACTATTCAAAACTTCACAGTTAGGGTATTTTTTACTTACTCTACCTTCACAAACTGCTTGATAGTTCATATCTAAAATCTTAAGCATTCTTCTTGTCTTAGATCTTCTACCTTTTTTGATAAGTGGTCTTCTTCTTCCACCTCTAAGAGCTCTCACTCTTACAACAAGAATTCCTTCCTTTGCCCTATAACCTAAACTTCTAGCTCTTGCCAAGTTTTCAGGTCTAGCAACCCTTTGTACAGCTAATGTACGTCTCCAATTTGCAAGTTTATTTCTTCTCGCTTCAGGAGTTATGTTTTTTACACTTTCTCTAATTGATTTGTATAATCCCATTTTGCACTTCCATTGTTTTATTTTTATTTGCAGTTCAGACGAGTGAAGCCCACATCCCGCAAAATAACCTCAGAAATCAGTCTTTTAAACGTTTGGGTTAAATTAAATATGTCAGATACATCAATCCAGACACAATAAACGAGGATTTAACGTTAAGGGACACGCTTACAACCCCCAGGACTATTAAACGTCCAATTCCTGTCATAATTCCTCTAAAAACCACATATTCGCTCAAATATTTCTTTTTAACAACTTTATCAAAAGCAAGAGTATTGAATGGAACAACGACCATTTCATGTAAAAATGAACTAATAATGGTTAATAATGCTAATAATAATACTCCTTCAATCCACATTCTTGAAAACCAAGTTAATGCACAAAGCACCCCACCTATCCTCAAAAACATTCTAAGTTTGTTTCTATTTTCAACAGATCCAAATAAGAATGAACCTACGATTGC
Organism: Candidatus Woesearchaeota archaeon; assembly: GCA_018658955.1. GTDB lineage: Archaea > Nanobdellota > Nanobdellia > SCGC-AAA011-G17 > UBA489 > JABIKK01. The sequence continues at coordinate 3,198 of JABIPM010000050.1, read as the reverse complement.
AACAAATTCAGCTATTAAAAAAATCAATCCTAATTCTGCATATACGCCTACAGATGCAAACAAGAAAATTGGCCAGAACACAAATTCAACAAGATTAATTCCTCCAATCGACATCATTTTTGTTGCACCTTTTTTTGACAGTTTAGATAAATCTTCCAAGCTACACTTGAATGGCTCATGATAATTTTTAGTAAACAATATTGGAAAAACACTCAACAACAAGAGTATACTAGCAACAATAAATAATAATGTAAAATTAAATAATGTAATTAATAATCCTCCAATGAATGGGCCAAGCATAGCAGAAAGTAAAGTAGTTCCACTCAAAAATCCAACCTCTTCGCTTCTATGTTTTTTATCTGAAAATCTAATAAAATGAGTAATAAATGGGATCCAATAAAGTGCTTCGGCTAAACCTAACAAGATTGCAAAATAATTAATACTTATCCCTAAATTAACAAAGTTATACAACCCATAATAAAAGATTGCAAACATTGGAGCAGTAATTACTGCCAATCTTTTTAATCCAAATTTACTTGCAAGTTTTCCTGCAAACGGTGCAGCAAGGATATAGGCTACAGTATTAACAACATAGAAAGTCAAAACATGTTGTAAATCTAACCCTTGTTCAAGCATTAAGAATAACGGAATAAATACTCCAACCATACTCAAAGCTAAAGTTTTCAAACTTGTAGCTGCATACATTTCTCTAAGTTCTTTATTTTTTAAAATCAGATGGGCATAATGGATGTGGTGTCTGTGATGTTGCATAGTATACTCAAACTCCTTTTCTTTTTAAACATATTTAAATAGTTTATAAAAATCATATGCTTCAAGATATACTCTTTTTTCTAAATATCTTTAAAAGAATCCTAACCCCTCAAATTATAGGTTATACAATGATTGCAAACATTTTCAAATCAATTATCGGATTGTTAATAATAATCTTGAGTTTAATGTTATTGTCTCACCAAGCTTGGTATTCCGCAACAATGAGTTTGATTAAAGGTTCTGTAGTAATTTTAATGATTCTTGCAGGATTTTTACTAACATTTTTAGGATTAACAGAATTAAAAAGTGAAATTTAGAAGAAAGTTGTAAGTTTAGTTTGTGTTTTCAATTTTTCAAGCATTACACTTTTACTAAGTATACAATTAATATCAAATCCTAATTCTTTTTGAATAATCTCTTTTCCTTTTTCAAACATTTGTTCTCTACTTTCAAAAGTAATTGGTATAGTGTTCATTGTTTTTCTCATTGCTTCTCTAACTACAAAAACACCTAATGAAGCCCAATACTCTGGAGTCTCAAACCTCAAGATTAATGCAGAAGATTGTTTTTTCTTTTCTTTCATATTTTCAACTAAGGGCAATCTTGCAGCATAATATCCTCCAACACAATTACTTGCATATTTTTTTCTGCCATAGTAATCTTCATAATCTGTAGCCACCGATATTTCTTCTCCTGGATTCCAAGAACTTCCAGGCAGATACAATTCAAATAATTCATAGGAAAAAACATCTGGAAATAAAAATACTAAATAATAATTCCCTAAAAAGTTTCCAAAATATAATGTGTGCTCATCATTAACATTAAGGTGTTTAGCTTCTGAAATAATATGCTTACCCAGAGTATCATCGACAGCAGTAATGCTCCATCTGGTGGGCACCAATTTTCTACTTTTTCCAATACCCAATGTGCCTAAAGAAAGTACTTGTGAAAGTTTCTGATCCTCCACACTTTTTTTATATAAATATTTCAAAGCATCAGCAGCACCTAGGTCAGTATCATAAAATGTTTTTTCAATAGATTTATTCAGTTTAGGATTTTCTGCAAGTTTTACATCCTTAAGTTGCCCGCTAGATCCCAATGGACTATTTACTTTATCAAAACGCAGACTTAGTTTTACTTTTTTCTTAAGCTGAAATTCCATATCTACCTGTTTTTTTGCCATCCCTACTTCTTGAGCAACATCAAAGAATTTTCCGCCAGAATTTCCTCTAGCACAATGCACATTTCCCTTAAATCTAGAGTTTATTAAATTTCCACGATAACTTAGGATTTCATTTATGGCTATATCATTTTCAACCCATCTCTTATGCGAATCATATACCCCCACATCATCAACTCTTTCAGGCGGTGCAAGAATCCCTATATTTACATTAGGATATTTTAATTTAGATCCAATAAAGATTGATGGAGGGGAATTAGAGAAGAATTCATCACTAAACACTTCTTTTGCTTTAGGTTGGGGAATACTTTTGTAAGATGCAGTTAAGTCTTTCTTCTGATATTTAATTTTAGAACTATCCAGATTAAATATTCCTGCCATAGCAATAATTAATTATCTTCCATTAAATACATTATTGCCCTGGAAGGTAAGTACGGTAAGTACAGAAAACCTTTTAATAAGCCCCAAGAACCTTCTGATATGGCAATATTTTCACTAATAGAACTGGTAAGATTAATTTTAATGAGCGCAGCAATAGGTTACATTCTTATGGATTTTATTAAGAGTCCAACTACAGTTAATAATCCCTTATATCCTAAGAAAATGTTTAATTGGGAAGATTTCAGATTTGCAACAATAGTCACTGCCCCCGGAATTGTTCTACATGAATTAGGCCATAAGTTCGTAGGACTAGCAATGGGAATCCAAACAGAATTCTTTGCATCTAAATTTGGATTGTTTTTAGGAATATTCCTAAAGTGGATTGGAAGTCCATTTATCATTTTCGCACCAGGTTATGTTTCTTTAGCAGGAACAATCACACATTTTCAAAGATTTTTAACTTCGTTTGCTGGCCCGGCAATGAATTTATTAATGTTCTTTGGAGCATATTTAATATTAGATAGAAAAAGAAATCTTACAAGAAATCAAGCAATTGCATTACACATGACCAAAAAGATAAACCTGTTCTTATTTATGTTTAATTTAATACCTCTTCCACCATTTGATGGATATCATGTATTTACAAGTTTATTCAAAATGATTTTTTAGAATTATTTATGTAATAGTTTACCTAGAAAACCTTTCTTCTTTTTAGGTTCTTCAGTCGGTGTTTCGTTAACAGGCTCAGATTTTTCTTCCGCTGCTTTCTTAGTAGTCTTCTTCGCTGCTTTCTTAGTAGTCTTCTTTTCTGCTTTCTTAGTAGTCTTCTTCGCTGCTTTCTTAGTAGTCTTCTTCGCTGCTTTCTT
>JABIPM010000047.1 GCA_018658955.1 Candidatus Woesearchaeota archaeon | reverse complement strand
GGTTCTTCAGCTTGAATAATATTACTTCGTAGTTCTTTCATAGGAATCCCAGAAATGTCCTTTATGTCTTGAAGAATTTCTTCTGCATTATTCATAGTTTGTTCTGGTTCTTGAATAGTTTCTTCTGCAATTTCTTGAACTGGTTCTTCAGCTTGAATAATATTAGTTTCTTCTTGAGAAAATGTTCGTTCTGGTTCTTGAATTTCTTTAGTTTCTATTTCATCTTCAGAAACAGGATTGCCATCTTCATCTACATATTCAACTTCTTCAGAAACTTCTTCTGCATACCCTTCTAGTTCATCTTCAGAAACAGGATTGCCATCTTCATCTACATATTCATATTCAACTTCTTCAGTTTCATTTTGGGGAGATTCTTCTACCTGTGGTTGATTATTTGAATTTTGTTCAGCAGTATAATTATCTTCTGAGAACTCTGCACTATCACCTGTGTTCATAAAGAAAAAAGTTGATTAGTAGTTTAAATAGATTATTGTAACAGATTAGTTTTGTTTAAGAATGAGTGATAAGGGGCAATTATTTTTTTTCTGTTTTTTGCTCTTTGGTTCTAAATTCTGTATATCCACTTTTTCCACAAGTTTTTCTATCTTTGTGAACTGCCATGAAAATTCCTGCACCTTCTTTGGGAGAAATTGGATTTTTACGGATTAATTTTCCATCCTTAACTTCATACATTTTCCATCTTTGTGAAGGTTTTTTGTTTTTTACTTGTTTTTTTGCCATTATTCTTTAGCCTCTTCAGTTTTAGGTTCTTCAGCAGGTTTTTCTTTTGCTTCTTGTTCTGCTTTTTTAGCAGCGTAAACAGCTTTTCTTTCTTCTTCTAAAAGTTTCTTTTTGTTTATTCTTTCTGCTGCAGTTTTAGCATCTGCATTATCATAAATGTTTGCAGTTATTTCCGCAATATTGCTACCAAATTTATTTGTAATTTTAATTATAGAAATTAATTTTTCGTCTTTTTTTGTTACTGTTGCAACTTCTTTCAAAACTTCTTCACCCTTTGGTGTAGGTTTTTTTGCGTGATCTAATTCTAATTTTACTTCTGTTCTTTTAAGTAATTCTTGTTTAGTTTCTGAAATTATTTTTGTACTCATTTTACTTTAATTGCATATTCTCCCTTAATTTTAAATCCTAACTTTTGTGCAACTTCTGATTTATCGGGATTTCCTATATAAATTCTTCCTTTCCAACTTTCTGTGAATTTGTTTCCTTTACAACTCGGACATGTTGGCCCTTCTACGAATAATCTACATTCTTTACAAACTTTTTTCATTTTTTAGACTCCTTTTTTGTAGTCTTTTTATCTTTGCTAAGGTCTTCTTTTAACCATCTAAGGGCGCCTAATCTATGTTGGCGCATTGTAAGTCCTATTTTTGGATTGCTCATATCTTTATATGATGCCGCAATTATTTTTGCTCTACAAACTTCTCCAATTTTAAGTATCCTTTTGGTTTCTTTTCCAGTTAAAACATTACTTTCTGAAAATGATACAAAATCGTTCATAGTTTGAGATACATGGATCATTCCATCTAATGGTCCAATATTCATAAATGCACCAAATTCACTAATCTCTCCAATTTTACCCATAACTATTTCATTAATTTCTGGTCTGAATGAGATTACTCTGAATGATGTGTCGTAATATGCTGCGCCGTCTCCAGGAATGATGATTCCTTCTCCTACGCTAATAACTTCAGTTACACCAATTACAACCCCTAAATCTTTGTGAATATAATTTTCAAATTCGCCGTTTAAGCTTCTAAGAATAGCTTCTTCTGTATCATTATTGAATTCCTTTGGTGGGACTCTTACATGACTTCTGACTTCAATTTCATAGAACATTTTTGTTTTTTTACCTCGAGACGTCTTAATTTACGATTTTAAGGTATCTTTTTTGCCTTATCGTAATTATTCTCGCATTTCTCTTTTTAAGCTTTTCTTTTAAACGCTTGTCTTGTGTTGCAATTAAATCGTCCGGATTGGTACCTACATGGGCTATCAATAAAGAATCTACGTTTCTTTCGCTATCTGTTTGGATGGGTGTTGCATTTAAGTTTGAAAGAATGTCTAATGATAATTTTTCTAATGGTTTATTTTTTAATTCGTTTAGTGTTTTATCTATGTAAAATATTTTAAATTTTTCTTCTAAAATTCTTTTTAGTTCAGATTCTATATCTATTCTAAATTTTAATGCCGTTAGTATAAAACAGGTATCTAATACTATGTTTTTCATGGTTATTTGTTTTTAAATAAGGTTTAAATAGGTATTTGTTGTTTATTTTAACGTAAGATGGTGATGAATAAAAAAGGGCAGAGTGCTTTAGAATTTATTATGACTTATGGTTGGGCATTGGTTGTTCTTCTGTTAGTGATTAGTTCTTTGTGGTTTACTTTTGGTGGAGATAAATTCTTTGTTAATGAAAAATGTATGATGGGTCCTGGATTTTTATGT
>JABIPM010000037.1 GCA_018658955.1 Candidatus Woesearchaeota archaeon | reverse complement strand
TCTCGTAAAACGGGAAACTATTTATTCTTTTTTTTAATTTCTTCTTTTTATCCAAGCAATTATAGAAATTGCCCTAGCATCTGTATGTTTTTTTCTGAAGAGTAAGGTAAAATCTAATGAAAGGTGCAGAATCATTCCTAAAAAAGTTATTGTAAACATGTAAAATAGGAATTTTTGATTGAAGTAATAAGACGTTATACTTGATAATATCATGAATAACCAGAATTCCCCTGTATGGAATAGATGTAGCAAATCTCTTTCATAATGTTTATCTTTATGTCTATCAAAATGATAGTGGTAAGATTTCTTCAAAGATAATGTCTTTAGTCTAAATAAAGTCCAAAGATAGTGGTCAAAGTCTATTAACCATCCTCCAACTAGAATCCATAAAGCATAAAGTCCCAAGTAAGGATAAAGAAATAAACTAAGAATCAAAGAAGTGATAAAATGTACTGAAACGTTCATTTTAATCTAATAGTTTTTCAACTATTGATGCGAATGCTGGTCTAGTAATTAATACTCCAATAGTTACTCCTGCTATTGTTGTGATTGCAAATTGTTTTAGTAATCCTGCACCTGCAAACATTAAAGGTAACATAGCAACAACAGTTGTTGCATAAGCACTAAAAATAATAAAGAATGCCCTCTTAATCTTTTCTTTCCAATTAAGTACTCTTATTCTTTGTTTAAGAACTTCGTCAGCAATGATGATTTGGTCATCTATTCCTGTTCCCACTGCTGCAATAATTCCTGCAATAGCTGCTAGATCTAAGTTCCATTTGAATAGTGCTGCAAACCCTAAGATTAGTATTACTTCTGAAACGCTTGTGAATGCCATAGGCAATATAATCTTGAATTTTCTGTATCTAATGTAAACTACAATACCTACTACAAATAATGCTAGGAAACCTGCAAGGAATGCGTTCTTGATGAAAGCTTTACCCATCATTGGACTTATGGTGTCCATTTTTACAATCTCTAATTTGTGAGGTAGTGAACCTGTGATTAATACTGTTTGAAGATTATTCATGCCTGCAATTGCATCATTATATGCTATTTCTTCTGTTGCCCCATTTCCAGAACCTGAAATTGAAATTTGTGTTGTTTCTTCTCCCTTAAGACTTTCTGAGATTAGTAAAGTATCTACTAATTTTCCATCTAAGTATAAATCTAAAGGTTTTGAAAGATAAGCATTTGTTCCACTGTAATTAATTTCTAATTTATCTGTGATTTCTGCATGTTTTTTAGCAGCATCTGCTGAAAGTGTGATTGCAAATCTAAAGTTACAATAAGCAACTTCTGGAGATTGAGTATTACAAGATTCAATAACTGCACATGAACCATCGTCTCTACATACATAAGGGATATCTTTTTTCCCACCTTCGAATACAGTTTCTTCTCCAATTTTTGCTTCGAAAACTCCTTGTTTGGAAATAAGCTCTTTTACTTCTTCTCTTGTAGCTCCTGCAATTTCAATTAATACGAATCTTGTTCCATCAAGATCTTTTGCAGGTCTTATTTTAATATCTGCTAATCCATAAATATTCATACGTTTATGCATAACATCTATGATGTTGTTAATATCTTCAGCACTTACAGGTTCTTCAGAAATAGGTTTAAGCATTACTCTTGTTCCACCTTGTAATTCTAATCCTTTTTCTATATTGCTTGTTTTTGCTTTTCTTGCAGTAATTCCGTGGTCTCCTGTAGTCAGGAAAGCATAGTCTGCTTTGTTTGTTTTTAGTATGAATTTGTTTTTAGTAATTAGCTTTGAAATTATTCTGTTAAATCCTTCTACATCTTCTACAACTTCATTGTTAATTTTTAATAATTTTAATCCATTTTCTAAAGGATTTTCTGAATCTGCTGCAATAATTGTTAGGTTTGAATCTACTTTGAATCCAATCGAAGAAACTATTTCATATTTTGTAATTCCTTCTGAAGTTGTGATCTCTACTTCTTGTGATAGGGGAATTAGTTTGTCCGTTTCTGTTTTGAAGTCTATTAACTCATTTATTTTAACTCCATTAATTTCTAGAATTTTTTCTCCTGGTTTTATTCCTTCTGCGAATGCAGGTGAATTTGAATCTATAGATCTTATTTCTATGCCTGTTGAAATTGGAGAGGGATCAATAACTAGTAAGGCTAAAAATAAAAATACAATTAATACCCAAACTCTTCCGCCTAATTTAACCATTTTAGTTTTTCCCTCCAAGTTGTTTTTCTGCATAATCTGCCAACATTGGGGCGTTAAGCATGTAAGTTAATATGATATCTACTAATAATCCAATTATAATAATCAAAAACATTTGTTTTAAAATTAAAGATGAAGATACGAAGTATGCTGCTGTAATAGCTGAAATTGTGGTTATGCTCATGGTTAAACCAGTTTTCATGGAACTAATGACACTTTCTATGATTGTCCCTTCTCTGTTTTTCAATAATCTAGTTGTTAATAATACGTCTGTATCAATTGAATAACCTATCAGTAATAATAGTGCCGCAATTCCCGCTGAAGAAATTCTCATATTCATCAGATTAATTATTGCTAAAGTAATCATCAAATCCCCTAATGCTACAATAACAATTGCAAAGGAAGGAAGTAATTTTCTAAAGGTAATTAATACCACTAATGACATAAATAAGAAAGCAAAAATTAGCGCCTTTACCATTTGTTTAAAGAATGAATCTCCTAATGAAGAACCTACAACTTCAATTGAAGAGTTTTCTTCTGTTAATGTTATCCCTGTAACTTCTAGAATCCCTTTTTTCATGTCTTCTTCGTTAATATCAGGGGTATCAATTACAACGCCTACTTCTTTGTCTGTTCCAAATTCTGAAAGTCCTCTGATCAAAATTTCTGAAAAATCTTTTTCTAAGGTGGTTTTTAATAAGTGTTTATCGATTTGAACGTCTGTATAAAGAGTAACTGTCATTCCTCCACTCAATGAAATGTCTTTTTGAATGACTTCTCCGGTTGTTAGCTGTTGATTAATTAAAAAAATTGCTGAAAATAGGATTAATAGAATAGGTAAAATCATTAACTTTTTTGAATGGTTCTTGAATATTTGCTCTATTTTCTTTTCCATGGTGTGTTTTTGATGATTTTATATTAAAAACCTTTTGTTATGGCAAAATATCATAACTTTTAAATAGTTTTGACTGGCATTTATAAATAGTCGTGAATACGATAAAAAAAGGTTTAATATGGTATTAAGATGGGGTGAAAAGAAGGTAGTATTTGGAAGTATATTATTCTTAATTTTATGTTCGTTTATTGTATTTGGAGCTACAAATTCCGAACCTTCTGAAATATATTTAGAGGGAAATATTAGTGAACTCTCTTTTGTTTCAGGGGAGCCAGTTTTACTTGATTTTGTGATTAATTTTACTGGACCAATTTCTCCCAACACTTTATTGAACATTTCTTTTGATGATATGAGTAAATCTAAGAAATTAAAAAGTTTGTTAGATTATCAAGAAATTTTATATGATGTTGATGGAGAAAATTATAGGCTATTAAATTCCAATACTAATGTGGATTTAATTTATACTTCTGCAGGAGACCATCTTGTTTATTTAATGGTAGATACAGTTGAAGATGTATTTGAATCTATTTCATTTGGAATTACTGGTTCTGCGTTGAATCCTTCCTATTCTCCCTATTTGGATTTTGGAAATGATGGATTAATTGAGTGGCAATATTTTGGAGGACTTACTGGTTATGTTGATGAATTTAGTTTACCTGATGAATTAAATGAGAATGGAAATCCTAGTGAAATTATAATTAAGAACGAGGCTTTAGTAGATAGAACTTATTGGTGTGAAGAAATAGATTTACCCTATACTCGAGATTTAGAAGTTTATGCTAGTATTGAAGATTTAGCTGGACTTAATCTTACTGCGACTCTTCTTCAATTAGAATCTCCTAGTTGTGTTGATTCTGCTGGTTGTGAAGCATATGGTGGACAATTTGAATGTAAACTTGAAACTGTTCCGGGAACTGCTAATTATTATAACTGTTCCATGGATATTGGTTATGCAGTTGAAAATGAATATTTGATATGTTTGTATAATGAAGTAGATGGTGATGGGACAGTACACCAAGGAAAATTAAATGCTGAACAGGGAGGAGATACTTCCGCATACACTTGTAAATTGGAGGGTTCTTCATATGTTTGTAATGATTTTGCTTCTGATGATTTTTTTATTAAAGTTAAGGGTGGAGATTATACTTATGAATTAGGAAATTTTTCGGCAGATTTTGGATCAAGTTTAGTTAATAGTTATGCTGCATTTGAACATAGTTTAAATAATCAAATTGAAAATTGTATTGAGTTAAGTGGAGGCGGGTGTGCAATTCCATTAAGGATTGGAAGCTTAAGTCCTGCAGCAATTGCAATTCATAGCCTAGACATGTATTATACTTCTAGCGGAGCTACAAAATCTAAAACTTCTTTTTATATGACTCTAATTGCAGAAGAAGGATCACTTATTGAAATTGGAGATTTGGATTTACTGGACTTAGAGAGTAAGAATAGTTTATCTATGGATACTTCCGGTATGTTCTTTTTCGTTCCACAAGTTGATGATGAAGATGATTATGAATTTACAGTTGAATTAATGCCTGGGCCCCAAGTTACTCTTGATGTGACTATTGGCCCTTCAGACGAATGGGATAGTTCAGGATATAATGAATCTTCAACTCAAGATTTTATTAAAGGATATATTTCAAGTTTAAACTATCAAACTTCTAATTTTGCTGATGTTTTGAGTTTTTTAGAATTAAGTGATTCAGTTACTGTGGCACTTAGTGGATTGAATTCTTATTTGAATAGTTCCGAACATATTAATTATTCCAATTCAAATGAATCTCAGAACTTTTTAGAAAATTTAACTAATGAGCTAGATGCAATTGTTTTAGGTACTCCTCAGTCAATTGAAATTGTTGCAGATATTTCTGAACAAATAATTGCCGAACCTCAAGATATTTTGATAGATATGGTTGCTGGCGGAGAAGAGGAAAGGGTTAATGCTTACCATCATCAAAATGATTTTATTGTTAATTCTAGAGCAAGGCATTTGAAAGTAGAACTTCAAGGCGGAGTAATTATTGAAGGTACTTGGGTTGAAAAAAATATTGCTGGAACTGGAACTGATTATTATTTATATGAAACAATTCCTGGAAGCTTATACGTTGATCCGATTTATGAACTTTCATTTAAAGAGCCTTTTGAAATGCATAGGCAAGTTCCAAATTTAGTTTATAGAAAAGAATATAGTTCTTTGAACAATGTGGCTTATTCTTATTTTGTTAGAAAAAATATTGCTTTTGATTTGAGTAGTTTGAAAACTATTTTAATTCCTAAAACTGGTATTTCTGAAGTTGAATATGAAACCGTTCCTGTTTGTGGTGATGGTGTTTGCAGCGTATTGGTTGTTGACGGGGAAAGAGTTTCTTTGGAAGATGCAGTATCTTGTCCTGAGGATTGTTCAAAGAAAGTGAATTGGACGGGAATCTTGGTTGCTTTTATGATTGGATTATTGTTAATTGTTGGAATGGTTCTTTACTTTAAATTAAGCGGAGGGGACAAAATAAATTCTACACTTAAAAGATTGCCTAGAGTTTTTAATAATCCTGAAGATGAATTTAATCTTAAAAAATATGTTTCTGATTCTATTAAAGGTAAGAAAACAAAAGAAGTAATTGTTGCAGAGTTATTGAAAAGAGGATGGAGTAAAGAACAAGTAGATTATGTGTTTAAGAATCTGAATGTTCTTAAGAAAAAATGAAATTTAAATTATTTTTAATTAGTTTTTTATTGTTGGTGGTTTCTGTTAGTGCATTTCCTTGTCAAGATGGACAAGAAAGAGTTTGTGGTGAGTATGATTTAGGAGTTTGTAATTATGGGATACAGTCTTGTGAAAATGGTCAATGGGGCATTTGTATGGGTTGGAACTTACCTGGTGTTGAAGTGTGCGGTGATGGATTAGATAATGATTGTGATGGTTATGAAGATGAAGGTTGTGAATGTGTTTCAGGTGATTTTAGAGAATGTGGAAATTTTACTTCTGCAGGTATTTGTGAAAAAGGCAAAGAATATTGCGTCGATGGAGATTGGTCTGGTGATTGTATGAATGCTACGTTACCTGATGTTGAAAAATGTGGGGCTCAAGGAACTGGAAATGGACTAGATGATGATTGTGATGGGTCGGTTGATGAAGATTGCGTGTTGGGTGCAGGAGGAGTCCCATTACACTGTACTGATAGGATACAAAATGATGATGAAACAGGAGTTGATTGCGGAGGTTCTTGTAATGAATGTAATGATTGCAATAATGGAGTTTTAGATAAAGATGAAAAAAGAAAGGCAATTGATTTAGGTGCAGGTGTGATTAGTGATTGTGGGGGATTGAATTGTCCTAAATGTCCAACATGTAATGATCAAATTAAAAATCAAGGTGAAGGGGATGTTGATTGCGGAGGTCCTTGTCCTGCAAAATGTTATGATCCTACTTTGGGTGATGAAGATGGCGATGGATTAATTTATTCTGAAGAATTGTTGAAAGGAACTAATCCTAAAAACCCAGATAGTGATGGTGATGGATTAAAAGATGGAGTCGATAAGTTACCGTTATGTCCTAATTCTATTTGTGGAAGGGGAGAAACTGAAGATAACTGTCCTCAAGATTGTGAACCTGAAAGTTCAGGTAAGGGGGTTTTAGTTGTGGTTTTGATTTTAGTTCTTTTATTTTTGGGAGTGATTTTATTCTTTTATTTTAACATGAAATCTTCTTCAAAGAATGTTAAAAAGAAAAGTTTAGGTGGTTTTTCAGATTTAGAAAGTTATGTTCCTAAGAGAGATAATGTGAAAAAAAGACTTCAACAAAGAAATTTTTCAAGAACCTATGTTCGTGGTTCAACCAGAGGCTCAAAGGTTAAACAAAAAGAAACAGATATTGAAAAGAAATTGAGAAAAGCAGTTGAATCTATTAATAAAAAATAAGTGCGCCGGGCGGGATTTGAACCCACGTCCCAAGCTTGGAAAGCTCGGATGCTAACCACTACACTACCAGCGCATATTCCAATTGTATAATGTTTTGTTTTTAAAGATTTCTGAAGGATTTGATTAAAAAGCGGACCTGGAAGGATTTGAACCTTCGACCTACAGCTTAGGAGGTTCGACCCATTGTTCTATGGTCTGTCGCTCTATCCAAGCTGAGCTACAGGCCCAGTTTTTTCTGAAGTTTTTTCATTCGTTTCTTCTTAATAGGATGATTAAATCCTATCTCTTTTAAAAATCTTATTATTTCAGATTTTCTTCTTATTCTTAATTCCCATATGGTGCTTGGTTTTTTAAATTTTTTACCTGCAATACTCTTGGTCTTTCTTGCATAAAGTTTTAAGGTACTTATTTCAAATTTTTTTAAAGCTAATTTGATTTGACACATTAATTTTTTGCTTTTTACACCTACATCTATGAAATTTTGTTTTACTTTTTCTGGATTTTTTGGAAGAGTTCCATCTGCATCATAGATTCCCATTAAATAAAATTTTAAAAAATTCTTGTCTTTAAAGATTTCAGAAGAAATTTCTAAATGATCCTTAAATCCTCTAGGTATTTTAAAAACTCTATGAAGGAATGAATTGATTACATTTTGTCTTATTTCTAAATGATAACTTCCCTTTTTCCCTATGGGGCTTTTCACCTTTCTAATTTTTCCTTTTTTGTTGAATATTTTAAAGCAAATAGCATTTATTTTAATTAATTGATTTTTGTATTCGTCGCTAAATCCTACGGTTTTTTTATCACTTCCAAGAAATCCATCTCCATGAAGATATCCTATAAAATATGCTAAATCGTTAGACAAGTTTTTTGGTAGTGTGGTTATCTGTTTTCTTGCAGTAAATTTTAAATTTGTGTTTTCTAATTTCGAGAATATGTTTGAATCTAAAATTTTTAATTTAGTTATAAACCATATTGGCGGATGGGCTAGTTCTTGAATATATTGCCTATATGAACTTTCACCTATGCCTAGTTGAATTGCGATTTCCTTATAAGATTTTTTTTGTTTGGCATGCAATCTTAATAAAATCTTTTTAGTTCCAATTAATTTTATATTTTCTTCTAATAAATGTAGATAATTTTTTAGCATTATCTCTTTATTTAATCCTTTAGTCTTTAATAACTTTCCCTCACTATTTCTACTGAAAAAATAAAAAGCTAAGACTCTTTTAAGCCTTTACTTCTATTTTTATTTTCTTATGCAGAGCTTTAGTAATATCTTTTCCTTGGAGACTATTTTTGTTGATTTTTACTTCGCCTTTTTTGCTAGAAATCGCAGATGTAATGAATTTATTTCCTGCATATATCTCAATTGAAGTTCCAGGGTCTACGCAAAAGATATAGTTTTTTTTATTTTCTTCCAAATCAAAATCTGCCTGATTTTTTTCTTCTTTGAGTTCTCTTATATCAATACTCATCCCTAAATCTTTTTCACATTGGGTGATGTTTTTTCCTGCCTGTCCGATTATTTTAGAAATTTTATTTTCTGGAACATAAACGACTGCCTTGTTTGTACTTAGAACTTCTACTTGAACAGATTTAGAATATTTTGAAAAGAAATTTTCTATTTCTCTTTCTGCAAGTTTTAACGCACCAGAACTTTTTGTTGATGTGTTTGAAATAGGAATTACTACAGTTTGTTCTCCATAAGTATATATTTCATAATCTAAATTATTTGTTAATTCATCCCTTACTTCGACAATCGGTCTTGCAAGATCTGACTCAGTCATTCCACTTGGAACTTTAACTAACATCTTTAGATTTAGTACTTTTTCAATCTCTCCGCTTTTCATGAAGATGATTGTATCTACTACGCTAGGAATCATCCCTATATCTAATCTTGAAATAAATCTTTGCACCGCATCAATTGCTTCTGCTGCATGCAATACCCCTATCATATTTGATCCTGCTAACCTTAAATCTGTGTATAGCTGAAAATCTGGTGTTGAACGCATTTCATCGAATAAAATGTTATCAGGTCTTGATAAAAATAGGATGTCATGAATTTCTCCTTCGCTTGTAAAGTTCTTGGAGTATTGTGTTACTGCATCAGGTAATTGTAGGTCTCTAGGTGATTCAATTGTTTTTACAATTCTTCTATCGTTTACGTACCATTCTGCAATTGCTTGTGCCAGAGTTGTCTTTCCTGAACCAGTTTCTCCACAGATTACAATTCCTCTTGCCTTATTTTCTATTTTTTCTGCTAAGTTTTCTGGAATTTTATATTCAGAAATATCTAGTTTTTTAATAGGGTGTACAATTGTAATCTCCCATCCATCAGATACTGGGGGCCTTACTATTACAATTCTTAAATTTCTATATTGGACTACTGTTGTGCAACGTTTAGAGATTTCTGTATATGAGTTGGGATCTAATTTTGTTTTTTCAATTATTTCTTTTGCAAATTCTTGGATTTCTTCACCTGTTAATATTTCTTTAGAAACTTGCTCCAGAATAACTTTTCCAGGTCTTCCTTTTTTTGCATGAATTGGATTTCCTTCTTTTATGTGAAGGGATAAAGTTTCATGATCAATATATTTTTGAATACTCAATTCTCGATCATATTGGGATACTTCTACAAATTCAACTAAAATTCCTAATGCTTTTGCAGATTCTGCTTGAACTTTGTCTGCAGTGATTAATATTGCATCATTCTTATCTGCTAAGTCTCTGATGTATGCGTCAATCTCTCCTGATTTTGCATGTTTGATTTGGTGATCTGATGGCCTTTCACCTATGAACTCTAAAGTTATTTTTTTATTACTTCTCAATTCTTGGATTTCTTCTAATCCTATTAATCCAATATCTCTTCCTCTATTCGCTTGGTTTTCTAATTCTGCTATAACTGCGTGAGGAATTAGTATTTTTCCTGATGTGAGGGATTTATCCTTAAGCTTTCTAGTTGGTATCTTTTCAATTATTGCCGAGGTGTCTATTACGTATGTTTTCATGTTTGCTCCGAAACCCTTTAAAAGGGCGATTTGTTATGTTATAGTGTACTAGGTATCAAATTTAATAGGTAAATTAGGTAAAAATTAGGTATCTAGTACGTCGGTTTTATGTTTTTTAAAGGTTTAGTATTTTCTAAAGAAGACTAAGAATGCAGTATGCCCTAACATTTGATGATTTGGCCTACAAACTTTATCTTTGACTGTCCATTCTCTTTCTAGAGTTTCAGATACTTTTTCTAGAATAAAATTATGTTTTTTTGAATCTTTGATTAATTCATGAACTTGAGTTATACTTGGCAAATAACATACTAAATATGCTCCAGATTTTAGGGAAGTATGTGCATGTTTTAGAATTGGTCCAGGTTCTGGAAGATCAAGAGTGATTAAATCTAAATTTATCTCTTTTATTCCTTCAGAAATATCTTGGTTTTTAATTTTCGCTTTGGATCCGATCTTTTTTAGGTTTGATTTTGAAATTTTAAAGTGTTTTTTATTTATTTCATAGGTTGTTACGCTGTCTGTAATGTTCGATAAATAGGCTGCAAGTATTCCTGAACCTGAACCGGCATCAACAATTTTACTTTTTGAATTAATTCCTGTAGTTGCAATTATGGTTCCAATGTCTTTAGGAATTATTGTTGCCGGCCCCCTTTTTAGATCTTGAACTTTGTCTGGAAACTGAGCTTCAAATTTATGTAAAACTTTTCCTAAGTTTGTTGAAACTGTTGAGCAGTTTTTTTTAATTTCTTTTTCTGTTATGGATCCTTCTTCTATATGTAAGTCTCCTGATTCCCAATAATGCCTTTTATTTTTTTTATCAATTATTATTTTACTCATTTTATGAATTTTAATATTTCTGCGTACGCTTTTTTCCTATGTTTATCTAATATAAATACATGGTATGACTCTGGAATCGTGACTAATTTTTTTATTTTTGATTTTGAATTGTTTATTATATACTCTCCACTGCTTTTGTCTACTACTGTGTCGTTCTTAGTCTGGATTACTAACAGTGGCTTTTTTATATTTCTAACGCTTTTTTTCGATATGTTTACTACTTTTAGTAGGTGTCCTAGTGCTATTAGTGGGATGGAATTGTAGCATACTCTTTTTTTGTTAATGTTTGTTATTCCTTTTTTATATTTCTTTTTTTGAAATAGTTTAATTCTTTTGAGTATGGGCAAGATAAAAAATCTGTTTATTTTTTCTCTTCTGAAATGAATTGGGGTGCCTAGAGTTACCACTCCTTTGATTTTTTTAGATTTGTTTGAAGAAACTAATGCGAGATTTCCTCCAAATGAATTTCCAATTAAATATATTTTATCGCAAGTTTTTTCTAATACTTTAATTGCTTCTTCTACTGCTTCAATCCATTGATAGTATTTTGTTATGACTAGTCTTTCTGGA
>JABIPM010000026.1 GCA_018658955.1 Candidatus Woesearchaeota archaeon | reverse complement strand
TTATTTGGTTGTTTCTACCCTAGTCCAGGTCTTTTTGAATGATTCTTTCTTTAGTTTTAAGTCTGTAAATATCTTAAACCATAGATAGATTCTTGCGAGTATTAGTAATAGAGTCCAAGAAAATTCTTTTATGTTTTTTGGATATGTAAACACTTTGAATATTCCTGCAACTTCTTTTGAAAAAGACCTCATAGTTATTTTACTTTTAGCAAATTCTTCTAATTGTAAATATCCTCCTGTAGATCTTTTCTTTTGGATCATCCAATCTTTGAAAGTTGTAGGATACTTTACATAAACTTCTGATTTAGGAGAATATGTTATTTTGTAACCTTTTTCTGCAATTAAACTAGAAATTACTGCATCATCTGATAAAGTATCTTCAGGTATTGAATCAACTAACCCTTTTCTTATTGCATATAGGTATCCTGAACAGACTAGGAATTTATTCTGTGTTGCTAACTTTTCTCTTGTTTGATGTGCACCTACGTCTGTTAGTAAATGTGACCAATAACCCAAAATGGTATTTCTAGAATTTACTGAAATTGGCCTTCCAGTTACGGCCCCCACATTTTTATCTTTGAAAGGCGTGATTAGATTCTTTATTGCATTTTTTCCAGAATAGACGTCTCCGTCAGTTAATACTAATATGTCTCCCTTTGCTTTTTTGAAAATTATGTTTAAGGCTACAGGTTTTCCTTGCCCTGGATCTTTGATTAATTTAATGTTCTTGTGTTTTTTTTGATATGTTTTTACAACATCGGCAGTAGGTTTATCTGGACAAGAAACTATGATCTCATGATCTTTAATTGATTCAGAAAGTGCAGATTCTATTGCTTTTCCGACTGTCTTTTCTTCTTTATATGCTGTGATAATTGTAGATATCATTTTTATAGGGAATTAGAAATTAGGTTATTAAGGTTTCTATTTATGTTCTGAAGTAGGGTAACTTATTTAAACAGTATAACTTCCTTTTGAATAATGGATTCCACAGATATGTTAGCTAAAAGATCTGAAAAAGTAAAGAAATTTTTCTCTGATAAAACTAATTTTCCTTATTTTATACTGGGCATTTTGATTGTTATTGGCTATGCTATAAGAAGTAAAACCTTGAAGAATTTAATTGATCCCACTACTGGAAATTATATTCCTTTAGCACTAGATCCGTTTTTATTTTTGAGATATGCAAAAGAAACTTTGACAAATGGAGCATTATCTGCAGTTGATGTGATGAGGTATGTTCCTACAGGGTATGAACAAATCGGAGAATTTGGATTATTGTCTAATGTTATTGTGGGTTTGTATAAATTTTTAGGTTTTTTTAATTCTGGAATTACTTTAGAATATGCTCATGTTGTTTATCCTCCAATTTTATTTTGTTTATCCCTAATATTTTTCTTTTTATTGATTAGAAGATTATTTGATTATCGTGTCGGGTTATTGGCTACTGCTTTTTTGGTGGTGTTACCCAGTTATTTGTATAGGACGCTTGCCGGGTTTTCAGATAAAGAAAGTTTAGCAATGTTTTTTATGTTTGGAGCTATGTACTATTATGTTAGGGCATGGCAAGAAAAGAAGTTAAGAACTGCAATGATTTGTGGGTTATTTTCTGGTATTTTAACTGGTTTAATGGGTCTGACTTGGGGAGGAGTTAGTTTAGTATTTTTAATTTTTGGATTATTTGTTTTAATAGAAGTAGTATTGGATAAGTTTAGTGAAAAAGATTTCTATGTTTATTCTGTTTGGTTATTTTCTTTATTGTTCATATTAAAGGTGTTCTTTGGTCAGAAATATACTGTTTCTACTTTAGCATTAAGTGTTACTAGCGGGTTTATGTTTTTGGCTTTTTTAGTTGGTTTAATTAATTTGATTATTAGGAAGAAAAATTTGTTTGGAATTAAAGATAAGATTGAAGGAAAATTGCCTCTTGGTTTTGCAAGTTTGATTATCTCTGGAGTATTAGGGATATTTTTTGTTACTCTTTTAGAAGGATTTGGAGCAATAGCAGGAAAAGCATCTTCATTTATTCGTAATTTGTTAGAGCCCTTTGGATTTACTAGATGGAATTTAACTGTTGCAGAAAGTCACCAACCCTATGTTTCTGATTGGATTGCAAGTTGGGGCTGGAGTTATATGTTGTTAATGGTCATTGGTTCAATTATTTTAGTTTACAATTTATTGAAAAAAACTAAACTTAAATTGAAAGGAACTGCATTTTATACTTTCTTTATTTTCGCGTTTATCTTTAGTAGATACAAGGCAGGTGCAACATTAAATGGGGTGAATACTCTTTCCAAATCACTGTATGTTGGATCATTAATAGCATTAGGGATTGGAGCAATAGCAGTATACTTTTATGCATATAGAAAAGATAAGGAATTATATACCTCAATTTTAAATTTTGATAAAAATACTATTTTTGTAATTGTTTGGTTCTTATTATTGACAGTTGCTGCGAGAGGGGCAATTAGGTTATTGCATATTTATTCTCCTGTTACAACAGTGCTTGTTGCATATGCATTTGTTAAAATATTTGATTATGCAAAAAGTTTAGAAATTAACTGGGCTAAATTTGGAGTTTATGGAATATTATTAATTTTATTATTCTTGCCAACAGTTCAGGGAAGTTTAACTAATATGTACACAAGTGCAAATAATCAAGCTAAATATACTGGTCCGAGTTATGGGTCTCAATGGCAAACTTCCATGAAATGGGTTAGAGAAAATACAGATGAAGATGCAGTGTTTGCACATTGGTGGGATTATGGTTACTGGGTACAAACTGGCGGAGAAAGAGCAACACTTACTGATGGAGGAAATGCTGGGGGATATGCATTAAATTATTTTATGGGTAGACATGTGATTACTGGTCAAAGTGAAACTGAAGCTTTAGAATTTTTGTATGCTAAAAATGCAACACATTTATTGATGATTAGTGATGAAATTGGAAAATATCCTGCATTTAGTAGTATTGGTAGCGATGTGGATTATGATAGATATGGATGGATAACTACGTTCCAATTGGATAAATCTAGATCTCAAGAAAGAAGGAATGATACTAATTTATTTTATGCTGGAAGTTATGCTTTCGATGAAGACTTTATTTTTGATGATACTTTATTTGTAAAACAATCTGGAGGAATTGGGGCATTTTTGTTACCTTCTGTTCCTCAAGAAGACGGAACTGTGGTGTTAAAACAACCTGAAGCTGTTGTTGTACAAAATGGTCAACAATATAGTATCCCTGTTGAATGTATTTTTATTGAAGGTAAGGAAATTGAATTTGAACAACCAGGATTGAAAGGATGTTTAATGATTCTTCCAAGAGTCAATGGGAATCAAAATGAACCTTTTGGTGCAGCAATTTGGATTAGTCCAAAAATAAGGAGAACTTTATTTACTCAATTGTATCTTTATGGTGTGGAAAGTGAAAACTTTAAACTAGTTTATGATGATTCTGCTCAATTCTTCCCTCACGGATTAAGTTTGGGAGTATATAATGGAAGATTAATTGGACCTCAAAAGATTTGGGAGATGAGTTATCCTCAAGGTCTTGAACCTAGTGAATTTTATTATAGTAATGAATTGCCTGATGAGAGAGTTCGAGAATCTTAATTTCTTCTTTTTTAGAAATGTAAACGTTTGTATATATATCATTAATTTTTTAGTAAGTAATATTCAATAATCAAAATAAAAAAGGAGGGATATTGATGTTTAATAAAAATACGACAATTGTAATGGTTACCCTGTTAGCGTTTTCTGTGCTTTACACTTCTTTTGTAGTGGATGATGCAGAGTTAACTGGAAAT
>JABIPM010000038.1 GCA_018658955.1 Candidatus Woesearchaeota archaeon | reverse complement strand
GTTGAGAAATTAATTAAAATTGTAATAGTCCTAGCTATGTTATTGGTATTGTTTTATTTTTTGAAAAATCTTTCTAATGCAGGAGACACTTTTTTAGGAATGTTTAATTAACGGAACGTTTAAAAGAATAAACGTTGTTGATTTATTATGGTGATTAGTAAAAAAGGGGTGAGTCTTCCTATTAATCTGATAATTATTGTAGTTATTGGGTTATTTGTTTTTGGTGCTGCATATTTTGGATTCATTAAACCTTCTCAAGAAGGAAGTAGTATATTTGGTGATCAAATTGATGCGTTTAAAGATAGAAAATTTAGTTTGATGGATTTAGATACTTTAACGCATAAAGAGAAGCAAGATGCGTGTGATTCTAATCCTCAAGCTATTGTTGATAATACGGTGAATACTATTAAAAGTTATATTCCTGATAATTGTGTGTTGGCTAAATCTGTGGCTGAAAGGTTAAGAGAGGGTAAAGTTGATGGATGCGATACTAATTTTACAATAGTTCCTGCTGATGAGCAAATGATTGATGAATTAATCAATAAAGTTGATGGTTGTATTGAGTTAATTGTTAAAAGAAGAAATAAAAAAATTAAAGAAGAACAAGAGATTTCAGAAAGTATTTCTACGGATGTAAATTATGGTAAGAGTTATACTAAAATTTTGGAGAATTATGTACACATTGTTACTGTTTATAATTTGGGATTTGAGGAACATTGTGGTGGTGTGATGGATGATTTAATTGAAGCATCTAAAGAAAATGCTGAAAAATTATTATCTATGTCTCGATCAAATAAATCTCTTTCCCCACAACAATATGATGCTGTGAACAATATTCTTGCGCAATCAAGATACTTTGAATTTTATTGTGAAACTTTGAAGAAGAATTGTAACGCAGAAAATGATGTTTATTCTGCAAGTTATGGTTCTACCCCTTCAAGTAAATATTCTTTTGAAAATCATCCTGGTTCTGAATTGCCTAATGAGTTATTAGGGGAGAAAATTAAAACTGCTTATCATGTTATCAAGGCAGAATGTTTGAATGATAATCTCAAATATGGATTGGCATGGAAAGAATATATCCATGCATCTCAAACAGATAGGGCCTCTCAGTTAGTTGAAAGTAAAAAAAATGAATATCTAAATATTCTTTTTGAAAAGATTTTCCAATATCTTGGCGTAGATGAAATGGAAGAGGTTTATGACGGCGGAGACGGAAAGGGCAAAATTCTTGACAAAAATCTAGTGGGTTGTCCTGAAGATGGAATTGAAGCATCTGAAGAAATGGATCAGTGTCATAGTTTTAATGATGGGGTACTTATGAAATTTATTGGACCGAATGGAATAAATGAAGCAAGTAATTTGAAGGACGCATTGGACAAGGAGATTATTCCTCAAGAATACAAACCTAAATTTTTATGTTACTTTGATTCAAATCTGGAGGATGAATGTGACTCTTGTGTTGGAATAAATTCTTGTGATGACTATCCTACGGGTGGTTCTGAGTGGGGTGAAGTTTGTGCTGCAGATCCTTGCGATGTTGGAACTAATGGATGTTGGGCAAATGCAGGATTGTTTTGGGATTATTGTGATGCGCATTAGAAACATTTATATAACAGATAAATAAGAAATATATAGAAAGAAGTGATATGATGGAAAGATTATTTAGAAATAAGAAAGGTGTTGAATTAACTTTGAACACAGTGATTATTGCAATTCTTGTAGTGTTGGTTCTTGTTGTACTTATTGGATTTCTTTTAGGTGGAACTGGAAAAGCTAAGGATCAAATCAATGAATTATTTGATACAAGTACTACTGCATCTTCTTTGAGTATTGCTATTGAACAATGTAAAATCTATTGTGATCAAATTGAAGAAACTGGAATGAATGAAACTGCTATTACTACAAATAAAGAGAATTTACCGTTTTGTAGTCACGGATTTAAGATTGATGCAAATGGTGATGGTGAAATTTTAGGTGGGGAAAATTCAGTTAAATGTACTGAATCTCCATTATTTGTTTCCTGTCCGCATGTAACCTGTTAATTTTACTCAATAAATTTATAAGTGTTTAAACGTTCTTGTGACTATGTTATTCAATAAAAGGGGACAACTCTCTGGAATGGATGAAACTATCCCTGGATTACTAATAGGTATAATTATCACAGTTATTCTAATTGGTGTAGGTGTTAGTTTTTGGGGATTATTTATGGGTGGAAGCGGAATTGACTCTCTTTCTCAAGAAACATTTGAATTAGTAACTAATGATATTTTAGATATGTATAAGTTAAATGAGTCTCCTAGGGATGTTCCAGTACAATTTGATGATGAGTATACTTTAGTTGCATTTGGTAGTGATACTGGAGTTGCAGGCAAATGTAATGGGAATGGAGTGATTCGATCTGCTAAATGTGAAGGGGTATGTATTTGTCTTTGTGAAAATGAATATGGGGAAAATATGTGTAATTCTAAAAAAGTAATTTGTAGAGATTTTGCAGGAATTGGTTTGGATTTTGAAGGAGACTGTAATTTAGTTGATGGTGAAAGTGGATTGCAAATTATTAAAATTAATCAAGAGAATAATAAATTTACTATTTCTTAGGTTATCAAAAACCATTTAAGGTTAGAATTTAGCTTCTTAATATGAATAAAAAAGGGGTTTCGTTATTGTATACTTATACATTCTATCTTTTCTTAGTAATAGTTATATTTGTAGCACTTTATGGTAAGGTTGTTGCAAGTAAGGATGATACAGGTTATAGTTTAGAATTTTATGCAAAAGATATTGCGTATGGTGTTGAGGGGATGTTGTGGTCCGATGGAGATGCAGCTTATGTTTATCCTCTGAAAGAAAGATACGTGGTATGGATAGATAATGGTGCAGGATATGTTCATGTTAAGAAAGGGTGGTCGGAAGATAAACATCCATTCAGAATAAGGAAAGGCTATTCTGTTAGTGCAGAACCAAATTTAGAGCTAAGGAATATGGCTAACCATTACACCCTTACTAAACTGGTGCGTGAAATATAATGAGTTTTGTAAGAACCATGCTGATGATTAAAGCAATTGTAGCAATTATTATTGTGACTGTTTCTTCTTTTGCATTTGTACTTATTTTGAGTGGACATTTGGGAAGAGAAGTTCATAGTGAAAATATTGAATATGTTTTAACTAAAGAACATTTTGTTAATGTTTTTACTGAAAATGGAAAAATTAGTAAAGAAGGTTTAGATGAATTCTTAGAAATGCAACATCCAAAATTTGCACTAAAATTAGAATTAGGTGAAGAGGTTTATGTATCTAATCCTACATTGTATGAATATGGTAATTTTTGCAAATTAAAGGGTTCTTCTGTTAGTTGCAGTCAGGAATTTAGGGATTTTTATTTAGTTGATGGAAAGTTAGAAAGAGCAAAAATAAATGTGGTGATGAAAAATGCATAAAAGGGGATTTGCAGGAATCTCAGAAACAGTTTCAAT
>JABIPM010000046.1 GCA_018658955.1 Candidatus Woesearchaeota archaeon | reverse complement strand
TTACAGCTTGCGCCATTAGTTTTTTGTTGAATTAAATTATTTGCAGCCTTACAAAATAAATTATCTATCGCTTCACCAATTTTAATACAAATATCTTCCCCTTCTCCATCTATGTAAACACATCCAAAAGAACAAGGACTTTCTTCAATGGATTGTTCTGCTTGTTGATCTTGATACTCTTGTTCTGCTTGTTGATCTTGGGAAGTTGAATCGTTTTGTGTTTGTGTGCAATCGTTACAAGAACCACCACAATCAATTCCAGTTTCATCCCCATTTTGTATTCCATCTGAACAGGTATTTGTAGGTACGGAAGTAGATGAAGTTTTACTTGCAGAATCCGCAGTACTTTTTAACAGTTCTAATTTAAGATCAGCAAATCTTTGTGTTAAAGGATAATTAATTTCTAGTTCTTCTGGATCCGCATTATTTGCATTTGCTACTATAAACTCTACACCATAATTACTCATTCCTGAATGAACTCCTTCGGAACTATAAATGTTTAAATTTGTAAAACTTGAGGTAGAAATTCCCACCATTGAACCTCCAGTAATATCCAAAGTTACAACTTCATCTGTTGTTGATTCTTCTAATGAAGAGGATTCTGTTGTTAATGAAATAGTATAAGTATTTCCCGGACTTTTGGTTGTTCCTAAATCTATTATTGCCCCTCCCTTAGTAATTATATCTACACTATCAGTTGATTCAATATTTCCATCTCTGTTTAAATCAAAAGCTAATTTATTATTATTTACTAAATCAACATAAAAATCAAATTGCATTCCTTGAACAGTTACTGCCCCATATCCTGAACCATTATAATTTCCTAAAACTGGATTTGTTCCAGATATTAAAACTTCATTAAATTTTATTTGTGAGGAGGCGGTATCTGTTGAAATATATTGAAGAACGTAAGATTTATCGTTTTTTGAGGAACCTGAAGAAAGAAGCAAGTAATCTGAAATACCAATTTCATAATCTGAAATTCCTGTAGACTCAGAGATAAACAAATCATGAGAGGAGTCTCCCAATTTCCCACTAGCTTCATAAAATGGAACTTTGTAAATTCTTCCATCTGTATTTTCAAAAGTTAAATCGTATTCTGTGTCTGAACTTGAAGACAGAATTATATCTGTTTCAGGAACGGATTTAAGTCCCTCGTATTTTAAATCCCAGTTACCTAATAAAATATTTTTATCATCTATTACCTCTGAAAGTTTTTTCCCTTTTGGAATATAAATATCGTTATTTGTTGTTGCCCTGTACCTTATACTTGTTAATGAAATTACTTCAGAGGATACTGAGGCCTTTATTGAAACCATCCCTTCAGAAAATGAATTTCTGTTTTCAGAAAAACCCTCTTCAAAACTATCATCATTGTAATGGTCTTCTAATTCTATAATCTTTGCTCCCAAAAAAATACTCACTATGTCTGAAACTCCTCCAGAAGAGGTGATGATTGTCCTAATTCCCAATAAAGTATCGTCTGCTAACTCATAATAACTATCTTCTGAAATTGGCCCTACATCCTGGCCATTTACCCTTAACATCACAGATTTGGGTGTTGAAGAAATTGAATTTACTAAAATTTCATACTTATTTGAACCTATTTGATAGACTGCTAAATCTCCTTCTCTTAGAATGTCAGTTATTGCACTAGTAGACAATGTTAATTTAATTTTGCTGGAGGATTTATCTATGTATGTGTCTACAACCTTATAATCATCTGCAAAAATTCTGAAGGTCCTATCTTCTATGTCTGGAATTCTTGTTCCTGAAATCCTCCCTTCTAATCCCGGATTAAATGCTAACTCATGTTCAAAGAATGCAGTTGTTGTTGATGAACCTGAAGCAATATATAGAAATGAAGTTACTTTGTCATCGTCTGACTCAATATACTTTGGAACTGGAGAACTTAGTGTAAGTGTTGCATCTCCAAATCTTAAATATTGTTCTGACTTACTTGTTCCTTCGTCAGTGATTATAGTATTTCCGCTTAATAATGAAAGGTCTAATGAATCAATCACTGAAACTACATCTCCTAATTCTTCATTTAATTCTAAATTATCTGTGGGAGTATTAAAATTGAAAATCTCTGCGGAAACCATAGTAGAAGCTGTTAACAAAATTGTAACAAATAGCCATATCTTAAAAAACTTCATATCATCCCTCTTTTAGTTTAATCTAAAGAGGACTGTAACCCTATAAATATTTTTGCTTGTTTGTTTATTCCTTGAAAAAAGAGATTTTGTTACCAAGATCTTTCCATCCTTGTATTTTTTCTTTAAAGTTTTTCCAAGAATCGCTGCAAATTTTCTAGAAGAGAGATAAAGATCGATTCCGGTTTTTAACTCTAATACCTTCATAATTCTTACACGGTCATTATTATCTATTTGATTAATTACAAATTTAATCATTTCTTCATCGTAAGGTCTAAGTTGGAGTTTAGCTTCCCAGTAATTTTCATGTTTATCTCCTGGGGGCTTATATTTATATTTTAAAGCATCATTTGAGGGAGTAGTATTGGGCATGAACTATACCTCCACAAGAAAAGATATTTTCTTTAGAAATTATTGCTGCATCAAGTGCACAGTTAATTGCTTTTTTTCCAATTATGTTTGCATTTGTACAGTCTTTTAAAATCTTGATAGTATCTTCTTCAGTTAACAGTTCTCCTTGAAAGAATTCTTTTGAAACTTTAATCTCTTTATCTTCTTCTGTGAAAGTTTTTCCTATTAATTCTTCATCACATACTGCTAAAATTTCTGAATGCTCAGATTGATGGAGTTTTACATAAATCATATTTTGGATTTAATTGGATGTTTTGCACCGCATGCAGCACATTTAGCCATTAATACTCTCCCTTCCTTGATTAGTTTTGTATCTGGTTTTCCACATTCCTTGCATAATACAAATTCTTTACAATAAAGTTCAATTTTACCATTAATTATTTTTGAAGATATCTTTCTTCCAAGAATTAATCTTGTGCCTTCTAAAATTATAGGGGCAGCTAATTCTCTTTGCAGAAATTTTAGAATTTGCTCTTTTGGACGTCTTAAGGTATCTACAATTTGAGGAAAATTAGTAATAACTGTCTTATTTCCCTGTATATGCCCTTTCGCTGTAGGAATTTCGAATCTGCTTTCTGTTTCTTGAACATCTGGCAGTATTTCCTTAGCTTCCTTTAATAAATCTAAATAATCCATACACTGGCTTTGAAACCAAGTTTTTTAAGAGTTTTGATTAAATTGTCTTAAAGTGGCCGGGCTTGTTCTCATAGATTTCGCCTTCTAAGAGTAGCTCCTTTACGATACCTTCTGTAACTGAATCCTGTTGAGCTATTTTTTTAGAAATTATGGACAATTCTGCACCTGTATCTTCATGATCTGTCAATACCTCAAGGATTCTATGCCTTAATTTTTCATGAGATTCATCTCTTGATTTTTGTTGAGGTGTAGAAATTTTAGTTTGAACTATTTGAGTATTTTTGCTAATTTCTTGAATCTTAGGTTTACCAAAAGTTGCCAATAATTCTGCTCTTCGAATTAACTGAGAATTTGGATCAGTTACTTTTTTTGTAATTTCTGGAGCAATATATAATTCTTCTTGATACTCTCTTAGTTTACCGACAACTAAAACTAAGTCTCCTTTTTCAATTGAAGTTAATTTGGCAGTATCTTCATTAAATGCTTTGATTCTTATTGTTCCTGTTGCATCATCTAATGTAAAGGAAAAATAATTTCCATCTTCACTTTTGAATACATCGACAACGGTTGCTAAAATATTTACTCTTGATACCCTATTTTCCCCCATCTCTAAATAACTCGCAATAAACTCATCTCCATTTCTGGATCCTTTGTGGAATGTACCTTCGTCTAGGCTAGATAGCCATAGCTTTTTTGCTATTTGTCTTTGAATTGGTTGTTTTGTTGTTTCCATTTTCTAAATTTTACTTATGAATCCCCTTCTTGGTTCATATATCTCTCCTTCCCTTTTTAACTTTTCAATTATTTCTTCAACTTGTGATTCTGAAATCTTTTTTTCTGTTGCTTCTGCTACAATGTCTTCCATAGGAATTGATTTCTTTCCACTAGATTCAAATGAATTTAAAATTTCCCTTACTGTGTGAATTTTATTTCTGTGAGAGGTAGATATTTTTGCAGACATTCTGTCTATATCTATCTGCCCAGTTTCATGATCAAATCCTACTTGCATTAAACAGTATCGCATTATGGAAATTGCTTTTCTTGCATCACTCCTTGTAACTTTAGTAGATAATCTTATTCTTGCCGACCCTTCTGCTAACCTCACTAATGATTCTAACTGTCTTGCTGAAATTGGAATGGGCCTTACTGCTTCTGTGTCTCCAATTGTGGAAGAATTTCTTAAATTTACATAGAATGTTTTTATCTCTTCAATCGCCCCAGGCGTTAATTTTGGAGCCACATTTTGTTTGGCATATGCAATGAATTTTCTCATAAGTTCTACGCTTATCGCAGGTTCCTTGGAATCGGGATTTTGTTGTAATTCTAAAACGTGTGTGGCAATCATAGCATCCTTTTCTTTATTTGGAATATCTCTTACTGGAAAAATTAAATCGAATCTGTTAATTAATGCTGGAGGTAAATCTATTTGTGCAGCTATTGGTTGATATGGGTCGAATCTTCCAAGTTTGGGGTTTGCTGCTGCAAGTACTGATGTTTGCGCAGTAAGTGTTGCTTGAATGTTTGCCTTACTAATTGTAACTGTCTGTTGTGCCATTGCTTCGTGCATTGCAGAGGTGTCTTCCTCCGCCATTTTATCCATCTCGTCTAAAAGTAAAAATCCTCCACTTGCAAGAACAATTGCTCCAGCCTCTAATGCCCACCCCTTGATGAACTCATCCCTTACAACGCTAGCAGTGATACCCGCAGATGTTGCTGCCCTTCCTACAACATATCTTGCTCTTGGGGCAACATGCTCCATGAATTTAATTAATGAGGACTTAGCTGCTCCGGGATCTCCAACTAAAAGCATGTGAATATCTCCCCTAATCTTTTGATTATCTGCAGTGCACTTTCTTACTCCCCCCATTAATTGAAGTATTAGTGCACCTTTGATATCATCGTGCCCTAAGATTGAAGGAGCCATTGACGAAGTGAACTTTTCATAGACTTGAGGGTCTTTTGCTAATTGTTTTATTTCTACTAAATCATCTTCGTCTAGAAGAATATCTTCATAGGTCATTTCAATAGATTCAATTGAATTAACTTCCATGCATAAATCAAATCTTGTTGATTGCCCGCCTGCTTTTGATTGAAGAGGAACTTCTTTAACCATTCCTGAAACTTTAATTTTTGAACCAGGGGTTGATTTCTTTTCCATTTTAGGCTCTACTAAATCTTCTCTAAGATATACAGGCAACCTCTTTGCTTGTTCCCCTCCATCTAAAGATTCTGGAGATTCTTCAATTACTAATCTCTGTGAGTCTACCAATATTTTTTCAAGTAATTTGAACTTTCCCATTCTTCCACAAGAACATCTGTTAGGTTCTTTGAATTTTTCTTCTAGTTGAGGCATAATTATGCTATTTCCACATGCAGGACATTCAAATTTAGCTGAAATCATTTGAGGCCTTACATCAGAGGATTGTCTAACAATCCCTTCAAAAGAAATAAATTTGTCTATATGTTCACTCCTTATATTTTTAATATAAATAATCTGAGAATCTGGAAGATTTAGAAATCTAACTTTAATGGTCTTATCGGGAATGTCGAATTGCGCCAATGCAATCTCTGCAGCTCTGATTAAATCATCTGGTTCGTTTAGTAATTCTTCTGCTAAAGTGGGATCAAACATTGCAAGATCATTAAAATCTACAATAAGCGATTTCGCACCACTTTTTACTAAAGCATGGATTTCTTTCTGGTGATTTAACTCTAAGAATTCTTGAAATTTCTCTATTTGTTCTTGAGCATTTGCCAACTAAAAGTCCCCCTGAATGATTAATTCAATAAGATGGAGAAAATGATGTTTAAAAAATTAATTAGTGTGGCGGGTATAGTTTACTTAAAAATAAGGAAGAAAGAGGGCTTGTATGCCCTTATTTCTTTTTCTTTAAAACTTGAATAAGTTCAGTAACTGCTTCCTTTAGCTTTACTTCTGAGCGTGTTCCAGTACATACAATCTTCCCATTACTGAAAAGTAAGAATGTTGCTCTGGTTCCTGCTAGTTTAAATACTAATCCCGGAAATTGTTCAGGTTCATATTCTGTGTTGTCCAATTCCATAGCTAATGAATTTAAGTTTAAGTCCATTCCAATGCTTCCGGATCCAACCATATTTTGAACTTCAATTTTTGGTTTGATTTTAATATTTACATTTACTTTTGCTAAATTCTCAATAATTCTATCAATTGATTCTCTTACTTTCTTAAGTGATCTAGCCCCAGTATTTACAATTTTACCAGATGAGAAAATAAGTGCGGAAGTTTTAGGTTCCTTGATTCTCATAATAAGTCCCGGAAATTGTTCAGGATTATATTCTGTGTTGGGTAGCGTTTCTGCTAACCTAATTAATGGTATATCTTGACCTAATGATGAAGAACACACTATGTTAACGATAGTTATATCCAACTTCTTTTTAGAACTTTTTTTTGTTGTTTTTTTTGTTGTTTTTTTTGTTGTTTTTGGCATTTTTCCCCCGATCTGCGAATGCCTCTTTTTTGCTTTAAATAGTTGTTATAAAGAGTATTTAAAGGTATTTAAATGATAGATGCTACCAGTTAATGGTGAATTAGAGGCTATTAAATGCTATTCTAAAGGTTTTATCCTTTATTTTTGCCTCTGAATCAAACTCAAACTCTCCTTCTACAGTACCAAAGAAAAGATTTACTGCACCCACTTTTTCTTTTAATTCTTTTTCAAATTTAGAAATATTATAGTCGGATTCTATTACTAAAGAAATGTCGTCTTGTTTTTGCAAACCTGCCTTTTTTCTTAATCCCTGTATCTTTCTTGAAACTTCCCGATGGTATCCTTCTAACTCTAATTCTTCTGTTAATTTAGTATCCAATTTTACAGAAAACTCTTTGCCAGTTTTAAATTCTAATTTTTTAATGTTTGTTTGCGCTTTAATTAGTAACTCTAACTCTTTAGGTTCTTTTACTTCTTCTGTTAGTGTGACTTTTGCCTTACTTAATGGCCACCTAACCCCTATCTTTTCTCTTTCTCTTTCTGAAAGAATTTGAGAAGTTATTTCTTGAGCTAAGTCCATTGAATTTTCTAATTCTAGATTGATATTCTTTTTGTTTGTTTTTGGCCAACTTGCAAAATGTATTGACTTTTCTTGTTTGAATAAATTCATTTGAATATATTCTGCAAGATAAGGTGCAAAGGGCGCCATTAATCTGGTTAAATTATCAAACACGTAATAAAAAGTGTAACTTAGAGATCCGTCTTCCTTGTTGGTTCTACCCCTTATTAATTTAATGTACCATCTGGAAAAATCGTCCCCTATGTATTTTATTATCTTTTTTAGACATTGATGATAATTATGTTTTTCAATTTCTTCTGTTACTTCTTGAATTAAGGAATCGGTTTTAGAAATCATCCATTGATCTTCGATTGTTTGTTCTTTAGGTTTCTTTGCTGAGGGGTTTACTAAGTTATTTGCAAACCTGTAAGTGTTAAATAAAATATTTAGTGTTGGTAAAATTGCTTCGTTTACTAAATGTACCGAGAATCTTTTTTGATCTCCCACTGAAGTTCCGCACATTTGAAGCCTTACTGCATCGATACCCACTGCATCAAATATTTCATTCGGAATTAAAACGTTCCCTTTGGACTTAGACATTTTTTCTCCTTTTTCATCAACTATGTGTCCTGCACATACAACTGACTTGAATGCAGGCTTATCAAAAATTGCTGAACCCAAAACATGCATGGTGTAAAACCAGCCCCTTGTTTGATCTACTGCCTCTGCAATAAAATCGTAAGGGAATCTTTTATCAAAATATTCTTTATTTTCGAAAGGATAATGTAATTGTGCAAATGCAGCTGAACCTGAATCATACCAACAATCAATTACATCTGAAACTCTGGTGTATTTTTTACCATCTTTTTCAAAAGTAATCTTATCAATCAGAGGCTTATGTATGTCTTCTATCTTTTTACCAGATAATTTTTCCAATTCAGCTATTGATCCAATACAAACTTCATCTCCATCTTCTGAACGCCAGATGGGTAAGGGTGTTCCCCAAAACTTATTTCTAGATAATGCCCAGTCTCTTGCTCCTTCTAACCACTTTCCAAATCTTCCTTCTTTGATGTGTGAAGGGAACCATTCAATCTGTTTAGCATTTTTTAGAAGTTTATCTTTTATTGCTGTTACTTTTACAAACCATGAATCAGTTGCAAAATATATTAGTGGCGCACTGCATCTCCAACAGTAAGGGTAAGGATGTAGGTATGTTTCAGTTTTGAATAATTTATTATTTTCTTCTAACCATTCAATTATTTTTTTATCTGCTTTTTTAACAAACATGCCTGCAAAATCTGGAACTTCATCTGTAAAATGTCCTTTGTTAGTTAATGGTTGAATGAAAGGGATATCATGTTCCTTACAAGCCTGAAAATCATCTTCTCCAAATGCCGGGGCCATGTGGACTATTCCTGTTCCATCGTCTGTATTAACAAAATCTGCAGGAATTATGGTCCATGCATTAGTATCTTTAAATTTAGATTCGAAATAATTGAAAAGAGGTTCATATGATTTTCCAATTAATGTTTCCCCTAAGAATTCTTCTTTTATTTTTGCATCTTCAAAATACTTATTTAGTAAGTCTTTAGCTAAGATGTATATTTTCCCTTCTTTTTCTGTTTTAACATATGTTGTTTTTGGATTTACTGCTAATGCTAAATTACTTGGAAGTGTCCACGGTGTTGTTGTCCATGCTAAAAAGAAAGTATTGTCTTCTTCTTTTGATTTCATGATTACTACTGCAGTAGGATCATTAACATCTTTGTATCCTTGAGAAACTTCGTGGGTACTTAATGGTGTTTCACATCTTGGACAATAAGGTACAACTTTTTTTCCTTCGTAAAGTAATTCTTTTTTATGTAATTCTTTTAATGACCACCAAACACTTTCCATGTATTCTTTGTCTAATGTTCTGTAAGGTTTTTTTAGGTCAATTTGATAATCTACTTTTTGGGTATTCTCTTCCCATTCTTGAATATAACTAAAAACACTATCTCTACATTCTTTTGTGAATTTATCTACGCCATAATCTAAAATTTCTTTCTTTGAATTTAAACCCAATTTCTTTTCTATTTGAACTTCTACAGGAAGACCATGACAATCCCATCCACCTTGCCTTGGTACGGTAAATCCCTTCATGAATTTATATTTACAAAAAATGTCCTTGAATGTTCTAACTTCGATGTGATGTAATGCTGGCGGAGCGTTTGCTGTTGGTGGCCCCTCTAAAAAGGAAAATAATTTTTTATTAGAATCATATTCTCTTGTTTTTTCTAACTCTTTCTCTTGAGCTTTCCAAAATTTCTGTACTTCGCTTTCCACTTGTTTGAAGTCATACATGTTAAAGAATAGGAGCTAATAAGTGATTTATATATATTATGTTCAGAGCTTTTGATATTTTAACCTCTAAGCCAATAAAACTTATAAAGATTATATCTCTAATTGATTTTTATGGAAGATTCTCTAAAGATCTGGACTGAAAAGTATAGGCCTAATAAATTTTCTGAAGTTTATGGTCATAAAAAGATTGTTAAGAAGGTTAAAGCTTTTGTAGAAAAAGGAAATATGCCTCATTTGTTATTGGCTGGACCTGCAGGAATAGGGAAAACTACTCTTTCTTTAGTAATTGCTAAGGAACTTTTTGGAGATAATTGGAGAAGTAATTTTTTAGAAACTAATGCTAGTGATGAGAGAGGAATAGATGTTATTAGAAATAAAATTAAAGACTTTGCTAGAACTAAAGCAGTAGATACTAATTTACCAAAGATAATTTATCTTGATGAATGTGATAGTTTGACTAAGGAAGCTCAGCAAGCATTGAGAAGAACTATGGAAACTTATTCTGGAACTGCAAGGTTTGTTTTAAGTTGTAATTACTCTAGTAAACTAATTGATCCAATTCAAAGTAGATGTGCAGTGTTTAGATTCAAACCATTACTGAAAGAAGATATTGCAGAATTAGTAGATAGCATTGCGAGTGCTGAAAACTTGAAAGTTACTGATGATGCAAGGGAAGCATTGTTTGATGTTAGTGGCGGAGATGTTAGACGTGTTGTGAATACAATGCAGAGTTGTTCTGTTGTAGGAGATACAATTGATAAAGAAGCTGTGTATGAAGTTAATAATTTTGTTAAGCCTAAAGATTTAGACATTGTTTTGTTAATGGCTATTGATGGAAAGTTTGTAGAAGCTAGAGAAAAATTGCTGAAGATTATGTTAAATAATGGTTTGAGTGGTATGGACATCATCAAACAAATACAATCTGAAATTTTGAGATTGGATCTTGAGAGTGAGGTTAAGTTAAAGATGATCGAAAAATGTGGCGAGACAGAATTTAGATTAGTTGAAGGAAGTGATGAATTCATACAACTTGAGGCTATGCTTGCTAGTTTTGGTCTTTTTAAAAAATGAAACCTTGGTGTGAAAAATATAAAGCTGAATCTATCGAAGACTTAGCTGTAGACCCTAGTTCTTTAAAAAAATTAATGGAAATTATTGATGCTAAAGGTGTTGCTTTAATACATGGACCTACAGGGTCAGGAAAAACCAGTGCAATTGAAATGATTGCTAAAGAAAAAGATTTTGAATTAATTGAGATGAATGCCTCAGACTTTAGAGATAGTGAAAATATTAGAAGAGTTATTGGCGGAAGTTTACAACAACAAAGTTTGTTTAAGAGAAAAAAATTAATTTTAATTGATGAATTGAATGGAATTTCTGGTAGAGAAGATAGAGGGGGATTATTATTTTTGAATAAACTTCTCGGAAAAAATAAGTTTCCTGTAATTATGACTGCAGAAGATCCATTTACAAAGAAGTTGGCTGCAACTAGGAAAAAATCTAAAGTTATTGAGTTTAATGCTGTAGAAACAGGAAGAATAGTTACCGTTCTGAAAAAAGTTTGTGAGGGGGAGAATGTTCCCTATGAAGAAGATGATCTAAAAACAATAGCTAGACGAGTTGGAGGAGATATTAGGGGTGCGATTAATGATTTGCAAGTTCATTCTATTTTAGGTAAAATTGAGTTGGCTGAAGAAGCTGAAGATAATGAAAGAGAGAGAGAAGGAACAATATTAGATGCTTTGAGGCTTGTTTTTAAGAGTAGGAAATGGGAAAATGTTTCTGGAGTTTATAACAATCTTAAGGAGGACCATAAAGAAATAATGTTATGGTTGGAACAGAATATTCCTGCAGAGTATAGTGATGAAGAATTGTATAATGCGTATATGTCTTTGAGTAAGGCAGACATTTTCAATAGAAGAATTATGAGGTGGCAACATTGGAGATATTTAGTTTATGTTTATAATTTGTTAAGTTATGGTGTTGCTTTTTCTAAGAAAGACAATAAGAAAGGATTTGTACCCTACAAAAGAAGCGATAGGCCTTTGAAGATATGGCTGAACAATATGAAAACAATGAAACGTAAAAGTATTTGTGATAAACTTGCTGGAAAGATGCATAGTTCTAAAAAAGGGTTCGTTAAGAAACATTTGCCTTATTTGAAATTAATGGCTAGAAATGGAAGACTTCCAGATTTAGGGTTAAGTCCTGAAGAAGTTGAATGGTTAACAAAGTAAATTAAAATTTAAAAGAATTTAATCTGTTTATTCTATCTTGTGTTGAGGGATGTGTAGAAAATAAACTTAGTGCTTTTGCTCCACTGAAAGGATTAACTATAAATAAAGAGGAGGTAGATTTATTTCCTAATTTTAATGGGATTTTTTTAGAATAATCTTCTAATTTTTGTAATGCAGTTGCTAAATGTTTTGGCTCTTTTGTTAACTTTGCCGCAGTTTCATCTGCCATGAACTCTCTTGAACGTGAAATTGCAAATTGAATTATCATTGCTGCTATTGGGGCAACGATTGCCAATACTAATAATTGAACAATATTTGAGTTTCCTTCTGAATCTCTTCCTCCTCCGAAGAACATTGCAAATCTAGCCATTGAAGAAACATACATGATAACTGTTGCCAATGTTGCTGCTATTGTTGAAACTAATATATCTCTATTTTTTACATGTCCAATTTCATGTGCAAGAACTCCCTCTAATTCTTTTTTTGAAAGAATATTTACTATCCCATTAGTTACTGCCACTACTGCATTTTTTGGATTCCTTCCTGTTGCGAATGCATTTGGAGCTTCACTAGGAATTAAGTAAATCTTAGGTTTAGGAATTCCTGCTTTTCTTGCAATAGATTCAACTATTTTATGAATTCCTGGTGCTTGTGATTTTGAAATTGGTTGGGCCTTATACATTTTCAAAACTAACTTGTGTGAAAGAAAGTATGAGAAAAAATTCATACCAATTGCTAAAATAAATGCAAATGCTAGCCCTGTAGAACCTCCAAATATCTGCCCTATTGCTAATATCAACCCAGATAATGAAATTAAGAGTAAAAACGTCTTAAGTCTATTGAATATCATATTCTTGAATTATCTGTTCAATTTTATATAATTATGGGTAAGAAAGGTTTTTATAAATTAATGAGTTTAAATTGTTTAGAGGTGAAATATTTTAGTGGCATACAAGATAATTGTTGGAAGAAATCAAGAGGATATTCGTAAATTTGGAGATAAAGGAACTGTTTATCTTGGAAAATCCTATGTAAAAATGGGACCAACTACTTCTTTGAGTAATCAAGTTTTTATGGATGTCACTAAAACGCACGTAGTTATGATCTGTGGTAAAAGGGGTTCAGGTAAAAGTTATTCTGCATCAGTCATGGCTGAAGAAATTGCCAGACTGCCTGAAGAAGTTAAAAAAAATATAACTGTTTTATTTTTTGATACCATGGGTGTTTTCTGGACAATGAAATATCCAAATAAACGACAAGAAAAATTATTAGATCTTTGGGGACTGAAAGGAGAAGGATTGGACATCAACATATTTACGCCTGAAGGGCATTTTGAAGAATATAAAAAAGCAGGAATACCTACAGATTATTCATTTACCATTAGAACTAGTGAATTAGATGCAGCAGATTGGTGTAATGTATTTGGCGTTAAGGTTACGGACCCCATTGGCGTTTTGATTGAAAGAATGATTAGTGATTTGTCGGAACAACATAAGGATTTTTCAGTTAGTCAAATAATTTCAGCAATTCAAAAAGATACTAGAAGTGAAAAACATGTTAAGGCGGCAGTAGAAAATAGATTTTTAGCTGCAGATAAATGGGGACTATTTGCAAAGAAGGGGACCAGCATTGAAGATTTGATGAAACCTGGAAGTGTTAATGTTTTGGACATTAGTGCCTATACTAGAACATCTGGAGATTGGAGTATTAAGGGATTAGTTATTGGTTTGATTTCTAGAAAATTATTGAATGAACGAATGGGTGCTAGAAAACAAGAAGAGATGGAAGATATTGAAAGGCAACATAGTTATTTTTACGAAGAGAATAAGCAAGAAAAGCCGATGGTTTGGATTATGATTGATGAGGCTCATGAATTCTTACCACGTGTTGGAAAAACCCCTGCAACAGATGCATTAGTGCAGTTACTTCGAGAAGGAAGACAACCTGGAGTTAGTTTGGTTTTAGTTACACAACAACCTGGAGAAATCCATAAAGATGTTTTGACTCAAAGTGATATTGTATTGAGCCATAGATTAACTGCTAAATCTGATATTGATGCATTGAATAGTATGATGCAAAGTTATTTACTTAGTGATTTGCAGAGTTATATTAATAATTTACCTAGATTGAAAGGGAGCGCAATCATTCTAGATGACAATAGTGAAAGAATTTATCCTATGAGAATTCACCCAAAAAGAAGCTGGCATGGTGGAGAAGCACCAAGTGCAATTAAAGTTAAAAAAGAATTAAAGTTTTAAGTTTATTTTTTTAAATCTAAACAAATCCTAAAAACTCCAGGACCAAAGTGGCCTGCTTTTGTTAATTTGACTGTTTTGAATTTCTGTTTATATTCTTTTTTTAGATCTTTGAATTCTTTTTCATTTGCAAATAAGTATAAGTGGATAGTTCCTTGAGGTTTTAATTGTTTTATCGCCAAATCTAAAAAGTTAGGTGCTGTTTTGGGTAGAGGCATTATGATTCTGTCAAATTTCTTTTTGATTAAGGGCAATATTTTATTTACATCTCCTTGATGTAAGAATACATTTTCTAATTTGTTCTGTAAAATATTTTCTTTTGCAAATTTATATGCTGTTCTGTTTAATTCTACTGCATGAATTTCTTTTACATCAGAATGTTTTGAG
The DNA here is from genome assembly GCA_018658955.1 of Candidatus Woesearchaeota archaeon. Classification (GTDB taxonomy): domain Archaea; phylum Nanobdellota; class Nanobdellia; order SCGC-AAA011-G17; family UBA489; genus JABIKK01. The sequence continues at coordinate 10,951 of JABIPM010000046.1, read as the reverse complement.
ATTATGCATGGAAGGGGGGCAATTCCCGAGAACATTACGAGAGTAGATTCATTCTTTTTAGTTTTCTTGGCTATTCTAAGTCTTTCTGCTCCGGATCTTGTTGAGAAATAGCATTTTTCTACGTCTAAATTGAATTTACAACCAGATTCTGTATGTGTTGTAATCTTTCTTCTTTCACCTGCTAAATGTGTTAATTTTGGTGTTCTAAGTCTTCCAGAGTATTTTCCTGATTTTTTTACAACCACCTTTATGTTTTTTTGTAGCTCTAAAAGTTTCTGAGCTATTTTCTTTTCTTTTTTCTTAATCTCTTTAGGAATTTCATTAAAAATAGCAATATCACCGACCGTATCAAATGAGTTAGGTACAAAGCAGAATTCTTTCTTAGTGATTATTTTTTCTTCTAAAAGGATTTTATTTAATTTTGCCATACTAAATTACTAGGATTATTGCTCCTAATACCATCACCATTGCTGCAAATGTTTTTTGAGATAGATGTTTATCATGGAATAACTTTCCGCCAAAGAAAGTTGAAATAATCAAACTAGTTCTTCTAAATGCAATCACTAATGCAATTTTCGCTGAAGGAATTGCCATTACATATGAAAGTAATAATCTATTTGCTAAAAGAACTAGTGCCATGAGGGCAATCCACCCACCTGCAGAATGAATTCCATGCATGATGCCGCTATATCCGTCATGGAAAATTGAGATTAGTACGAATAAATTAAATGCTACGAACATGTTTATGATGAACAATAAAGTTATTGGCTCAATGTGTAAAGGATTAGAAGTGTTTAAGAAAAATCTAGTTATTGTTGCTGAAACCGCATATAAAAAAATTGCAAATAACATAAAGTGAATATACTTAGATTTGATTATTGTTTTAAAGGGTGTTCCTAATTCTTGAATGAATGATTTTTTTGGTTTCATCTCTAATAAATATGAACCTAAAAAAATCAAACCTATTCCTCCTAGTTGAACAGATGTTAGAGACTCTTTTAGAAATAGCCATGCTAGTCCTGCAGTGATTACTGGACCAAATGCAAATAATGGGGATGAGGAAGAAAGCTCCATATGCCTTGATGCTTTTGCTACAAACAAAAATGCCACAGAGAGAATAATAGATAATAGATATAGTGGCAACCAAAATGAAGATGAAAATGTTAAATTAAGATAAGGTATTAATGGAAGTGAAAATAAAAATATTAAAATTGAAAATACTGCAGAAAATTCCATTGCATGTTCTTTGAATAATGTTCTTTTTTCAATAATTGAACCAATTCCTGATAAGAGAATTACTCCTGCCATTAAAATATACCAATCAATCATATCCAAGCACCTAATCCTTTTTGATCTGCAGAAACTTTAATAGTATTTCCAGTTAATCTATTTATTGAAGCCATCACTCTTGATTCTAAAAATCCATGTTTGTCTACTAATATTTTTAATACTTTTTCAGTGTTTGGAATTGTCCATTCTAAATCATATTTCTTTTCTACTTTCATGTTTTTGAATAACTCAAATACTTCTTCCCAGTCTTGTCCAGGTAAGGGGTGTTGTTCAAATATATTTTTAGGAGTTTTATATTCTCTAATAATCTTTAATGCTTTTTTTGGACCAATTCCGTGAATTCCCTTGTGGTAATCTGTCCCTACAAGAATTCCTAATGAAATTAACTGGTCTTGATTTAATTCTAATTTATCTAATGATTCTTGAAGATTTATAAAATCTGGAGAACTCTTTATCCTTGCACCAGTAGATGTTTTTTTAGTTTGAGAAATTGTTAAATTTGTTACAACCCTTGTGCATCCGTGAAGCAATACATCAAAGTCTGTGGTGGACCCTGCCCAAACATCTCCGGCCTTACAACATTGTGCAATTTGTGCATCTGCTTCTGAAGGTGCTTGGATTACAGGGATTCCCATTGCACGAATTAATTCTGCTGATTCTTGAGACATTTCTTTTGTTAATCTTGTAAACTGTCTAGAATATTTTAACATGGAGTCCATATCACCACTTTCTTTTGCATTTTCAAATTTTTCCTGTGCAATTATTTTAGATTCATGTCTTTTTTGTTGAGTTTGAAGCTTTAGTTCTGGAGGAGGACCATCTAAGATATACGCTACTTTTATTCCTTGAGAAATTAAATTTGCTGAACGAGAGAGAATGCCTTGTAAATGGCTTGTGATGTTTCCATTTTCATCCATTAACGGAGTTCCATCTCTTTGCCTTATAGAAGTAAGAAATTGATAGGCTGCATTGGAAAAATCAACAGCGATTTTTTTATTTTTTAATTCTTGAAAGGATATCTTGTTTTTTTCAATGATATCAGATATTTTAACACCCATATTGGGTCTTAGCGTATTGAGATTTATATACCTTATTATAAAAACTCTTTAAAATGAAAATTGTTTAATATTTCTTAAAGTGGTGGTAAAATATACAAAGTTGGAACATCCTGGAGGAATTTATATTTATAGAACCCATAAGGATAAAATTAAATCTCTTTGTGGTGAAAAATTTCCAGAATTAGAAAAATTTATGAATAAAATGTTTGAAAATTGTCCTGATTCTTATTTTGGCAGTGGCCCAAGAGGGAGTGCGTTAAAATTTAATACTTCTCATGAGACTATAGAACTTAATGGGCATAGAGTCTGTAAACTTGCAAAAGATGGGTTAGAAATTAACTCTGAAAGATTCAAATGCAACCATAGTAAAGTCCAATTACATATGTTAGAAAATGATCATGACACTGTGGCAATAGAGGTGCCTATTTGGTTGAATAGTGATGAAATTCCAAATTATGAAAAAATATTCAAAAGTAATGAACCCTTAACTGGACACATAGATGTTTTGGGAGTAGAAGATGGAAAAATATGGGTATGGGATTACAAACCAAATGCCCATAAGGAAAAATATGCAGATACACAAGTTTATTTTTATGCTTTAATGTTGAGTAAAAGAACTGGGATTTCTTTAGAAAATTTTAGATGCGGGTATTTCGATTGGGATCGCGCATATATGTTTAAACCTGAACCTGTTGAAACTAAAAAACTGTTTAATGAAGACTTAACTAAATTTTAGGGTTTTGGAACAATTACTTCTCTTGGACTCAATCCTCTTTTTTTTAGTTGAGGAATTGTTTCTAGTAATGTTTCAGACCCATAAAAATGGGCGAATAGAGGTTCTTGATTCATGTTCCCGAAGTAGAGGAGTAGGTGAGTATATTCTATTTTTTTTCCTTGATCGTCTAATTTATCATTGTATGAGCTATGCGGATTATACGTCCCAATTATATCTCCAGGTGAAACTCCTGCACTATCAATTAAATTTTCTAATGAGGTAAAGTTGTCAATAGAATGAGTTACTTTATTATTTTTATTGAAGTTCCATGCGTGGTCCCTAATGTAATCTAAGTTGAAAATCTCTTTTGCAGCCAATCTGGCATATTTGGCGCACATTAAGTTTTTTAATTCAAAAGAAGAATAAAATGGTAGTGTTCTTTGACCGGAGTCTAATTGAATAATTTCATCGATTCCCAAAACACGGTTATTCACATCGGCCTCCCCCACCTTATATCCACTGGTGAACAGTACTGCGGCTGCGGCCGTTGCATATAAAGTTTTTTTTATTTTATTCATTTTGTCTCCGAATAGTGACTATAACCTATATGCTCCAGTATATAAGTTTATTGTTACGATTATTCGTTGTTTTTAGTGTTTAGGTAAGATTTATATGCTATTTTAACTATTTTGGACCTATGGACCTGATTGAGTTTTACCCTCTAAGTGTAGATTATATTGATGAATTTAGTGGAAACCATAGAGGAATAATTAGACTTTTTGGAAGAACTAAAGATGGACAAAGAATTTGTGTATTAGATAGAAGTTTTTCAAATTACTTTTGGGTTACTCTTGAAAATAAAGGGGCCGTTAAATCAGTCAAAGAAGAAATTTTAGATTTAAAAATTCATGAGAGAAAAAGAGTTGCATACGCTACAGAGGTTTCTTTAGAAAAGAAAAAATATCTTGGAAAAGAAGTTTATGCTTTGAAAGTTGAAGTTAATAATCCTCGAGATATTATGCCTCTTCGAGAAGAAATTAGAAAGATGGGGGGAGTTGTAACCTGTTTAGAAATTGACATTCCTTTTGTTCAAAGATATATGAGAGAAATGAAACTTAATGCTCTTGCTCTTTGCGCAGTTGAGGGCGAAGAAATAGAAAATAGTTATCGTTCTTTAACTTTTGAAGCTACAAATATTAAACAGATAGGTGAAGAGATTTTAGAAAATCCCAAAGTTTTGAGTTTTGATATTGAAGTATATAACGCTAGAAGAAGTCCAAATGAAGAGGAAGATCCAATTTTGATGATTGCATTTTCTGGAAGTGATGGTTTTGAAAAAACAATTGTTTGGAAGAAATATTCAGGTGCTAAGAAAGATGTTGAATTTGTTAACGATGAAAGGGAACTTATTGTTAGATTTAAAGATGTAATACGGGAGTATGAACCAGATTATTTAACAGGTTATTTTTCTGATGGATTTGATTTTCCATATCTTAGAGGAAGGGCAGACAAATATAAGATTAAGTTAGATTTGGGAATTGATGGAAGCAATGTTAGATTTTCAAAAGGTAGGGGGAGTAAAACTGCAAAAATTTGTGGAATTCCACACATAGATGCATTTAAGTTTGTTAGAAGAGTTCTTGCTGGAGAACTGAACTTGCCCGCTTATGACTTAGATACTGTTGCAAATAGTTTGTTGGGGACTGGAAAGAGTGGCGCAAATGTCGAAAATTTGTATAGGGCATGGGACAAAGGTGGAAAAGCGATTGAAGAATTTTGTGAGTATAATTTAGTTGATGCTAAAATTACATTACAGCTTACTGAAAAGTTGTTGCCACATGTTAATGAATTCATTAAACTATGCGGGTTGCTTCCTGAAGAAATAACTAGGATGAGTTATGGAAGATTGGTTGAAAATTTTGTATTGAATAATCTTGAACAATTTAATGAAATAGCACCTAATAGGCCCCATTCTGGCATAATGAATGAAAGAGAAGGTAAAAAGATAGAGGGTGCCTTTGTCTATCAACCCACTGCAGGAGTTTATGAAGATGTTGCTGTTTTGGATTTCAAAAGTTTGTACCCTACAATAATTAGTGCACATAATATTTGTCCAAGTACGCTTACTGATTCTGAAAAAGAAGTTAACAAAAGTCCAGAAATAAAAATTGATGGAACAGACACTCACTTTTGTTTTACCTACAAATATGATGGAATATTTCCTAAACTTATTCGAGAAATTTTAGTTAGAAGGAATCGTGTTAAAGAGATGTTAAAAAAAGATAAGAAAGATCCAGCGTTAAATGCTAGACAATATGGATTAAAAATTTTAGCAAACAGTGCTTATGGTTATCTGGGATTCTTTGGTGCTAGATGGTACTGTAAGGAATGTGCTGCATCTACAACAGCATATGGTAGAGATTATATTAAGAAATTAATGGAACGGGCTGAAAAAGAGAAGTTAAAGGTGATTTATGGAGATACTGATTCAATTTTTATTTCTCTTGGGAAAGGGAAGAGTATGAAAGATGCAGAGAAATTTTTGAAAGATGTTAATAATGATTTGCCAAGTTTGATGGAGTTAGAATTAGATGGATTCTATAAAAGGGGAATTTTTGTAACAAAAAAAGGTGATTCTGAAAAAGGTGCTAAGAAAAAATATGCACTAATTACTGAAGATAAAAAAATAAAAATTGTAGGTTTTGAAACTGTTAGAGGGGACTGGAGTAAAATCGCAAAGGAAGTTCAGGAAAAGGTTTTGGAGATTATTCTAAAAGAAAATGATGTTAAAAAGGCAGTAGAATATGTTAAAGAGATTGTTAAAAAAACTAAAGAAGGCAAAATACCTATTAAAAAAATGATTATAAAAAAAAGATTGATCAAAGAAATAGAAGACTATGTTGCTATTGGCCCGCATGTAAATGTTGCTAAAAAATTAGTCAAACGCGGAGAAACTGTTGGAGCCGGAAGTGATATTTTGTACGTAGTTCAGCCAGGAAAGGGAAACATTGGTGCTAGGGCGCTTCCCTCTGATGAAGCAAAGATTTATGACCCTGAATATTATATTAATCATCAGATAATTCCTGTCGTTGAAAGAATACTTTCTGCTGTAGGTTATGAAAAAGAAGATGTTACAAATGAACAAAAACAGAAAAGCTTGGGAGACTTCTAATGAGTGATTGGTTGAAGGCCGGAAAAATTGCTGCCGAAGCTAGAGAGTATGCTCAAGAGATTTGTAAAGAAGGAAAAAGTTATACTTATGTTGTAGATACTGTGGAGGATTTTATAATTAAGAAAGGGGGATTTCCAGCATTTCCAATGGATATTTCTGTAAATGAAGTTGCTGCGCATTATTGCCCTTACATTGTTGATACTAAAGTTTTAGAAAAAGGAGATGTTGTTAAATTAGACATTGGAGTTCATGTTAATGGTGCAGTTGCAGATAATGCTTGCACTGTAGAGTTGGGTACAAATGAATGGAAAGAGTTGATTACTGCTTCTAATGATGCCTGTTTAGCGGCATGTGAAATTGCAATTCCAGATTGTCCAATTAGGAATATTGGAAGGGTTATTCAAGAAACCATTACTGAGGCAGGATTTACACCCATAACTAATTTAAGTGGGCATGGCGTTGCTGAATGGAAAGTACATACGTCTCCAACGATTCCAAATTATGATAATAAGAATGAGACTAAGTTAGTTGAAGGGCAGCATATTGCTATTGAACCTTTTGCAACTGATGGAAGTGGAACGGTAAAAGAAGGGAAACCTTGTGGAGTTTATGCATTCCTTGAGAAAAAACCGGTGAGACTACCAAATGCAAGAAAATTATTAACTAAAATTGAAAAAGATTATAGCACATTACCTTTTACAGAGAGATGGTTAAAGGATTTCCCAAATGCAAAATTCTTATTGAACCTTCTTGAGAAATCTGAAGCAATAAAACAATACACAATTCTCCCAGAAAAAACTGGAGGGATGGTTTCACAATATGAAAATACTGTGGAAATAGGAACTGGAATAACAACTAAAACGTGAATCCCTATGTCTGGAATTAAAGTACATATCTTTGGTGTATCTGGAAGTGGCAAGACATATCTTGCTAAACGGTTAGCTGCTATTTTTGAAATTGACCATTATGATTTAGATGATTTCTTTTTTGAATGTAAATATTGTAAATCTAGAACTGCTAAAGAACGTAAAAAATTGTTTAAGGAAACTATTAGAAAAGATAATTGGATAGTTGAAGGTGTTTATGATGAATGGGTTGAAGACTCTATTAAGAAATGTAATTTGTTAATATGGGTCGATGCCCCCTTGAGCGTAATTGTTTGGAGAATACTAAAAAGATATTTGAAAAGTAAGGATGAAAATTCTAGCTTAATTGAAACTTTGAAATTATTGAAAATGGTGTTGCATTATAAACTTAAAGATGATCTAGAAACCTATAGGCGGTCCGGTAAAGAAGTTTTAGAGAGCAACGGCCAATTTATCTATTTGAAAAATAAAAAAGAAGTTGCTAAATTTTTGAAAAAAAGAAAAAAAGAAATGAAATTTGGGGATTAACCCAAATAAGATTGATTAATTGGTTTTTGTTGTGCTACTCTTGCAGCTTTAAGATATTTCTCTTCAATAGTTTTGTATTTCTTTATTTCTTCTTGTTGTAATGAAGGCATTATCTTCTCTAAAGCTTTTTCAAAATTAGCCTGTGTAACTTCTGTTGACTCTTTATCTTTTCTCAATGCTGCCATTGCAGCTTCTCTACAAAGCCCTTGAATATCTGCACCATTAAAAAATTCTAATTTTTTATTAATCTCTTCTAAGTTAACATCTTTTGCAAGAGGAATGGTTCTTGTATGGACTTTTAGAACTGCTAACCTTGTCTTTTCATCTGGAAGTTGAGTTGCAATAATTCTATCGAATCTTCCTGGACGCATAAGTGCAGGATCAACTAAGTCTGGCCTATTTGTTGCAGCTAAAACTACTACATCATTAAGTTCTTCTAATCCATCCATTTCTGCAAGCAGTGCATTTACTACTCTTTCAGTTACTTGAGATCCTGAATCTAATCCCCTTCTTGTTGCTAATGCGTCAATTTCATCAAAGAAAATAATTGTAGGAGAAGTTTCTCTAGCTTTTTCAAAGATTTTTCTTACTCCTTTCTCTGATTCTCCCACCCATTTTGTTAAAAGTTCTGGGCCCTTAACCAAAATGAAATTTGATTCGGACTCATTTGCAACTGCTTTTGCTAATAGTGTTTTACCTGTTCCAGGAGGACCATACATGAGTATTCCTCTTGGAGGCTTAATTCCCATCCTAGTAAATGTTTGAGGGTACTTCAATGGCCATTCTATTGCCTCTTTCAATTCCTCTTTTAATGAATCTAGTCCACCAACATCTGTCCATTTAACATCTGGAGCCTCAACTAAAACTTCCCTTAATGATGAAGGCCTTACAATTTTTCTTGCAGCAATAAAATCATCTTTTGTAACTTGTAATCTTGCCTTTAATTCTTGAGAGATTTCTCCTTCTTTAAGATTTAATTTGGGCATTTCTCTTCTGATAACATTCATTGCTGCTTCCTTACAAAGAGATTCTAAATCTGCACCGACAAAACCGTGAGTCTTGGATGCAATTGCCACTAAATCTACATCTTTTGTAAGGGGCATATTTCTTGTATGAATTTGTAAAATCTTTAATCTTCCTTCTTTGTTTGGAACACCAATGTTAATTTCTCTATCGAATCTTCCAGGCCTTCTTAATGCAGGATCTAATGAGTTTTGCCTATTGGTTGCACCGATTACAATTACTCTTCCTCTTGAATTTAATCCATCCATCACTGTAAGAAGTTGTGAAACCATTCTTCTTTCTACTTCACCATATGTTTCTTCCCTCTTAGGTGCAATAGCATCAATTTCATCTATGAAAATAATTGTAGGTGCATTCTTTTCTGCATCTTCGAATAATTTTCTAATCTTTTTTTCAGTTTCTCCATAGAACTTTGATAAAAGTTCTGGACCATTTACTAAAATAAAATTTGCATTTGTTTCTGTTGCAACAGCTTTTGCTAATAGTGTTTTACCCGTTCCAGGAGGCCCGTGAAGTAATACTCCTTTTGGAGGTGAAATTCCTAAACTTTCAAAAATTTCTGGATTCTTTAATGGTAACTCTACCATTTCTCTTATTTTTTTAATTTCTTCTTGAAGTCCACCAATATCTTCGTAATTAACTTCTGGAATCTTTTCTTCCCCTTCTTTAACTTCAACTGTTTTTGATGAAATCTTTAACGAAGTATTTTCTGTAATTATTGCTGGTTGTTTAGAAGGATCAATATCCGCTACAATAAATTTTAATGAACCAAAACCAAATGATGTACTGTTTATTTCTTCAAACACATTGAAAATGTCTTCAAATGGAGAACCTGACATTGTTCTCTTTCTTCTTTTTGCTCCGCCTAATGAGATTACGTCTCCTTTGGTAACTGCCCTTCCAAGTAATCCTTGTTTGAATAATGAAGGATTTGCTGCTTGAATCATAACTCCTTGTTGTGCAGGTGCAATGGTGATTGTTTTTGCTTCCCTTACGTCTGCCTTCTGTACCTTTACTTCTTCGCCAATACCAGTTCTTGCATTTCTTCTGATGATTCCATCCATACGAATAATTCTTTGACCAATATCTGAAGGATAAGCCCTATCTACAATACCTACTGAGGTTCTTCCACCTTTAATTTCTACAATTTCGCCAGACTTTACACCTATTTCCCTCATAGTTTGAGAGTCTATTCTAACTATTCCCTTGTAAGCTTCTTCTTGATAAGCTTCTTGTACTTTTAGTGATATTGTTTTGTCTGTCATTGTTTTGGTATTCTCCTTTTTTGATTTAATAAATCTTCCTTCTTTGTGAAAAATAAACTTAGTTTTTCAGGGGATTCTAATGACATTTTGATCATTTCATCAATCTCTGAAAGTAAATTTTCTTGAAAATCAATAATTTCTCTAGGAATTGAAACAGCGTAGGAATTTCCTACTAATCTTAATTTTACGCTGTAGGTTTTATTACTCATTGCCTTAAATTTGTTGTATTCCTCTAAATCTGTAGGGTGTACCCAATTTTCATCGCAGTTTGGACAATTCCATGCCCTTAATTTGTATCCATTTTTATAAATTATAGATTTTTCTGCTTGAATATTACAGCCCTCACATACAATCCTAGCTTCATTTATTGTTTTCATTGTGTATACTCTCCGTGTATACACGAGTTATATAAATATTTCGAAATTGGAAAGGTTGTCTTAATAAATAAGCAACGAAAGGGTAGTTTATGGATTTACCTGAAGGTTTGAAAGAAAAAGGGATTGGATTGGATAAAGGGTTATTTTTAGTTTATGGTAAGGCTGGAACAGGTAAAACTACTTTCATGATGGAAGCAATTAAACAAATTTCTGGAAAGGCATTTATTCTTGATTCTGAAGGAGGATTTAGTATTGATAGATTTAAACAAATTTCTGGAGATCAGTTGGATAGTTTAATGATTGCTAAACCTGGAAATTTGAAAGAACAAGCAAAAATAATTAGTAATGTGTTAGATAATGAAAAACTCTTTGACTTCATTGGTGTAGATACAATAGGTAAACACTATCGTGAAGAGGTTCGTAAAGATAGGAAAGGTTCTAACAATGAAATGGCTAGACAAATGAGAGTTTTGAAAGAAATTTCACGTAATAAACCTGTAATTATCTGTAATCAAGTTTATCAAAACATTCGAGAAAACAAAGTTGAACCACTTGCTGGAAACTTTGTAACTAAATGGTGTGATGTTGTGATTGAATTAGATGAAGTTAATGAAGTTAGAAAGTTTAAATTGATTAAACCCTCAGTTAGTGATCAAG
>JABIPM010000045.1 GCA_018658955.1 Candidatus Woesearchaeota archaeon | reverse complement strand
TAAAAAAAATAAAAGAGAAAGAAGATTACTCTTCTGTTCCTTCTTCTTTAAGGTCTGAGTCTTTCAGTCCTTTTCTTTTTCTGATTCCTGCAATAACTTTGTCTTGCAAGTCTCTTGAAAGTTTTTCGTAATCTTGATCAATTAAGAAGAAATTTCCTCTACCTGAAGTAGCTGATCTAATTTCATTACTTAATCCAAACATTTCAGCTACTGGAAGTTTTGCTTTAATTACAATTTGGTCTGCATCTTGTTCCATTTCTAGTAATTGCCCACGTTTGTTTGAAATCATTCCTGACATGTCACCCATGTTCTCATGAGGCGCGTCAATTTGAACGATTTGCATAGGTTCAAAGATAACTGACCCTGCTTGCAACATTGCTTCCTTGACTGACATACGTACTGCAGGAAGAACTTGTGCAGGTCCTCTGTGGATTGCATCTTCATGTAGTTTTGTATCCATTAAAGTAATCTTCATGTTGATTCCAGGTTCTTTAGCTAAAGGCCCTTCTTTCATCACTTGTTCGAATGCTTCATTGATTAGTTCTTGAACTTCTCCAATATGCACAATTCCTCTTGTACCATCAATTAGAACGTTTCCATTGTAGATATCTCTAATCTTTTTTGCTTCCTTGACTGGTACGTCAATAACTGCTAATTTTTCATAAAGAACTTTATCATTCTTTTTTACTCTTCCTTCAGGAACTGTTCCTTCTTTTAGAGCTTTAGCGAATTTTGGTTCTAAAGGTTCTACAATCATGTAGAATTTATTGTGTTTGTTAGGTGATTTTCCTTCACATTCAGGAGACGCTTTACTAATTGACTCTCTGTAAATAACAATTGGAGGTGAAGTTTTTACATTAACACCTTTTTCAGAAATGATTCTGTTTTCGGTTACTTCTAAATGTAATTCTCCCATTCCATGTAATAGGTTTTCTCCAGTTTCTTCGTTAATTTCAATCTTGATTGAAGGATCTTCTTTTGAAATTTTTCTTAAAACTTCGATTAATTTTGGAAGGTCTGAAGATTTTTCTGCTTCAATAGATTTAGTAACAACTGGTTCGAAAATATGTTTAATGGATTCGAAAGGTTCGATAGGAATTGCTGATGCAGTTTCACCTGAGAAAATTCCTTTTAATCCTGAAATTCCTACAATGTTTCCTGCAACTACTTCGTCCATTTGAACTCTTTGAGCTCCCTTGTAAATACTAACTTGTTGTGCCCTTACTTTTTTCTTAGCACCGTTAAGATAAATTTCTTGACCTTGTTTGATTGTTCCTGAGAACATTCTTCCTGCTGCAACTTCACCCATGTGAGGATCAATTACAATCTTTACGCATACAAATGTAGGTTCTCCTTCTGGATCACAATTAAGAATTGCTTTTCCTTCAGGTGATTCTAAATCTCCATGCCAGATGTTAGGAATTCTATACTGTTGTGCAACTACCGGATTTGGTAAGTGTTTAACTACTGAACCCAATACTACATCATGTAGTGGTGCTTTTTTAGCTAACTCTTTGTATTTGTTATCGTCATCTGCATCTTGATAATGTTCAATCACATCTTTGAATGAAAGATTTTTCTTTTGCATGTAATCTACGCTCATTGCCCAATTGTGAAATGCTGAACCAAAACATACTGATCCGTCTTGAACTGATACGTTCCATTTTCCTTGATGTTGTTCTGGAACAATTTTGTCTAAGAATGCGTTTACTGCTGCAATGATTTTCATGAACCTTTCTTGCATTGCTTCAGGAGTTAATTTAACTTCTCTGATTAATCTGTCTACTTTATTTATGAAAAGGATTGGTTTTACATGTTCTTTAACTGCTTGTCTTAGAACTGTTTCTGTCTGAGGCATAATTCCTTCAACAGCATCACATAATACAATACAACCATCAACAGCCCTCATAGCTCTTGTTACGTCTCCACCGAAGTCTACGTGTCCTGGTGTATCAATAAGATTGATTAAGTATTCTTTTTCGTTAATTGTATGAACCATAGAAACACTTGAAGAGTCGATAGTGATTCCTCTTTCTTGTTCATCTTTATGAAAATCTAAAGCTAATTGTTTTCCTGCGTGTTCTTCTGAAAGCATTCCTGCACCTGCAAGAAGGTTGTCTGAAAATGTAGTTTTACCGTGATCGATATGGGCACAAATTGCAATGTTTCTAATTTGCTGTGGCTCCTTCATTAGTTTTTTTACTGTTTCTGTTAAATCTTTTGCCATTTTTTACCTCACTAGAATTATCTTGCTGCGTCAGCCATTCTTTCCATTTCTAGTTTTTTAGAAATAGCTGCACTTTTTTGATCAAAATTATATGCTGCGATGATTTCATCTGCTAATGCTTGGAACATTTTTATTTTTTTACCGAATGATTTTTGGTATGAGCCTTGAGTCATCATTCTTAATGCTAAATCGATTCTTCTTTGTGGTGAAGAGTCAACTGCTTGAGGGTATCTTGCCCCACCGTATTCTACAGTTGTGATTTCTTCTCTAGGTGCTGCATTTTCAATTGCAGTAACTAGGATTTGAATTGGATTTTCCTTTTTTCTTTCTTCTAGTAATTCTAATGTTTGATAAACAATCTTAGAACAAGTAGCGTATTTTCCTGAACAACTTCCTGAGGACTTGAAATGTTTTTTACCTTTGTGTCCTGGAACCATTAACCTTCCAATTAATCTTTCAACAATACTATTTTTGGATTTATGGAATCTTTGTGAAGAGTTTCTTCCTTGATTTTTTGGAACTAATCTTCCGTCAAGGTTGATCGGTTTTTTTAGAGATAAATCTGTTAAAATTATTCCTTGTGTTTCCCATTTGTTGTATAACTTCATCTTCTTCCCTTCTCTATTTTTCCACGTACTAATGCGTTTAGTGATTGATCATTAACTTTTATTACTTGCCATTTAATTCCTGGGATGTCTCCTTTGGACCTTCCTCTTGAACCACCGATACATTCTACAATAACTTCATCGTGTTCATCTATTTTTTTAATAGCTTCATTACCTGGAACGAACGCCCCGATTTTTTTACCATTTTTTGTTAGTTGTACTACAACACATTTTCTCATAGCTGAGTTTGGTTGTTTAGCTTCAACTTGTCTTTTTTCTAGAACGATTCCCTTTGCTTGTGAAGATTTTCCTAATGGATTAGACTTATGCCATAGTCCTCTCTTCTTTCTCTTATACAATGGTTGAGACCACTTATACTTTCTTCTCTTACTTGAAAGTTTGTTCTCTGAACCCAATCCTCTAGATTTCTTAGCCATGTGATATGCATTCTCAAATTTTAATTTATAAAGATTTTGGTTATTTTAAGGTAGAATCAGCTAATTACTGCTTATTTTCTTAAATTACTTTAAATTCAAGATTGTGGTGTTTTTTTAGGAAGGAATTTGTAAATTCTAGGTTTTTTCCCTCTCTTCCAATAACTCTCGCTTTTTCAATTCTTGAAGCAAATTTTGCCTTTAATATATTATTTTCTTGAGTAATTTCTAAAGGTTTTATTGGGTAAATTAAGTCTATTAAGAATTTTTTTGGATCATCTGAAAGTCCAATAATCTTTATTTTTTTATTTAGTAAGTGTGTAAGTTTTTTTACGTTTTTTCCTTGTGGCCCTACTGCTCTTTTTAGGTCTTTTTGAGGAATAATAAATAATAGGCTTGAAGGATGCTCATAGAAATCAATATATTCTGTTCTAGTAATTTTTTCAAATGTAGAAATATATCCTATTGTCCGGATATCTAATTTTTGTTTAAGTTTCATTTAATATTAGTAGCTGATTACACTTACTGGGAAGTTTTTTCTACAGAATACTGAAATCTCTGCCCTGGGTTTGTCTAATTTAACTACTTCGACTTTATTCATTTCTGCATAATGCTTGATGTTATTTTCAATCTCATCTCCACAGTTACTTGCTAGAAATACTTTTTTAGTGGTACCATTTTTTAAATTTTTAATAGTTTGCGCATTACCAAATATTAATTTCTCTTTCTTCATTGCATCTCTTAGGTCTTCCAGGCTCATTTTTTATCCTCTTCTTCTTTTTCTATTTGTTTCTTTTTAATGCTTTTGGGTCCCATTTTTGCCACCAAATCTGGTAATCCTGTTCCTAATGGTACAGGTTGGTTCAACATTACATTTTCAATTACTGAATTTAATTCATCATTTTCTCCTAAAAGTGATGCGTTCACTAAATGGGGTAGTGGTGTTTCGAAAGAAGCTTTTGCTAATACGGATTTTTTCTCTCCAGTGATTCCTGAACGAGTAATTCCTTTGATAATTCCAGATCTACACATTGTATCTGCGATACATAAAATATGTCTAATGTCTACATCTAATCCTTGATCTTCAATTACTTTTCCAGCTTCATTGATTATTGTTTGACGTGCCGCTTCAATTCCTAAAACTTTAGCAGTTTCATGTAAATCATTTGTGCTAGTTCTTGAAGAATCTACTTCTGGAACTTTTAGTACGTCTGCTAGATTTGTTCCTGCAGTAATAATAATGAATTCTGAACCTCTCTTAACAGGTAATACATGAGTTATACCCTTAATTCCTTTAATGTAGGTTTCTTTTAATTTTTCTTTAAGTTTGTAAAGTTCCATAAGTTCATGATCTGAACTTTCTTCAGGTTTGATAATGAATCCTTCATCTGTTTTTTTAATAGAGATTTTTTTAATTGCGTTTTCTAAATTTTCAATTATATCTTCTGGTTTTGCTTTGATTTCTTTTATTCTTGCCTTGTTTAATTTAACTTCTAATTGCATTTTTGTTAAATTGATGTTAAATTCTTCACTAACTTCTTTTAGTAAAGTTTCTTTGATTTGTGCAGCTACTTTTTTTACATCGTTAGCTTCTTTTGCAAATTCTTTTTTCAAACAAATTTCCATTGAGGGAGTTTTGATTGTTTTTCTTGCATCTAGAATTTCGATAAGTCTTGGTAATCCTTGTGTTACGGATACTTCAGCTACTCCAGCGAAGTGGAACACGTTTAGTGTCATCTGAGTACCAGGTTCTCCAAAGGATTCCGCTGTAATGATTCCAATAGCTTCACCAGGATCTATTTTTGCCTGATTGTATTGTTCGATTAAATATTCTAATACTTTTTCAATTTGTGCAGGTTTTAGGTTTCTAGCCTTAGCTTCTTTTTCCATATCATTCAGGATTTTTCCTGGGAGTTTTCCTACGTATTCTTTGTATAGTTCTTCCATTTTATACATTCTCTCCTAACACATCGTGAATTGCATTTACTACATTAATTGTCCCACCTTCTGATTTGGAAACATCGATTGAATCGTCACCATATTGGAATTGAATAATATCTTTTGTTGCATTTCTAACTGTTCTATCATATTCGATCTTTAAATCTTGTAATGCGTTTGCTAATCTTCTGTAAAGATAACCTGATTTAGGTGTACGTAAAGCAGTATCCATCAGTGAATCTCTTCCAGTCATAGCGTGGAAAAAGAATTCCGTTGGTGTGATTCCTCTCTTGAAAGTATTCTTTACAAATCCTCTTGCTTCTGGACCTAAATCTCCTTTTTTGAAAGAGGATAATGTTCTTCCCCTATATCCTCGAGTAATTCTTTTTCCTCCAAGTGCCTGTTGTCCAATACATCCAGTCATCTGGGTAAAGTTTAGCACATTTCCTTTTGCACCTGATTGTGCCATGGTTAATGTAGGGTTGCCTTCACCAACTAACTCAGTAATGTAGTCTCCAATTTCGGTTCTTGTTTTATTTAGAATCTCCATAGCTCTAATTTCTAAGGTTTCTAATTCTGTTTTACCAGGTAAAACTTCTATTTTTCTTTTTTTGAAAGCTTCAATATGTTCCTCTAGTTTTCCATATGCTTTGTGAACTTTGTTATCTATTTTTTTAACAGCTTCTTTAGGAATATCTGTATCTGCTACTCCTGTACTGAAACCTTTCTTTAATAGTATTTGAATTCCTAATTGGAAAATGTTTCCTAATAATTTGATTGTTCTATCTTGTCCATATTTTCTGTAGAATTCTCTGATAAGTTCTCCATTGTTTTCTCCAATAGTATTTTTATCAATGATTCCATGTTCTAAGTTTCCATTTTTAACTCTGACAGTGGTTTCACCATGCTTATTTTTTCTAATGAAATTGAAATCATCTGGTAGAACTGTACTGAAAACTTCTGCACCGCTTACTTTTTCTTTTGAGAATTTAACATTGTCAATTCCTATTGAAGTTAGCAAATCAATTGCTTCAATTTTGCCCATTTCTTTTGTATGTGTAAGTAAGTAACATCCAGTAATTGAGTCCTCTACACATCCAATAATGTTGTATCCATTCTTTGGAGTGATTAGCTGTGTTTGTACTTCCATTAAAACTTCTGCTTCTGCACGTGCTTCTTCTGTTTGAGGTACGTGTAAGTTCATCTCGTCTCCATCGAAGTCCGCGTTGTAAGGATTACATACGGAAGGATTCATTCTAAATGATCTTCCAGGTAGAACTTTAACTCTGTGACACATTAAACTCATTCTGTGAAGACTAGGTTGTCTATTGAATAATGCTTGATCGCCATTAATTAAATGCCTTTCAACTTTGAATCCATGTTGTAATTCTTCTAAAATTTGTTCAATGGTTTCTTCTGTGATCTTCTTCTTTTTGCCGTCAGGCCAGATAACATAATTTGCTCCAGGGTAGTTAGTTGGACCGTTCTTAATTAATTTTAATAACCATTCTTTGTTCCATTCAGTTACTCTTTCTGGAATTGTTAATTCTCTTGCAACACTTTCTGGAATACCTACATCATTGAATCCAATACAAGGGTCTGGACTAATAACTGTACGTGCTGCATAATTTACACGCTTTCCTGCTAAGTTGTTACGGAATCTTCCTTCTTTGGATTTGATTCTTTCTGTTAGTGTTTTTAGTGCTTGACCTGATCTATGTCTTGCAGGTGGTACGCTTGATACGCTGTTGTCTAAATATGTTGTAATATGATATTGTAATAAGTCCCATAGATCTTCGATAATCATTTCAGGAGCTCCAGCATTAATGTTTTCGAATAACCTCTGGTTGATTCTTACAATGTCTCCTAACTTGTGAGTTAGATCATCTTCTGAACGTTCTCCACTTTCTAATGTAATAGAAGGTCTCATGGTTACAGGAGGAATTGGTAGAATGCTCATCACCATCCATTCAGGTCTTGATGTTTTAGGATTCAATCCTAAAAGAATTGTATCTTCATTACTTATTTTTTCTAATCTTTCTCTTACTTGAATAGGATTTACTCTATGTTCTCCTTGATTGTAAGTTGTAGGTTTTTCAATCTTTACTGCATCTTGTTTTGCTTTACAGTGAGGACATTTTTTGATTAATCTTGATTTTGTTAAAACTTCTTTTGATAGTTTTCTTACTCTATCATAATCTCCTAATTTTTGTGCGAATTTAATTTTTTCAGCATAACCATCTAATTTTACTTGATTTAATTTAACTCTATAACATTCATTACAAGTACTTCTCATTGCGTTGTAAGCATGAACTGCATAATTGATATGTATAACTGGTCTTGCTAATTCTATATGTCCAAAATGACCCATACATTCTTTTAATTTTCCACCACAAGTTTTACATCTTAATCCTGGATCGATAACACCTAAACGAACATCCATTAATCCGCCATCTACTGGGTAACCTTCTCTTTCATAAAGTTCAGCAGTAACTATCTTTGCTGATGAAGTTTCTTTTATGAAATCTGGACTTTGCATACTAAAGTCAATTTCGTCTATTTTCTTGTATATTTTTTCAGCCATTTTAGTATTTGTTTTTTAGTTTTACACTTGGAATAATTCCCATTGATCTTATTTCATCCATTAATAGTTTGAATGCATATGACATTTCTACTCTATTAACTTCTACATTTCCACCACATCTGTGACAGAACATTTTCTTTCTGAATATGTCATTAACTGCGATAAGTCCACATGAACTACAGATTGGTACAACTGTTCTATCTGAATCGAATCTTTCTTTAAGTAATAAGGATGCACCATGTGCTACGAAACAATCTTTCTCCATTTCTCCTAATCTTAATCCTCCACCTTTTGCACGACCTTCAATAGGTTGTCTAGTTAGTAGTTGGATTCTTCCTGCTCCACGTGCGTGAAGTTTGTTTCCTACCATGTGTTTTAATCTTAAGTAGAACATGTTTCCAATGAATATTTTTGCTTCGAATTCTTCCCCAGTAATTCCATTAATCATTCTTTCAGTTCCATCTTCTCTGAAACCCATTTCTGTTAGCATTTCTCTCAAACTTTCTTCTGATTCATTTGAGAATGCACTAGCATCAACTGTCCTTGCATGAAGTGCTCCCGCTTTTCCTGCAACAGCTTCGATTAAATGTGATACTGTCATACGGGAAGGAATGGAATGCGGTGAGAAAATTAAGTCCGGAGTAATTCCTGAAACTGTAAATGGCATATCTTGTTGAGGGACCATTAATCCTACAACTCCTTTCTGTCCGTGACGTGATGCAAACTTATCTCCAATTTCTGGAACTCTATCATGTCTAATCTTAAGTTGAACTAATCTATTTCCTTCGTCATTATCTGTAACAACTACCATGTCAACTATTCCGTTTTCACCTGGTTTGATTTTAACTGAACTGTCTCTTAGTCTATTTGCTGATATGCTAAATTCATCCATTTCTCCTAGGAATCTAGGTGGTGAAGTTCTTCCAATAATGATGTCTGCCTCTGTGATTTTTGCTTCTGGATAAACGATTCCATCTTCTTCTAACAATTTGTAATCTTCTTCAGCTTTGTAACCCTTAACTTCTTTATCTGGAATACAAATTTTATCGCTCAATCCTCCAGAGTATCTTAATTCTTCCACAGAATAAGGCTTGTAATATGTTGATCTACCCATTCCCCTATTTAGAGATCCGTTATTAAGAATTAATGCATCTTGCATGTTGTATCCTTCATAACTCATTAGTGCGATTACTAAGTTTTGTCCAGCTGGATGGTTTTCTTGACCTGCAATATTAGAGTTACATGTTTTTACAATTGGGTTTGAAGGGTAATGTAATATGTTTGCATCTGTATCGATTCTGATTAAATAATTTGAAGCATATAGTCCCAATGACTGCTTTTGTGATTTTGATCCTCTGTTAAGACGGGCACTCTGTCCATAATTTGAAAATGGTACAATTGAAGTTGTTAATCCCATAATAAGAATTGGACTAATTTCTAAGTGTGAATGTTCGTTTGTTATTTTGTCTTCGCTTAACGCAATAAAACAGTTTTCTTCTTCAGCTGCGTCTAAGTATTCAATAATTCCTTCTTTCTTTAGGTCTGCCCACTTAATTTCATTGTTAATTAATTTATTTACATGGTCTTCGGTTAATTTACTTTTTCCATTTTCTACAATGATTACTGGTCTTCTTGAACGACCTCTTGAAACTTCTACAATAACTTCATTTAGATCTTTATTATAATTAATGTTTAGAATATCTGGAATTTTCCCATCTCTTCTTTCTTGTTTAACTTTTTTAATAAACTCTTCTGGAGAATCAACTTGTCCAATAAATATTTCTCTCATGTATACGTCTGTTTTATTGTTCATTTTGTCCCCCTTCTAATCCTAATCCTTTAAGTGATTTTACAATTTTGCTTTCATCAAGGTCTTTTGAAGTAATGTCTACCATTAATGCTTGATTTTTCTTTAATCCAATTGGTGTTCCTTCTGGAGTTTCAATTGCACAAAGTCTTCCCCAATGGGTTGCATGAAGCGCTCTTGCCGCGAAGTTTTCTTGTGTTGCGGAAAGTAAAGAGTTAACTCTTTGTAAATGTGAAAGTGAAGATAAGTAATTTGTTCTGTCTAAGTTTTGTGAAAGACCTTTTCTCCCTCCAACCCAAACACCAGTAGCCATTGCACTGTTGATTCTTGAAGTAAGTAATTTGTCTCTAATAATAATGTTTAGGGATGTGAATTTTGTACGCTTTACCAACCTTTGGAAATTGTACATAATGTCATTAACTAATGCTCTTAGATGAACTCTGAATAAATCAATCATTAAGTCACCAGATAATTTTAATCTCTTATGCATATAGTGGTCAATGTCTTGGTTGTCTAAATCTTTTTTAGTAATTAGTAAAAATCTTTTAATTATTTTACAAAGATTGATTGCTTTTTTCTTCCTATCTTCTGGAGTTAATCCCATGTGAGGAAGTAAATATTTGTCTAAGTTTTCTAAAGTTTTTTCTGCTCTAATCTCTGGAGGTTGATTGATTCCCATTTTTTTCCCTACATATTCTAAAGCTTCTTCATGATTTTTTAGATCAATTGTACTGTATAAATTTACAAAAACATCGTCATGCATTTCTTCTAAATCGATTTGCTGCATTATCTCAGAGTCTTTAGTTAGTCCTAGTGCCTTGATTACAGACATAATAGGGATTTTCTTTAATCTTGTAAGTGATAGGTTAATTACTCCGTCTTTAGTTTGTTCAATTAAATGTGGAACTCTGTAAGATCCTTTTTCTGAAAAGATTCTTGCTGAGAATTTTACTGGGCCTGTATTAATTTTTTCTACAAACATTCTATTGGATACTAAATCTTCTACAGTAATTAATACTCTTTCATTTCCATTAAGAACAAAATATCCGCCTACATCGTCTGGATCTTCTCCATTTTTAATTAAATCTTCTTTTGAAAGTTTGTTCAAATGACAGAACTTGCTGTGAAGCATAATAGGTAATTTTCCTACTTGTGTTGTGAAAGTTTCTCTTTGAACTCCGTCAATATGTGCTGAAACTTCTAAATAAATTGGACCTGAATAAGTTAATTTTCTTAATCTAGCTTCAGAAGGATAAATGTCTCTTCTACTTCCATCAGCTTCAGTTATTTCTGGTTTTTCAATCCAAATTTTGTTGAATTTAATTCTGAAATCGTCCATGTCTGCAGGAATTACTGCAGGAATAATGTCTCCAATTTCACTTACTACTTTTTGTAATTCTGTTTCTATAAAATTGTTAAAAGAATTTATATCTGCTGAGACTATGCTATTTGTTTCATAATATTTTTTGATAATCTCTTTGCCTATATCCATCTATACAACCACCCTGTAGAATAATGATGATGGTTCTGTTTGACTACTTCTACTTATTTTGATTATATCTCCTGGTTCTAATTCAAGAACTTGGATTGAAGGGTCTTTAATGCTAACTTTTGGCAGTTGATCTTTTCTTATATTATATTTAGAAAGTAATCTTGATACTTCCTCTTTATCACAGACTACTTGTTTGGGAACAAGTGCGTGATTTATTGTTGTGGGTTTTACTTTTTCTGCCATTTTTTTGTTGTTGTTAGCGGGCCGGAAGGGATTTGAACCCTCGACCCCTTGGTTAAAAGCCAAGTGCTCTAAGCCAGGCTGAGCTACCGGCCCATTTTTTGGGCTAAAAGCGCCCTAGGCGGGAATCGAACCCGCGTCACGGCCTCGACAGGGCCGTATGATAGCCATTACACTACTAGAGCGTTTTTATTATAATCTACAGTCTAAGTTAATAATATGAACATAATAGATTGATATATTAAAAGACTGAGTCATTATGGGAATTTGTGTTTCTGAAGGGTATATAAGAGTTTCCATTTTGCACCTTTATTTAAAAAGTTTATCCCACCCCCGGGATTTGAACCTGGAACCTTTCGGTTTCAGCTGACTAATTTTCATCCTTTGCTAGATGCAACGTCAAATAGTATCTACAGCCGAACGTTCTACCATTGAACTAGAGTGGGTTGATTAAAATTAACTAAAAAGTAACTTATAAATCTTTGTTTTGTTAAATGATCTTTTTTGAAGAATGGTGTAAGGCCATAGTTGCAGATCTTTCTGAAACTATTTTTCCTTTATTGTTCATATATTGTATCATTGAAGGAGGTAAATTTGTTTCACCTATCAATCTTACTTTAGATTTAACTTTGTATGAGATAATTCTTTCTTCATGAGGTGCTAATGTCCCTATTTCCCATATTAATCTTCTTCCTCTTGTTCCTTGTTGAACCTTTGAAGGATGAAGTGTTCCAAATTCATTTGTCGGCTCTAATGAATTTGGGAGAACATCTAGAATTCTTACATTTTCTAGGGTGGTTGCTTTTCCATTTCTTAGGTGTATCAATATTTTTAATTCAGATAATCCCTCAGTCGTTCTTTTAATTTTGAACATTCTTTTTCTTATAATTACTGATTTGTCTAATAAATTATTCATTCCTAATGTTGCTAAAATTATTATTAATAATCCATACAATATTGGGCGATAGTTAGATTTTATGTTTGCAGTGAATTTTTCTCCTGGCTCTAACTCAATGTTCCAAATATATTTTCCAGATTCCATTACTGGTTCTGGAGTTGCTTTTGTAAAAATTCTTGAAAATAAATTTTTCTTATATTCTACTTTTTGTAATAGTTTTACATTTCCATTATTTTTTCTTGTAAGTAAAATTGTTTTAGATAAAAATCCTGTATCTTCATTTATTTTTTCTTCTGTGTTTTCATTTCTTTCTAAGGTTATTGCTGAAGAATATGACCCTCTGGTTTTACTTTCTGTATCATATACCTTTACATTAATTACGTAATCTTTAGGTTTAGCGGTCTCTCCTGTCTTTATTTTAAGGGTTTCAATTATCTCTTCTTGCGGAGCAAAATTAGCAATGAAGTTTTTTTGTAATTGAGGTAAATCACTAGTGATTAAAATTTCATAATTCTCTAAATAAGCATTACCTCTATTCATTAATCTAATTTTAATTTCATATTCTTCTCCAGGAATAATGGTTTCAGGTAAATCTGGAAAAATCATAATCACATCTTCTGGAGAAACAACATATGTTTTGATAAGAACTTCTTCTTTTATTTCTGGTGTTGTTACTGAAGAAATTGTGAATTTTGTATTGTAATTTTTATCCTGGTTTGCAGTTTCTAAAATATTTATTTCAATATTAAAAATTCCTTCTTGATTTGAATCTAATTTTAATTGGGGATTTGTTAAAATAATATTTCTTGTGAAATCTGAAAAAGGGTGAACTGAAAGATCGTCGTAATTTATTTTGTAAACATCCCTTTCATTTTGGTGATTTTGAATTTTAATTTGGAATTGTGCGGTTCCTCCTGGTTCTGCTTGATTTGAAACTTTGATAATCTCAGTAACTATCTCATTTTCTGCTAAAACTAGAGTTGGAACTATTAGCATTAATAGTGTTATTAGAGATAATATCTTTGATTTCATTTTACTCCTTGGTAGTGGATTATTGTGGAGAATATAAAGATTATTGTGATTTTTTAAACTGTTTAACTTTTGTTTTATAAAGTTTAAAACTGAGACATTTAATAATATTTAAATAACTTAAAAAATGTATTTATTGATGGTGATTGGGAAAAAAGGACAGGCAGCAACTGAATTTTTGATTTCTTATGGGTGGGTCATATTTTTCTTAATTATTAGTGCAGTTTCTTTGACGTTATTTTTTGAATTTGATAGTGGCATGTTTGTTCGTGAAGAATGTATTATTGTCCCTGGATTGAACTGTGTTGATGTTAGTATAACTGAGGATTCAATGAGTTTTGTGTTAGTAAATGATATTGGTTGGGATTATAGTGTTATGCAAATAAGTTATGAGGGGTGTAGGGTGCCATCATATAGTGAGCCATTCAGTGCAGGAGAATATGTTACTTTCACTTTATCTGGTTGTGATTTTGAAGGGAGGGAAGTATTTGAAGAAAATGATGTTTTTGTGACATACACCTTTGGTGAGAGTACTGTAACACACATTAAATCTGCAAATGTGGTTAGTGTTGTTGAAGGTGGAAATTCTCAAGGATATAGTGGGAATGGTGGTTCTGCTGGAAGTCCTGGGGGAGATTGGAGTGATGGTGGAGATGGAACTTATGATCCAAATGCTGATGGGGCTACTTTGTTGTTGTGTGATTTTGATGCTGGCTTTGATTGTGTGGGTGCTAGTCCTCTGGTTGAAAATAATCTTACCTTGGTTAATGGAGTTAATGGGCAAGCAGTGTTTGTTTCAGAAAAAATTAATTTGCTTGATAATGGTGATTTTGAAGGAACTTTGCCTAGTTATTGGAATCCTTATATAATGAATAATCTTTCTGTAGAGATAGATAATAAATTTTCATATCGTGGATCTAATAGTGCAACTATGCATAGGGATGGGGGGTTGTCGTATCCAGGTCATTGTGATGAAGAAACTTGTAGTTACAAATCTGTTTGTACTTGGGATTCTACAACTAACACTTGTAGTTATTCTGGAAAATGTACTATTGATTGTGGTAGCCACACATGTGGAGATGCTCCAGATGTTTATTCTGAAGGGGATGAATTGTGTTGGGGAAATAGTAATCGTGTAATGTATGGAGGAATTAAGTATGGTGGTGGTGGTGGTAATGAATTATATAATCATATCAATCCAATCTATGATCAAAATTATAGTCTAAGTTTTATGTATAGGGGAAGTTTTCCTCAAGCACTTAATATGTTTACTTGTTATAGTTCTGGTCATTGTAGCCGAGGTTTAAACTATCCTGCAATAAGTTGGAATAGTATTTCTGCAGGAGATTATTCTTCTTGGCAATATTATTCTGATGATGTTTATGTAAATTCTTACTTTGAGACTGCTTGCGATGGTTCTTGTTTTAGAGAATTGATGGTTGGAAGAATTAGTTATGGAAATACTCAGCCTGAAGGAGATACATTTTATTTAGATAATGTGCAATTAGAATATGGGGATGTTGCCAGCCCATTTGCTGGAGACGGTCCGGATACTTTGAAGTATCCTGCTGATGAAACTACTCTTGATTTTGAAGAAGGAACTATTGAAATGTGGGTATATGTTAATGATAACATAAGGGAGACTTCTCAAAATAGGTATCTTTTTGCACATTCTGGAAGTTGCGGTTCTGGATGTTATGCTAACAGGATGTCTTTTGGACACATGACTAATAATAAATGGGGTTTTGCAATAACAAATAGTACTGGGGCTACTGCAAGTATGAGTGTTGGCGATACATTAACTGAGGGCTGGCATCATTTTGCAGTAACTTGGGATAACTCTACTGAAGGAGGATATATTGAAATGTTTATTGATGGTGCAAGTGTTGATAATAAGACAGGTGTTGCAAGTAATTTTCCTGAGGATTATGAAAGTGGATTATATGTTGGTAGTTGGAATCCTAGTTATGGGAGAGTTAATACAGTAATTGATGAATTAAGAATAAGTAATATTGTGAGGTATACGTGATGAATAAAAAAGGACAGAGTGCTTTAGAATTTATTATGACTTATGGTTGGGCATTGGTTGTTCTTCTGTTAGTGATTAGTTCTTTGTGGTTTACTTTTGGTGGAGATAAATTCTTTGTTAATGAAAAATGTATGATGGGTCCTGGATTTTTATGT
>JABIPM010000044.1 GCA_018658955.1 Candidatus Woesearchaeota archaeon | reverse complement strand
GCAACAATCGGAAAGTGTGTCGCAGGTGTATATTTGCCCTGCTTAAAAGGTGCAGAATCAACTACATATCGAATCTTATTTTCTAGTTTAGCTAGAGACATTACAGCCAATGATTGATGACCTGCACCCCAAATCGCTACTTCTTTTTTCTCGAATTTATCTATAAAAGAGTTTAACTCAGTTTCAACATTTAGCTTACGACTTTTAAGCAAAGAAAGATCTATTCTTTTTCTTTTTCTAACTACAGCTGAAAGAATGTAATCATGCCAAATTACTGAGCATTCAATTACCTCGAAACCATTATAGTTCAACATAAACGTCAAAGTATCCTTGGTAAAGTAAAATAAATGATCAGAAATAAATTCTGAATAAAGCCCTTGTTTTAATATCATATCAAAATTAGGAACTTCAATAATCCCAATTGCATCCTCGGAAAGGTTTTTCTTTAAATGTGCAAGCACTTTATTTGGATTCGGCCAATGCTCCATAAAATTCAAACATATAAATCCATCATACTTCTGTTTAGGCAAAACAAAATTTTCATCCCCAAAAAAACCTTTTGTAACAGAGATCTCTGAATTTATGCATGAACTTACAGATTCTTTAGAGTATTCAATGCCATGAGCTAATGACACTTCTGTTTGTTTGAATATAGAGAGATACTCCCCCCTACCACAGCCAACTTCGAGAATACTTTTCCCTTTAAGGTTGTATTTATCAACCCATGATACAAATTGCTCACTTCTAAATCTTTTCATTTCACTTGAAAATGAAGAGGCGCGAATAACTTCTTTATAGTAGGAAACAGGCTTTTCACTTAGCTGTACTAAACCACAAGAAGAACACTGAAATAGATTTAAGTCAGACCCATTATCATTCTTTAGACTTTTCAAATCTGGGAACTTTTGAGCAGATGAAGGCATGTTTGTGTACCTTAATAAAGGGGAGTCAAAACAATTAGACTTACAAACTCGGCATTTCATTATTACTGGATTCATGGGCAAGGGTTCGGGTATTTCTTATGTATAACTTCAATTTCCTGAATAACGTCTTGAGATAATTTAATATTCAAACTATCTATATTACTTCTTAGTTGTTCTGATGTTGTTGCACCTATGATTGTACTCGTAACAAATGGCTGTCCTAAAACAAATGCAAGCGCCATCTGAGTAGAATCTAATCCAGACTCCTTAGCAAGTTTAATGTACTTAAGGGTTTCTAACTCTCCTTGATTATTACTATATCTATCATATCCATCAAATAACTCTCTTCGAGAATTTTTTGGCATTTTACTATTAAGATATTTTCCAGTTAACACTCCAAAACCTAATGGCGAATATGCTAACAATCCAATATTTTCATGATGGGAAAACTCACTTAATCCTGTTTCATAACTACGATTTAATAATGAATAAGGGTTCTGTATTGTTACAAGTTTTGGCAGGTCATGCGATTCAGCTAATTTTAAGTATTGCGATAATCCCCATGAGGTTTCATTCGAGATACCAATATGACGAACTTTGCCTTCTTCTGCAAGGTTACCTAAAACTTCTAGAGTTTCAAGTATTGTTGTACTGTGCTTTTCTTCAAAAAAATTATATCCAAGTTTACCAAAATTATTTGTATTTCTTTCAGGCCAATGAACTTGATAAAGGTCAATATAATCTGTGCATAATCTTTTAAGACTTCCGTCAATTGCATCATAGATGTCTTTTTTATTAAATTTTGTTGCACCTTTTCTAATATGTATTAACCGAGGCGATGGGCCTGTAACCTTACTTGCTAAAATTACATTTTCACGATTTTTACGAGATTTTATCCACTTGCCAATATATTCCTCTGAAGATCCTTGTGTTTTTGAACTAACAGGTATTGGATACATTTCTGCCGTATCAATAAAGTTAATTCCATTGTCAAATGCATAATCTAATTGACTAAATGCATCGGATAGAGAATTTTGCTCTCCAAAAGTCATAGTTCCCAAACATATTTTACTAGGATTAAAAAATGTATTTTTTTGAACAGGGTTTTTCATTAAACAAGACTCAAGACTATAAATACATTAATGCAATGAATCATGTTTTTCTATTTTTGATAGAATTTCTTGCATAATACTGCCTTTAGATTGCGAAATATTAATGCAAATTGCATTATTAGGTGTTTCAATATCATTAAATTGTGATTTAATCATATCTACCTTCATAAAATGATTGTCTCTTTTTTTTACACGTTTCTCAATAGTTGATTGGTCACCATAAAGCCATATCATTTTATAATCACCACACCTCTTTACCAATATTTTTCTATACTTCTCTTTGAGAGCTGAACAGCTGAGGACCGCCGATTCTCCACTCAAGCCTACTCCATATATAACATCTCTAAGCCGACAAATCCAAGGCAATCGATCTTCATCAGTAAGCGGAGTATTTGATTGCATTTTATCAATATTTTCCTGAGAATGAAACTCATCCCCTTCAATAAACAATATGCCCATTTTTTTTGCCAGTAGGGAGCCAATTGTACTTTTACCAACGCCGGATACACCGGCTACAATAACTATCAATTTTCTACCTCCAATTATGGTGCTTATTTTCTCTTCCATCTATTCTATCAAAGCCATGATTTCCAAACTTATCCCTTTGGGCCTGAATTAAATTAAACCATAGTTTTGGATTAGAATAGCAATCAAAAAATGATAGCGAGGTTGACATAATTGGAGAAGGAATGTGGTTTTCAATAGATCTGATTATTGTTTTTCTCCAACCATTCAAATTAGAGGAAATAATTTCTACAATCTCATCATTCAGAAAAATGTTGTCATTATCAACAAGTCCTTTTTCTAATATTTTTAACAAATCCGAACGTATTATGCAGCCTCCTGACCAAACTTTAGCAACACCTGCCAAATCTACATTCCATCCTTTATCGACACTAACCTTCTTGATAATAGAAAAACCTTCTGCATAAGCACATATAATAGAATTAGTTAAACTAGCATATAAATCTGATGTCAGAATATCCAAACTATTATTAGATAAATTAGGAGTTTGGTCAATATTAGTAGCATATCGATACGACAATATCTCTCTTTCATCTAACAATTCACTTAAATACCTTAAGTTGACCGATTCGGTGATAATTGAAGAGTATATCCCAAACTCAAGCGCTGCAATAGATGACCAACTACCAGTGCCATTTTGGTCCGCTGAATCAACTATAACATCAATTAAAGATTGGTTAGAAAAATCATCATCCTCAGCAAGAATTAAAGATGTAATTTCTAACAGATATGATCCTATATTAGTATTATTCCACTTTGAGAATATTTTGCTAATTGTTTTGCAGTCAGTCTTGCCTAAATTCCTAAGAACATAATAACTTTCTGCTAT
>JABIPM010000043.1 GCA_018658955.1 Candidatus Woesearchaeota archaeon | reverse complement strand
TATGTCCCCGTTGTTTTGAATTTGGAGAGAACATCCTTTAAAAAGATTATTGCCCTTAATTCCTGTAGAATAGTCATAATCTGATTAAAATGGGTCTATGAGTCTTCATTAACTAGTAATGAAATATATAGTTACTAACGAAAGGTTTATATAGCAATCTTTACCGAGCAATAGTAACAGTTCAACTAGCTAGTTGACTGATTATGATAACCTTAGGGGGGTTAAACTAAACAATGAAAATTACAAGACACGTTAAGAATTTTGCATTCTTTTTGTTAGCTATGGTAGCTATTATTGGAACAGCTGTTTCAGTAACTGCAGATTCCAATGACTACAGCGTAAATTACGTTAAAGTTAATGGTCTAACTATGGATGCGAGTACTACACTTGATGTAGAAAGAGGCGAAAGATTAGATATAGAAGTTTATCTTGATGCAAACAACAGTGCTGATGATGTAACTGTTACTGCAAGAATTATGGGTTACGAATTTGGAAGTATTTCTGATTCAACATCTCAATTTAATTTAGATGCAGGTAAAACATACAAGAAAACTTTAACATTATACGTTCCGGAAGATATTGATGCTTCTGAAGATTATACTTTAAAGATCGAAGTTTCTGACCAACTTGATGAAGTAGAAGTAGAATATACTTTACACATTGATGAAGCTAGACACGGTCTAAAAATCTATGACGTACTTTTAAACCCAGGAAGCACAATTGCTTCAGGTAATCCACTTTTTGTAACTGTAAGGTTAGAGAATATGGGTGAATTAGAAGAAAACGACATTAAAGTTACTGTAGCTATTCCTGATTTAGGTGTAAGTACCGTTAATTACTTTGACGAGCTTAACACAGAATCACAAGAAAGCGATTTAGATAACAACTATGACCAAGATAACAGCGATCAAATGGATCTATTAATTAGAATTCCTGAAGGTGCTGAAACTGGTACATATGAACTTAAAGTAGATGTTGAATACAATAGAGGACACAATTTCTTAAGTCAATCTCTGGACGTTAACGTTCAAGGTAATGATGCAGATGCTGGTGTTCAAACTGTTGTAAACAGCGATTCAAGTTCAAAGGCAACATCTGGTGAAGCTGTTGAATACAAGGTTATGATTGCAAATCTAGGTGAAGAACCTGGCGTTTACTCTGTACAATTAGATGGTATTTCATCTTGGGGAGAAGCAAATGTACAACCTAGTTTCTTAACTGTACTTCCAGATTCAACTGGTGAAGTAGTAATTACTGTTACTCCTTTTGATTCAACTGAAGATTCAACTTATACTTGGGTTTCAAAAATCATGTTAGGAACAGATACACTTAGTGAAGTTGTATTTACTACAAAAGTTGAAGGTGCTGAAAACTCAGAATCTGATTCAACTAAAACAGTACTTACTGTAATTTTTGCAGTACTTGTTGTAGTATTGATTGTATTGGCTTTAATAATTGCTTTTAGAAGAGTAAGAGACGATGATGATGAAGAATCAAGTCTTGAAGGTCAATCATACTACCAATACTACCCTAAACAATAATTGGAGAGGCTAACCCCTCTTTTTTTCTTTTTTTTCTTTTTTACATAATATTTATATAGCCGTAGTGCAACTTTTTTATAAGTTTCTTAAAGAGGGAATACTTTGTATAAAAAATACATAAATAAAAAAGGAAAGAAGGTTGGACCATATTATTATGATAGCATTAGATTGAAGAATGGAAAAATTAAATCTGTTTATCTTGGTAGTGATTTAAAGAAAGCTAAGAAAAAATTAATTTTATTGAAAAAAGAGCAGTCTAAGAAAGTACATTTGAGAAGTAGTGCAACTCTAAAAAAAACACTAAAACACAAATCTAAAAGATTAAATCCTCGTTCTAATTATAATTGTTTGAAAATGCATGAAATGGATTTTGGTGAACGAGTTGCATTGTCAGGAATTCTTATTTTAATGTTGTTAAGCTTTGTTCATTTTGGGGGATTATTAGTTGAACAACAAGGAATGGTCGTAGGTAAGGTTGTTGAATTAACTGGTGGGAATAGTGGTAATTTATTGACTGGTAATGTAATTTTTACTTCTGAAGAAACATTTTTAGAACATTCTGAAAGTTTAAATTTAATCGTTGAAGAGAGTGCAGATTATGGAATTTCTTTTGGCGGTGTTGATAGATTAAATAGTGTGAAGATTAGTGGAGATTATGTTTTGGGGGATGAAGGTGTTGTTAAGGTGTTTTTATCTGATGTAGATTCTAGTGATAGTTATTTAATATTTGATAGTGATTCTAAAAAAGAAAGAAAGTTAGATATTTTTAGAGGCGTGACTGGATTTGTGGTGGATGCAATGGAAGAAGTTGGTGGCGTTGTTGAAGAACCTTCCTATAATGAACTTTATGATAAGGGTTTAATTTCTGGATTTGCAGTTGTAAATAATAAGGGTGTTGAAGTTAATTATGAATTAGTTTATACTGAAAATAAAAGTAAAGTTGAATTGATTGATAAATTAGTTACAGAAGTTGTTGTGGATCAAACTGAAGATGGGTGGTTCGGTTATCAAGAATATTCTTCTAGGGGTTTGTTAGAACCTGAAAATATTTCCTTTAAACAGGTATTTGGATTTGACTTTAGTTTTTGGAATGTATCTAATAAATCTGAAATTAGCTTTAGTTCAGATTCTAATGGGGACTATTTGTATGGTTGTAATTTCTGGGATTTTGAGTTTGGAATTTGTTTAACTGATTGGATTTATTTATCTGAGATTAATAATACTCCAAATTACACTTCCAAATTAACTAAGAATTTTGTTGCGTTTGCAGAAGGTGTGTTTGATCCAAATAAATCCATTAAAGAAATAGTTGAAGTTCCTGTTGTGATTGAGGAAGTTATAGAAGTTATTGAATTAAGTGATATGTTTGGAGATTATTTAGAAGAAAATAATTTTACTGAGTATTTGAGGTTGAATTTTACAAATGCTTGTAGAAATACTTGTCGTTTAAGTGAAATTGTTGGAAGTAATGTTAAACTGAAAATTTATTTGAAAAATGCAGTGCTTAACTTGAAAGAAATCAAAATTGAAGCTGAAGAAAATAATGTTTCCGATTATTCATTCAAATTAACTAATGAACTTGGAGAAGTTTTGAGTAAATCTGAAATTAATATTGATAAAAATGTAACTGGAGTAAAATCTATTGAAATTAAACCAGGGCAAAAAGAAGAAGTAATTCAATACGGTGCAGTAATTGGTAAGCCGGTTAAGTGGAAAAAGAAAATACTATTGAATAAGTCTGCGAAACTTGAAGTTGAAGTTCCAATTGAAGCTACTAATGTAACTGTAACTAAATTTGTAGCGGGTGTTGAGGAAGAAGTACTTGCAAAACTTGAAGTTAGTGAAGGCGTGTTTGAGTCAATTGGTGATACAGAGAAGAGTTCTTTATTGAGCGGAATGTTTAGTGGCGGCAATATGCTTACAGGTATGGCTGTTGGAGATTTAGTTGAAGAAATTTTAGAAAAAACTTATACCTTGGACGAAGAAGGGCATATCAATGAAACGAAAACTTTAGTTGTTGAAGAATTAGTTGAAGCAATTGAAATTGAATATGAAACTCCTGGCCCTGAAGCTTATGTTGAAGCTACTGATGATGGGAAAAGAATTTTAGTAACTTCTGAAACGCACTATGAAAATATATTAGCATTTATAGATATTCCTGAAACAGATTTAGCTAAAATTGAATTTTATAGGGTAGTCGATGGAACTAGAGTAATTCATGAGTTTGATGGATATGATACTAATGATAATGGATTAGTAGATTATGTTGAATGGGTTGTTCCTTCATTAAGTAATGATACTTATGAAATTGTAATTGAGATTATTAATGCGGAACATTTAGATTCTAATCGTGAATTTATTTCAGATATTTTTAGTGAAGTAAGTAAAAGAGACGATGTTTGGAGTGAGGCAATCAATGATGGAGAACATGTAAGAATTAAATTTGAGAAACAGTTAGACAGTAAAAAAGATATAACTCTCTATCCTTGGATATTAAATGGAACTCCATCTATTGAAGTTTATGAAATTAATTCAAATCAATTATTAACAGAATTTAAGAGTTTGACAAATAATAAATTGAATAAAGTTTATTTGACCTCATTAGAGAGATTACAAGATAGATTTGATTTGAAAGTTGTTGGAGGTTCAGTTAAATTTGATTATATTGTTGATCCTA
>JABIPM010000028.1 GCA_018658955.1 Candidatus Woesearchaeota archaeon | reverse complement strand
TTAAAGGGTTCTTCTGTTAGTTGCAGTCAGGAATTTAGGGATTTTTATTTAGTTGATGGAAAGTTAGAAAGAGCAAAAATAAATGTGGTGATGAAAAATGCATAAAAGGGGATTTGCAGGAATCTCAGAAACAGTTTCAATGTTTGTATTGGTAATTCTATTTGTTAGTTTTTGGCTAATTTTTGATATTGGTGATACTTTTAGTGATGATGCTGAGGAAATAACTGCCCATAAACTTACAGAAACTAAGGAATATGGCTTTTTGTTTTTGCAAGCCCCCATCATCGATGAACTTGAAATGAGTTTTGGAGATTTGGTTGTAAAAAGTGTTGAAGGCAATAATTACGCTGCTCTTGAAAAGTTACTAACTAATGAATTTGATGAAACTGAATTTTATTGGGTTTTAGTTATGAGGGATTCTAGTAATAAACTTGTGAAAAAATTAGCTAGAAAGGGATGGATAACAAAAGGCGGGCAAAGAGAAACTGGGCAGGAAATTTTAATTCCCGGATATAAAGAAGGAAAGCTAAAGATTATTATAAAAATAACAAAAGGGGAAAGATTTAATCAGGCAATTGCCGATTATGATGATCCTTCCCATATTCCTAGAGGTTCTATTGGGCAAATATATTAACGTCTTCTCTTTGGAATTGCTAAACTAAATATTTCATTGAATTCTTCGATGTATTCTGGATTGTAAGTTTCTAAGATTTCCCTTACTTCATAAGTATAACAATCTACACAAACATTAAGTTCTTTTGCGCAACTTAAACACTTCTCTGTATTCCTATTGTAAGTGCGTAGAAAGAAGTTATTTCCTTCTAATAGTTCAACTAACCTTGGATCTTTTGCACCCAACCATGACTTTATTTCTTCCCCCATACAGCTAAAACATAATGGGAGTCGTATCGATTTGTCACATAGCATGCAACCTTCTTTATCCATTTTATTTCCCTCCTATTGTTTATTCTTACTGATAATCAATAGAGATAAGCAACTATATAAGTATGTATGTTTATCAATAACTATAAACAATAATGATAAACTTTATAAACTATTATTCTCTAATTATTGTTGGGTGAGTTAGGGTGCTAAATCAAGAAATCAAAGATAAAGTTTTGGGATTTGTTAAGGGAAAACCTCATGGGTGTTCTTCACAAGATATTTCTAAAGAATTAGGAATTAATAGATTAACTTTAACGAAATATCTTTCTACACTATATTCTGAAGGAATTTTGGGCTATAAAAAAGTGGGAATGGCTAAACTTTGGTATTTTGAAAAGAATCCTTTGTTAAGAAGCATGTTACATGATAGCGATCAAAGCAAAACTTTGAAATTATTGTTTAATTCTATGGGTGTAGGGATAATAATTTTAGATCAAAAAGGAAAAGTAGTTTGGTTGAATAAAAAAATAAAAAATGTTGTTGGAGAAGTTTCTGGTAAAATTGTAGGTGAATGTTTAACTGAAATTGTTGAATTAAATAACAAAGCAAATGATTCTAAAAAACCTCAATCTGAAACTATTTCTATTAAATCCAATAAATATTTAATAAATGCTTCTCCTATTCTAGACAAAGAGGGAACTGTTGTTGGAATTATTGATGTTTTTTCAGAACAGTAAAGTAAAATATGAATTATTTGAAAGATAAACGTGGAATTCTTATTGAAGGTACTGCAATTATTATTGCATTTCTACTTAGTACTGCGGTAGTCTATTTATTCTGGGAAAAAGAAGATGCTGAAGAGTTAGTTATTGGACAAATGTTAATAGACGTATATTCGGCAGAAGAAAAGGCAGAAAAATTTGGATATTTCTTTGAAAAGAATAGCGAATATGCATTGTTAAAAGGATTAAAACAAAATATTGGTGCTGGTTTGTTAGAAGGTACAGAATGTGAAAGTTTGTATGCTTTGGATAAAGAAGAGTGTGAACTTGAAAATTTAATTGAGGTATTTGGAAATAATGTTGGTAATCAAAGCAAAAGAAATTTCGAAGAAGATTATGACTATAAAGACTATGAACTGAATTTAGAAGAGATGAATTTTGAAACTTGGAATTCTGAAGGAAAATTACTAATGAATGTTAGTAGTGATGAATTTGTTGAGTTTGGTTCTGATGCAGAGAGAGAAATGAAATATACTGTGAAGATTGATTATGATTCTAAATTAGATTTTGATTTTAGAAGTTATGAAAATATGGTCTCTCCTTTAAAGAACAATCTGGTATGTTTGGAAGGCCCTGAAAATATTGGTTCTGAAAGTTCTTCTGTAAGTGCCTGTTTGAATGCTTATCCTGAATTTTCAAATATAAAGAAAGAAAATGGAATTCTTAGCTTTGATTATGCAGTTAAGGGAGTTATCTTTGAAAATGAATTAATTGGACCATTTAAACTAGATTTAGAGGGATTTAGAAAATATTCCTCACAAGATATCTCAAGTGTTGCATGAACTAGTCTCTGTTACAATAAACTATAAAAAGAGATTTTTTTGATTAGTTAATATAATGATGGGATTAGAGTTAAATGAGATTATTTCTAAGATAAGAGAGAAAACTCAACTTTCTGAAGAAGAGGTTAGACTTCAAATTACTAAGAAAAGAGACAAATTAAGTGGGTTAGTTAGTGAAGAGGGTGCAGCACATATTCTAGCAAATGAACTTGGAGTAGACGTAATGGAGTCTATTAGAAAACAAGGATTAAAAATTAATAAGTTAAAACCTGGTATGAGGGTTGGCGTTCTTGCAAAAGTTGTAAAATTATATGAGGTTAGAAGTTTCAAACGAGGAGATCAAGATGCTAAAGTTGGAAGTTTTTTGGTCGGAGACGATTCAGGATTAGTTAGAATTGTTATGTGGGATGAAAATCATGTTGCTAAAATGGAATCTGGGGAAATCAAAGAGGGAACAATTGTAAAAGTTGAGAATGGTGCAGTTAGAGAAAATAATGGATATACTGAAATGCATTTAGGAAGTTATAGCAATATTGAAACAAATCCTGAAGGTGTTGACGAAATCAATGTGATTGAAAAAGGAAATATGGCTGCAGGTACAGGCGAATTAAAAATTACTAAATTAAGCGATGCAAGTATTGGAGATAATGTTTCGGTTTATGGGACTATTGTACAATTATATGACCCTAGATTTTATGAAGGATGTTCCGAATGTGGAAAAAAAGTAGTTGAAGGAAAATGCCCTAATCATGCTGAAGGGACTCCTAAGAAAATTCCTATTTTAAATTTCTTTTTAGATGATGGCCATGAAGGGATAAGGGCGACTGCTTTTAGAGAGCAGGCTTCAAAGGTTTTGGGCATTGAAGATTCAGTTCTTGAAAGTTTTGCAGATAATCCTGAAGGATTTGAAGAAGTAAAACAGCAAGTGTTAGGAACTCAAAAAGTATTTAGTGGAAGAATAAACTCAAATGAAATGTACAAGCAAAAAGAGTTTATGGTGAGTAATGTTCCTGAAGTTGATACCTCAGAGATTTTAGCTAAGTTTATAAATTAATTATGAGTTATATTTGTATGGTAAAAATAAAAAAAGTTTCTAAAGTTAAAGAGGGTGTTACTCGGCAAGATATTGGAGTTCTTGGCGCATTACTTTTACTTATGTTTGTTTTAGTTATGGTTGGGAGTGATGGGGATTTTTCAGTAATTACTGGGAAGGTAATTGAAGAAGTTCCTTTTGTAAATGAAGTCTGGAGTATTTCTGAATGTAGCGCTCGTTCTGCTGAGGATGCAGCTGTTGAGTTAAATATGAATTATGGTTGTACGAATCATTGTTATGATGCAGCGTATGGAATTAAACTTCCTTACAATCTTTTAGTTAATTTAGAATGTGCTGGTTCAGATGAACGATCTAGATGGATTGAAGACTGTAGTGAGTCCTTTATCTCTATCTGTGCATAATTCGGCATTTACCGTATTTACTTTGTACGCCACATTTCTTTAAATATCTCTTAGTTTATTCTATTCTTTGTTCTAAGAGAACACATTAACAAAAACAAAACCCTATGGGGCTCTTGATTTACAAGAGTAGGAGAATAAAATGGAAACAAAAGATACGAGAATTAGTTCTATGGAGAATGCTCCAACCAGACCATATAAGGAATGGAGAGCAGGCAATGTGAAAATTGCAATTTGGAAGAATAAGAAAACAATGGAAGATGGTTCTGAAATAGAATACAAATCCGCTAGTTTGACTAGAAGTTATAGAAAGCAAGGTGAAGACTTGTGGAGACATGATGTAATTAATCTAAGAAGAAATGATATTCAAAAAGCAATTCTTGTTTTAAATAAAGCTCAAGAAGATTTGATATTGTCTGATGATTCAAAGGATGAGGAGTGAGTTTGAATAATGGCTAAAAGTGTTGATGTCCCAGATGACGTAAAAGCAAAAGACACAGTGAAGATTACAGATCTTCCGGGCGTAGGTGCAGCTACTGCAGAGAAACTTGCTGAAGCAGGTTTTGATTCATTAATGGCGTTAGCAGTTGCAACTCCTGCAAAAGTTGTTGAAATTGCAGGTGTTGGTGAAGCGCCGGCAAGAAAAATAATTAATGCAGCTAGAAACTCATTGGATATGGGTTTTGAAAGCGGACTTGATCTTTTAGATAAAAGAAAAAGTGTAATAAAAATTAGTACTGGCTCAAAAAATGTAGATGAAATGCTTGGAGGTGGAATGGAAACTGGTGCAATAACGGAATTTTATGGTGCGTATGGTTCTGGTAAAACTTCTATAGCCCATCAAATAGCAGTAAATGTTCAATTGCCAATTGACAAAGGCGGTGCCGATGGAATAGCGGTATGGATTGATACTGAAGGAACTTTGAGACCAGAGTATTTGAAACCAATTGCTGAAGATGCAGGGATTGATCCTGATGAAGCACTTCATAATTTTAGGGGTGTTCGTGCATTTAACTCAGATCATCAAATGTTACTTGCAGAAAAAGTTGAAGATTTAATTAAGAAAGATGGATTGCCTATTAAGTTAATTATCTTGGATTCTTTAATGGGTCATTTTAGAAGTGAATTTGCTGGAAGAGGAACTTTAGCAGATAGGCAACAAAAGTTGAATAAACATTTGCATGCATTATTGAAAATTGCTACTCAATATAATATTGCAGTGTATATTACCAACCAAGTGATGTCTAAACCAGATACCTTTTTCGGAGATCCGACTGAACCGATTGGTGGGCATGTTGTTGCACACACAAGTACTGTGAGGGTTTATCTTAGAAGAGGTAAAAAGGGTACAAGGGTTGCAAAGTTAGTTGATGCACCAGCATTACCTGATGGAGAAGCGGCATTTATGGTGACTAATGGTGGAATTAAGGACGTCTAATAGACGTCTAAGATCCGTCCCCGCCAGGATTCGAACCTGAGTCTCAACCTCCGCAAGGTTACGTGCTATCCAGGCTACACTACGGGGACTTTCTTGTTTTTTAGCTTAAACTACTTTTAAACCTATCTTTGAGCAGTTTATTTCTTGTAGTAAGTTTTATAAATCGGATTAGAGAATGTCAAGCTAAGATGGAAAAAAAGATCGTTAAATGTATAAGTACAGGCACATCAGTAACAAATGATAAAGGTAGTGCAATTTTTAATTGTCCAGGTTGTAGAAAACACAAGATAGTTAGATCTTACAATGCTAGACAAACTTCTGTTAAGTATAAATGTCCTGCTTGTGGTTTTATTGGTCCTAATTGAGGTTTAAAAAAATGGCAAAAGTAATTATGACATGGAAAGTTATGCCTGAGGATTCTGAAACTAATTTAGAAGATATCAAGGTTGAAGTTAAAAAAGTTATTGAAGGTTTTGACGGAGTTATTAATGGTGAAATGACTGAAGAACCATTAGCATTTGGATTAAAATTCGTAAAAGTAAGTTTTGCTTACGATGAAGACAAAGGAACAACTGATGATTTAGAAGAAGAACTTTCTTCTGGAGATCTTATTCAAAGCGTAGAAGTTCTAAGTGTTGGAAGGGCAATGGGTTAATTTTTATAATCCACTAATTCTATTATTTTATGACTGAAGAACAAAAACTTCCAAATTACATCTATGAAGATGATCAT
This sequence comes from Candidatus Woesearchaeota archaeon, assembly GCA_018658955.1. GTDB lineage: Archaea > Nanobdellota > Nanobdellia > SCGC-AAA011-G17 > UBA489 > JABIKK01. Next base: position 2,656 of record JABIPM010000028.1, on the reverse strand, counting down.
GTAGTTTGTATGTTAAATCCTATGGCTGCAACAAAAGGCCACGCTATGGTTATTCCCAAACAAAAAATTTCTGTAAGTTCTCAGATGAATGATCAATTAGCTGCACATGTTTTCATGGTGGCAAATAAATTATCTGCAGCAATCTTTGAAGCGATGGGCGCTACTGGAACAAATATTTTAGTTTCAAATGGTGCATCTGCAGGACAAAGGATGGAACAATTTGCAGTACATATAATTCCCCGTTATGAGGATGATAAGGTTAATCTTTCTTGGGAGAGTTCTCAATTAACTGAAGAAGAAATAATTGAAAATAATAGGCTGATTCAATCTAAGTTAACTGTTCAAGAAGTTAATCCTGTAAATGAAGAAATTAAAACTCCAGGATTAGAAGAAATGGTAAGTGAAAAAGTTGAAACTACTACCCCCAAAGAAGAAAAAGCTAAAGAAGAATTAACCGAAGAACACTTCGATGAAGATGAAGTTCTTCCTTAGATAATTGGTAAGAATATTACGCTTCCTAAAATTAATGTTGCTATTGCCCCTATTAGGAATGAAGGCACAAAAGGAATTCCTTCCTTAACAATCACCTGTTTTATTTTGGATTTAATTAGCAGATTAATTGATTTTTTATTTATTCCCAATGGGTCTTCTTGGTAGATTAATTTTTTATTTTTGTAAACGTTTCCTTGAACCCAATCTCCCTCCATTAAATTTTTAGGTTTTATTTTTTTATACATGCACGTAAGTTCAATTGTCTTTAAGAAAATCATTAAGTAAGGCATTAGTAATAGGAGGAGTGCTAAAAGTCCACCCATATGTCTTGCTTGTTCTGGAAAGTAAAACCAAGTTGAAATAAAAATTGAAAATGAAAGTAAAAGTGTAATAGTCTTGATTGATTTTATTTTAGTTTCTTTGTTAATCGCTCGAAATTGTTTTATGAATTTTTCTTTATTTTTTATTGCTAATACTATTGCATAAATCACCCCATAAATTGCACCAAGAATTAAAATATTAATTACTAGGGTTAAAGCGAAGGGAAAAGGTGTCACTGTTTGAATAAATGCAGGTTTTTGTGAAAATGCTGTGCCTAACGAAGTAATTAATTTTGTATCTCCTCCACCCCATTGCCTTGTGAAATACATTAAATTCCCAAAAGCAAAAAATGCTAGAAATGTGATTCCTGCAGCCGTTAAGGGTACAAATGATTTTGTAAGAATTGATTGTAACAACTTAATTGAAATTATGAAAAATAATAGCCCATAGCTTATCCAATCTGGAATTTCTCTTGTTTTTAGATCGGAAATTGATGCAACAATTAGTGCTAAAAGTGCAATAACCGAAATAATAATATCAAATACCTCTATCATCGATATTTTGCAGCAGAATAAGTTTATAAAGTTTTTAGCTAGTTAGGAGTACATGGTATCAATAATCGGGGCAGGTCCTGTGGGCAATTATTTGGCTGCAAAACTAGCTAAAAAAGGGTTGAAAGTTGATGTTTATGAAGAACATAAAAAAATAGGTGCACCTGTTGCATGTACTGGAATACTTACTCCTTACATTAGAGATTTAATTAAAATTGATGAAACTTATGTGGTTAATAAAATAAATGAAACTTATGTTTATTCTCCTGATGGAAATCAAGTTAAAATTAAACTGAAAAAAAATTATATTGTGGATAGAACATTATTTGATTCTTCTTTAGCGAAAATTGCTAAATCTGAAGGTGCAAAATACCATTTAGGTAAAAGACTAACTTCATTGAAACTAGGAAATGAACACAAACTAAAGTTTAGTAATGAGATTATTAAAGATGCAACAGTTATTGGTGCAGATGGGCCAAACACCTTCGTAGGTAGAAGTGCAGGATTGTTTGAAAATAGGAAATTTGTAGCGGGCCATCAGGCAAGAGTAAAACTAAAAGAAAAAATTGATTCTAATGTTGTTGAGTTTTTTGTAGATGAGGGAAACTATATCGGTTGGCTTGTTCCAGAAACAGATAAAATTGCAAGAGTGGGAGTTGCTTCGCATAAAAATGTGGGTAAATATTTTAAGGATTTGATGAAACGGAGAGAAGGAAAAATCTTAGGTTGGCAAAGCGGTGCAATTCCTGTTTATGATCCTAAAACTAATATCGAAACTAAAGGGGTCTATTTGATAGGAGATGCAGCAACACAGGTTAAGGCTACAACCTATGGAGGCATTATCCCTGGAATGAAGGCTGCAGATATTTTAACCGATGTTCTTAGTGAGAATAAAACAGCTGGAAGTTATCAAAATGGTGTGAAAAAAACAATTGGAAAGAATTTATTGTCACATTTAATGATTAGGAAATTAATGAATCGTTTTTCTAAAGAAGATTATAATAAATTAATTCAACTATGTGAAAAAAAGAGTGTAAAAGATTTAATTTACAAATATGATCGAGAATATGCTTCTAAATTATTATTCAAACTATTGATTAATCAACCTAAGTTTGCAAGTTTTGGAAAATGTTTATTTAGAAAAGAGATTATTTAGTCTCTTTTTCTGCTGTTTTTCTTTTAGGAAGTTTTGAAATTCCGTATCCTGCTGCTAATGCTGCAAAGATACCTAATGCATATAATTCGTTATTTGAATTTCCTTCTGTTGATCTAAGAACTTGATGGTCTTCATC
>JABIPM010000027.1 GCA_018658955.1 Candidatus Woesearchaeota archaeon | reverse complement strand
GGGGACATAGCATAATCTGGTTAGTGTTGTCGGTTCCAGATAAATTTTAAGTTAGGAAATACCGATAGATCCAGGTTCAAATCCTGGTGTCCCCACCACATTCTCAAACATATTTCAAAACTAATTCTGAATGATTTCCCAATCTACTAAGATATTTCTCATAATTCTTATCAGTATTAGAGTCAATTAATCTTTGTTTATGTATATTAATATTATAATTCTCAACGAACTTATCAAGGTCAGAATTATTTTCATTCTCAATTATCTCAAAAAAATTACTATCTTTATCAAATTTATCTCCTTCAATTGAGTATCTTTCCAATGAAACAAGATCGCTCCGAGGATTCATATGTTTTCCAAATCCAGTATAAACATTATTCATTAAAGAATAATCTAAAAAATGAAGATAATCTCCATCAAATGCCTCCAATCCAAAATGCATTTCTTCATGATTCTTATATTTTTGTTTAACTCTTTCAATAATTAAGTTAGTATCATAACCACAAGATTTCAACATTTCCAAACTAGTTAAACTAAAATCAAAACAATTGTTCATATAGCAAGTAGTTCCATTTTCAAACATCTCAGAAACCGTTCGGTTTGCAAAAAAATCATTTATTTCCTTATCAGACCACTTAACTCTCTTAATATGCCCATCAACATAATTAACAATTCTTTGTAAATTAAATTCTAAAGATTTACTTAAGGGAAATTTATGCATAGCAAACTCTAATGTTTTACATTTATATTTTTATATGCTACTTTATTGCCATCTACACACAATATACCTGCAAGACCATAATCTGCAGCGCCAGAGTTATAGAATAGATTATCAGTAAATTGTCCTTCAGGCACTAAAATACTATTAGAATCATGTGCCCTATGGCTAGATTCATGAAAGTGGCCAGAAATAGCCTTAGTTATCCCATTTGACTCGTAAGACTTAGCTAATTCTTCATTACCTCTGTTTTCTCTCTTAAATGTAAAACCATGACTAAATGCAAGTTTATCTAAATTTCGATCAAGTTGTAGTTTATTCATATGTGAAGAATATTCTCTTCTAACTGCTTTTTCAATTACCTCTCCAGAAGTAACTATTCCAGTAGCAGACTCAGCAAAATAAGCATAATCTACTGAAGAATCAAGATCATTGAACTTCCGAGGAACATGACAAATACTAATTGTTTTATCTGGATCGCTCACAAGAGTATCAAGAACACGAATATTGGAAAGATAGTTGAATTCATCACTTTGAGTTTTACATACTGCATTATCCCACTCTTCAAAATCTCCCAATAAATACCCGCCTCCGGCTAAAAAATCCGAACCTGGCAAAAATACCAAATCATGATCTTTATTTTCAATTTTTTGATTTTTTATAACATCTATAAAATTACTATATTTATTACAAAAAGAAAAAACTACATTACTATAATCTTCTACGGATTCATGGCTTCCTGGTTGAATATACGTCTCAATATCTAATTTAGATACCACTTCAAGCGTTCTAAAAATTTTTAACCAACTGTCTCCGATATCTCCATTAAGAATTAATTTATCGATTTCTTCTACTTTTAATTTATTTACAATTTGATCTAAATACTCAGGTTTTTTATGAATATCAGAAATTATGCCGTATTTTGTAATTGCCATTTTAATCAGAAAGGAAATACGGAAATTTGATTTATAAATGTTACTATAAATAATCACTAATAAGTGACGACATTACTTAGATTTACTAAATGTGGAAGCTATATCTATAATATATTTGCCATCAGCTAACTTATACACTAAAGGTTCGCCATTAAATAAATCAACCAAATCTATCTCAAATTTACCTGGTTGATTAACACGAATAGATTCTAAGTCTAAAACAACTGGATGATCATCGATTTCTTCTTTTTTAGATTTTTCGCCAACTAAATCCAAAGCATCTCTTTCCATCCTAATTTTGTCTTCGGAAGTAAGAGTTTGAGTAATTTTTTGTGCTTCTTCAACACTTTTCTCTTTCATAAAGAAAAAGAATCTTCCGCCACAACAACAACCTGTAAGAATTTCCCTAGACCCATCAGGATACATTTTAGAACATCTTACACATTGGTGAGGCATTACCTTCGTCCTCTAGTTTTACTTTTAGTAGTCGTTTTTCTAGCAACTGTTCTTTTCTTAGTTACTTTTTTTCTACTAACCGAACTTTTCCTAGAAGATCCAAGACCAGACATACCGGGAACAGTAAATAATTCTACCTTATTTGGATTTCTCCTAATCTCTTTAACAACACTAGAAGGGCCCACAATAGTAACTCCATCTCTGTGCCCAATTAAGAACTTAACCATTTCTTTCTTAAATTTATTAAATAATTGCAAGTCTTTTTCTTCAGGATAAATAGTGCAAATTTCAACACCCTTGAAACTATCATGAATTTGGGCCATTGTCTCCATAATCAACAAAGTTTCTTCTTCAGGTTTTAATCTTCCTTGCATAAGAACTATTTTATTTTCTTTTACTACTTCTAAAATTTTGTCTATCCTACTTGGAGAATCAAGATTCTCTATTTCACTGTACGGAATAAATTGTAATGTTAACACCTCTAATCACCTCATTTAAATAAGTCTAAACAAAGACTCATAAAATTCCTCCATGTTTTTACCTTTATCTGCACTTATGCCCACAACATCGTATTGGGGGAATGCATTCTCTACTCTTTTAATGTTAGACTTCTTTAAATCAGTTTTGTTTGCAACTATTAAGACAGGAATATCTCTTGCAGCCAAATTTCCAATGATTGTAACATTAACTTGCGAATATGGATTCTCTGTAGAATCTAAAACAACTAAACACACATCGACATCATCCAACCATTTAATCGCTTCAATCACACCCTTAGTTGCTTCTTTAGCTCTTGCTTTAGCTTGTTTATTCTTCATCTTGAAGCCCATAAACTCTTCATAATCAATCTTAGTTGCAATTCCAGGAGTATCAATAATATTAAATCCCATTTCTTTTCCATCATATTTGATAGTAACTTCTTCTTTGATATTTACATTCCTAGTTTCATGTGGAACTTTAGAAACAGACCCCATCTTTTCTCCAATCCAATCTTGACAAACTTTATTTGCTAATGTAGTCTTTCCTGCATTTGGGGGGCCATAAATTCCCAATTTAATATTTTTTTTCTTAGCGAACATATTGTTAATCATTCTTCTAACAAAATTCCTTACAAATCTAATTACAAATGATTCTTCAGATTTCTTTGATTTTTTTACTGCCTTCTTTTTAGGCGTAGAACTCTTACCTTTTGGTTTTGCTGTTCTTTTTCTAGAATTTTTTGCTCTAGCAGTCTTTGCTCTAGAACTTTTAGCTCTTGCTGTTTTTGCTTTTGAACTTTTAGATCTTTTAGTTGTTTTTTTAGCCACAATTAACCATCCCTTTTACTGCCTCTTTTCATAATAAATCTAAGAAATTATATTTTTAAGTATTACTGTGGTAAATCGCTTATGATAGCACTATATATCCACGATTACTTTAGCAACATAGTTATTTCCTTCTTTTTTTAAGCTAAATTCATGCAAAGTGATAGCTTTTACATCTACATTAAGTTCATGTTTCTCTTGATTTATCTTTTCACCATAGAATTTAGAATTTAATTTAAAAACACCTTCAATTTCTTCAATTTTAACTTCAGATTTACTAAAAACCACTCCATCTTTATCTTTAATATATACAATTTCTTCTAAAAAATCATAAAATAACTTCTCAAGATCTTTATTTTCTAATTTAAATTCATGAGTAAAGGAATCACCCACAGTTTTAATTTCTGCATTGGTTTCAAATACTGCTTCGGCAGCTGCAATAAATACTTCTTCTAAAGAATCTCCTTTTGCTTCAAATGCAACATCTGCAATTGCAATATCTTCTAAAAATTTATAGCTCTTCATC
>JABIPM010000014.1 GCA_018658955.1 Candidatus Woesearchaeota archaeon | reverse complement strand
CAGCACCAATATCATTTCCACTTGAAGCATAACCAATTAAATTTGACAAATCAGCATAACAATTTCGTAAAGGATTGGAAGTTAATAAAGACTGAGGAACAGCCGCACAATAACTCAAATCTGTCCCAGCAGAAGCAACATGAGAATTAGTATCTTTATACATCGACATCACCCCACTATCTCCACAAACACCCCCGATCACAGAATAACCAGTTAAACTATTTCCAATTTCAACGTCGGAACTAACTAAAGTATCATAATTAAAAGATAAAAACATAGCAAATAATATCAAAAACGCTGGAAAAAGTACTTTGTGATCTGAATGCATTAAAATAACCCCTTTTACTACCTTAATCAACTTAAAATTACTTATAAACCTTTCCAACAAAATTATTTAGAAAGTTATTTATACATTCTAACATAATAATCTAACACCTCACAATGATAGAACTAGGCGGAAATATAAAACTAAAAGGATTTAGTGAAATTGATAACGCAAGCTTAATCGTAATTAAAAAAATTGTTGGAAACTATGCTAAAAAATTAGCAGAAACAACAGACGATTTTCAAAATTTAATTCTAAGCTTAGAATCTAAAACTCCCAAAGATTTCAAAATAAATATAGAATTTCAAAAAACTTCAGAAAACTTAAACTCAGAAATCCAAGGAGAAAACCTATTCTTTACTCTTAGTAAGGCCTTAGAGGGCATTAAAACAAAAAAAGAGTAACCATTACATTTATAAATTCAAAATTTATCACTACCATATCTTATAATAACTAATTACGAGGAACAAACTATGGCAACAAGAGTTGGTGGATTTAGAAGAAAAACCAGAAGTAAAATGAGAAAAAGCCCTAAAGAGAAGGGTAAGATAAGTATCAGAAGATTCTTTCAAGAATTAAAAAACGGTACAAAAGTATGTTTTAGTGCAGAACCTGCATATCAAAAAGGAATGTATTTTCCAAGATTTCACGGAAAGACTGGAGAAGTAATATCCAAAGAAGGAAACTGTTATCATGTATCTTTCAAAGATGGAAACAAAAGAAAAACAGCGGTAGTACATCCAGTACACCTAAAAAAAGCATAAAATGGCAGAAATTGAAATTAAATCAGAAAAAACATTAAACTACTCAGAAGTAGCTGACAAGTTAAAAATAATCAAAAAAAATCTAGGAGAAAATGAGCCTGGATTCAGAACAACTAAAGCTCAAGAGTTTATTGATTCTTTTGGTAAAGAAGGATTAAAGAAAGTTAGTGACTTAAAAAAAGCATTAGAAACTTTAGACATTCAAAGATTAAAAGAAAGACAAATCAACAATCTTGCAAATGTTCAACCAACAGATGAAGACAGTATCAAAATTATATTATCCAACGATAACATAACGCTAAAAGAAGAAGATTTAAAGAAAATCGTCGACTGTATGAAGTAATTAAGAATGCAATTAAAAAATGGAAAGACAAGCGAAGGAAGAAAAAGCTATAGTACTAGACTTTCTCCAATACGGGTATCCATCGGATACAAGACCTGCACACATCAAGACAGCAATAGTGCAAGCTATAGGTACTGAACATTTTTCAATTCTAGAATTAGTTCCAAAAAAAGGAATTTTTTTACAACCTAACCAAGAAGTATATATGGGTGAAGGTAAAAGAGATGACATCCACCACATCAGTGGAAGAATTAATTTTTTCAAACTAACACAAACAGCTAAACTAAACTTAGAAGAAACTCTAAAAAATTTAGTTAAAGAAAAAGAACAAAAATTTGTAGATTTCTTTAACAAAGCTGGCCCAATCAATGCAAGAATGCACCAGTTAGAACTTATTCCAGGAATAGGTAAAAAACACATGTGGGAAATATTAGAACAAAGAGAAGAAAAAGAATTTACAGACTTTGAAGACATTAAAGCGAGAGTTAAACTAATGCCAGATCCTGAATCTGCAGTAATTAAAAGATTAATTGTAGAAATCAGTGAAGAAGACAAATATAGGCTATTCTTAGGCGTTTAAACACCCAAACTCTTTTAAATGGATTTCATTCTAATTCACAAATAAAATGGCAAATGAGATTAAAAGATTAATTAGAATAGCTAATACTGACATAGCTGGTAACAAAAGTATTCTTTATGGGTTATCAAAAATCAAAGGAATTAGCTTACCATTCTCAGGAGCAATCTGTCAAGTTTTAAGTATCAAAGAAAAAGATGAAATAGTTTCATTAGATGAAGCAAAAATAAAAGAAATTGAAGCTGCAATAGCAGACCCAAAATCAAAAGGAATACCTGCATGGTTATTCAATAGGAAAAATGATCCCGATTCAGGAGATAACCTCCACTTAACAGGTCCAACATTAAAATTAACAAAAGAATTTGACGTTCGTAAAATGAAGAAAATAAAATCCTACAGAGGAATCCGTCACATGTTTGGTCTTCCAGTAAGAGGACAAAGAACAAAAGGAAACTTCAGAAAAGCAGGAAGTGTAGGAGTAACTAAGAGAAAGAAATAAAATGGGAATTGTAAGAAAACCAAGGAAAAAATACTCAGGACCATCACATCCATGGGAAGGCGAAAGAATTGAAGAAGAAAGAATTCTTACAAAAGAATACGGACTAAAAAATAAAAAAGAAATTTGGAAATTAACTTCTAAACTAAGTGCAATTAAAAAACAAGCAAAAAGACTTGTGGCAGATACTTCTGATCAAGGCGTAAAAGAACAAGAATTACTTATCAAAAGATTAATCAGTTTAGGAATTTTAACTGAAGGCGCATCATTAGATGATATTTTAGAAATTTCAGTAAAACAGTTACTAGCAAGAAGATTACAATCCATGATTCTTACACAAGGAATTGCAAGAACAAGTAAGCAAGCAAGACAAATGATTGCACACGGACACATAACAGTTAATGCTAACAAAACAAATATACCCTCTTATTTAGTAAAAACAAGTGATGATTTAGCTTATGCACCATCTTCACCTTTTACAGATAATGAACATCCAGAATTAGTAATTGTAAAGAAAGAAGATTTAAAGAAAGTAGACGTAGTTGAATTACCTTTGAAAGAAAAACCTAAGGAAACTCCTACAAAAACAGAAGCTCCAAAAGAAGTAGCTGAAGTTAAAGAAGAAACAAAAACAGAAGCTCCAAAAGAAGTAGCTGAAGTTAAAGAAGAAATAAAAGAGGTAACGGAATAAAATGGCAGATATAAAACCAAGATGGGGAGTTGCACACATTTATTCAAGTAGCAACAACACAATAATTCATATTACCGACATTACAGGCTCAGAAACAATTGCAAAAGTTACTGGAGGAATGGTTGTAAAAGCACACCGTTTAGAATCCTCACCTAACGCAGCAATGGCTGCAGCAAAACAAGTAGCTGAACAAGCAAGAGAAAAAGGAATCACAGGATTACATATTAAAATCAGAGCACCTGGCGGCCATAACGGTCCAAATTCACCAGGACCTGGAGCGCAAGCTGCAGTTCGTTCTTTATCCAGAAGTGGAATTAGAATAGGTATCATCGAAGATGTTACAGGATTACCAACAGACGGATGTAGAAAGAAAGGCGGTAGAAGAGGAAGGAGAGTTTAACTATGGATATCAAAGTTCTAAAAAAAGATGATACTAAAGTTTCTTTTCAAATTTCTAAAATAAATCCTTCAATTGCTAACGCAATTAGAAGATACATCTTAGCATATGTTCCAACTATGGCTATTGATGAAATCGAATTCAAAAAAAATGGTTCAGCATTATATGATGAAATGTTGGCATTAAGATTAGGATTAACCCCATTAAAAACAGACTTAAAATCTTACAAATTGTGGGAAGGAAAAGAAGCAGACAGACCGCATAGTGCACAATACGAATTAAAATTAACAATGAATGTAGAAGGCCCACTTACAGTTTATGCTTCAGATTTAGAAAGCCAGGATCCAAAAGTAGTTCCTGCAATTGAAAAAACAATAATTACAAAACTTTTAGAAGGTCAATCAATTGAATTAATTGCAACTGCAAGATTAGGCCAAGGAAAAGAACATGCAAAGTACACACCAGGACTTGCAATTTACAGAGGGGTTCCTCAATTAACAACTACTAAAGACAGCAATGTTACTGCTGTTTTAGAAAAACTTTCTGAAGTAATTGAAAAGAAAGGAACAGGATTAGAAATCAAAGATTTAACAAGATGGAACGAAGCTCATGAAGATTTTTGTGAAATGAATGGAATCGAAGTAACTTCAAGTAAAGAAGATTTCATTTTTACAATTGAATCTTGGGGACAATTAGCACCAGGAGAAATCCTAAAAACTGCAGTAGAAATGTTTGATGCTAAAATTGAAGAATTTGAAACTGCAATTAAAAAATTATAGTTCTAAAGGTTTAAGATAACATAGAAACTTTTATATACCCAAATCATAAAATAAACATACTTTGCAAGCGAAAGCGAATAGTAGAGCACAAACGTGTTCTATAACAAACTTAAAATGAAAAGAACAGGACCTACAAACCCAGAATTAGCAAAACTCATAGTAGAGTTAAAGATAGCTAGTATCAAGAATGAATCCAAAATCTGGAAAAGAGTAGCTACTGAATTAGAAAAACCAACAAGACAAAGACGTCATGTAAATTTACAAGATATTAACAAAAACTCCAACGATGGAGAAACAGTTCTAATCCCTGGAAAAGTTTTAGCTACAGGAGAATTAACCAAACAAATTAAAGTTGCAGCATGGCAATTTTCAGCATCAGCAACAGAAAAACTAAAAGATACTATTTCAATTTCACAACTTATGAAAGACAATCCAAAAGGGAGTAAAATCAGATTACTTTGTTAAAATGATAATTGATGGAAATAATTTAATTGCGGGAAGACTTGCTAGCTACGCTGCAAAACAAGCATTACTGGGTAACGAAATCGACGTAATTAATTCAGAAAAAATTCTAATCACTGGAAGCAAAGCAGATGTTATGAAGAAACAACTTCATAGACAAGACAGAGGACATCCTTACAAAGGGCCATTCGTTCCAAAGAGAGAAGATAAATTCATGAGAAGAATGATCAGAGGAATGCTTCCACACAAACAACCAAGAGGAATCGTAGCATATGGAAAAGTTAAATGCCACATTGGAGTTCCAGAAGAACTTGAAGGTAAAGAAGCTATTACAATTCCTAAAGCAAACATAAGTAAAACGCAAACTCTTAAATATATTCGTCTAAAAGAAGTGTCTAAATTACTAGGTAGAAGAAAATGAAAAAATTAATCTTTAACGTATCAGGTAGCAGAAAAAAAGCAATAGCAAGAGCTACAGTTAGAGAAGGAAAAGGAAACGTAGTAATTAACCAACAAAATTTAGCAACAATTGAACCATTACTCTCAAGATTAAGATTACAAGAACCTTTAGAATTAGCTCAAGAATTAGCTTCAAAAGTAGATATTAAAGTAAAGGTTCACGGTGGAGGCTCACAAAGCCAAATCGAAGCAACAAGATTAGCAATTGCAAAGGCAATTTTTGTATTTTCAAAACAAGATCCTCAATTAAAGAAAGATTTTTTAAATTATGATAGGCACCTGTTAGTAGCAGATGTGAGAAGAAACGAACCTCACAAACCAAACGACTCAAAACCTCGTGCAAAGAGACAAAAGTCATACCGTTAGTATAATATTCAAAATGATAATACCAATAAGATGTTTTTCATGTGGCAAACCAATTAGTCACCTTTGGGAAGAGTATACTCAAAGAGTTGAAAAAGGCGAAGAAAAGAAAAAGATAATGAAAGACCTAGGTCTTGATCGTTACTGTTGCAAGGCAATTTTCTTAGGACACACCGAACTTATTGATACTGTTGCCCAATTCAAGAGAGCGTAATTAGCAACATTCTTCACAACAATATTTTTAATACATAGTAACTGCTTTCTAAAAATGAGAGATGATGAATGGCTAAATCAAAGATTTGAACAAATCTGGCAACTATTTTTTCCGGACGTAGAAAAAAAGAACATAGCTATACGTTGGAAAGGCCATTGGAAAAATAAATTTGGACACATAACTACAAAAAAAGATAGAACTACAGAAATTGCAATAAATAAAATATTTCAAAATCTAGAAGTTCCTGAAGACGTAATTAAATTAACAATAGCGCATGAAATTGTGCATTATTCTCATGGTTTTCATTCACACTTACCAAGAAAATACAGACACCCTCACAAAGGAGGAGTAGTGGATAAAGATCTAAAAACTAGAGGATTTTCTTACATGCTAAAAAAAGAAAAAGAATGGCAAAAAGCTGAATGGTATAATTTATACCGAGAAATTACTGCCCAAAGAAAGGCAAATCAACCGACCTCAAAAGTAATCAATAAAAAAAACTTACTAACTTATTTTAAACTTTAGGTTTCAAAATCATCCTTCTATGACTTCCACAAACTAGACAAGAAACAACCAATTTCCCTTTCCTAGTCCTTATTTTAGAATTCTTTCCACTAACCAGATAACTCTTGCAATTTCTACAATAACTTCGTCTAATCTCTTTAGGCATTCTAATCCCGCTCTTAGCGGCCAATCTCAAGGAGATCTTAACATATTGCTTACTTCTTTCAGAATGCTTATCGAACTGCTTTTCTGCCTCTTTAAACAGCTCCATAATCCTTTCTTTTGCAATTCCCTTAATATCAAAATTTCTTCTAGCCATACTATTAACTAATAAGCCCTATATAAATAACTTTTCAATCAAAAATATTATAAATCAAAACAAAAACAAATCCCTATGAAAAAACTAATTAAAATCCAAAAAAAACAAATCAAAATAGCACTAGGAATACTAGCAGCAGTAATACTATCAACAATATTTCTAACTTCAGAAAAAGTAGAATTCAAAACCACATTCAATCAAATAACAGAATTAGATAATAAATACAACACTTCGTTCAAAACAGAAAGAATTGGAGGCGAAGCAGAATCTTTAATCAATTACAAACACATAGACGCATATCTTGAAGAACTAAAATTAATTAGAGAAGAAGTTGTAAATAATCTACCTTCAGAAAAAACAAAAGAAGAACAGGCAACATTATTATTCATTGACACTAGGGCAATGATGCTTCTAGCTCAAAAGAATTACCATTTAGGTAACCAATACGGGCCAAAGGGATTTGCAGGAGCAGAACAAGGATTTAGCTGTTCAGAATCAGGATATTTAATTAACACTGCATATTATTATAATTTAAGTTATAGTGCAGGACTAGAGGCATATAGAATGTTAGATACTTTAATTGCAGATTACCATCTAATTGCAAACATTGAAGAGTTAGTAGGAATGAACAAAGAAAAACCAAGATTTTTCTATAGCAGATTAGCAGAAGTTAAAACGGAAGTTGCAAAAAATATGGTCGCTCTTGAGGAATTTTGTTTCATAGATATGAGTCAAGGATTAATTTCTCCTGTTGATCCAATTAAATATAATTGGATACAAACAGACAAAGAAGCAATAAAGGAGCGTCTTGAAGAGAAAGGCTTGAATATAACTTATACTACAGAATAACGCTGCAGGAGGCAATAGCAATGGAATACAAAGACGAAAAAGGAAACAAACTTTATGGATTTTCTCAGGAAAACCTTGAAAGAACTAACAAAGAAATAAGAAAAACCAATCAACTACTAAGAGTTTTAATCATATTCATGATTCTTTTTGTAATCATGGCAATTGGATTTGGAACTTGGTTAGATGCAAAAGATATTTTCACAAGACTAATTGGATAATTAACAATAACTTATCCAAATTTCTTCTTTTCCAGAATTAATTATCTGGAATACCAATTTATTTCCATACAAATCTAACTCTTTTTGATTATCAATTCCATTAATTGAAGCATCAATAAATTCTCCATCAAATCCTTCCAAGTTAGAAATTCCCAATTTAGAAGTCTGCCAAAACAAAGAAATATTTCCAAAGTTATTTACTTCAACATTCCATTCATCATACCCGTCTATAAGATTAAGTTTCCTTTTAGATTTAGAATTCAAAGAATAATAAAAAATATCATCTTCATTCAATTCATTGCTTGAATAAACTACATAAAATCTATGTTCTTTCTTTAGAATTTTAGGACCTCTTTGATCTCCAAGTTCCATCAGTCTCAGAGAAGAACCTTTCAAAAAATCATAAAATCCTATATTCCAATCATTCTCAAAAAATTCCCAAACTAATTTACCTTCAAATAAATCTGGATTTTTATCATCATAGCCATTATTAGTTATCCAGATTTTTGAATCATTTTCTAAACAACCGCCCCTAAAACCATTCAATCCAAAATCGCATCCAACAATTTCAAAATCATTTCCATCGTATTCTGACCAAACTAATTTGCCTTCAAATAAAACAGGATCAGTCTTCAAAGAAACAGTATTAGTTATCCAGATTTTTGAATCATTTTCTAAACAACCGCCCCTAAAACCATTCAATCCAAAATCACAACCCCTTATTTGAGCAATTGGACCATATTCTACCCAAACTACCCTATTTTCAAAAATTTCAACATCTTCTTTCCACCAATAATCATTAGTAATCTGCTCTAGAACCCCGTTAGATAGATTATGGGCCACAATATTTCCCTCACTAGCCCAAACTACTTGATCTCCAAAAATGCTAGGAGGGGCATTATAATGAGTAGAATTATCAGAAATAACCTCAAAGTTAGTACAAGTGTTATAGGCCTCAACAGGTGCATAAAAAAGCCCTAAAACAACCAAAACTGCAATTATTAACCTCATACAAGAACATAAGAATTGCTTTTAATAGCAGTTGCCTAAGAAATTTCGAAGATAATTCCAAAACTTTTCCAAAACATTTTTAAATAGCAATTAAAGAATTCTAGTCAGACGACCATAGCGGATTGGTTCCACCTGTTCCCATTTCGAACACAGAAGTTAAGCAATCCCACGTTCCAGGTTGTACTGCACTTTGCTGTGGGAACCCTGGTTAGTTGTCTACTTTTTTTTCTAAATCATTTTAAGTTCGCCAGTTACAGTATCAATTTTTCCTTCATCATCAGGACCAATTGCACAGCAAGTGGTAGTCTGTGTATCAAAAAAAGTTTTTCCTGCATCTGTAATTAAACCAGTTTTCAATTTGTGAGATCTTGCTTTCTTTACATAATACATTAAATCTTCTTTGTCAATAACTTTCAAAGTTATTTTTTTCATACCATTCCTTTTCCAAGCATTAACTTTTTCTTGACTTGAACCAAGTGCAGCTTCAACACTTGCATGTGCTACTTGCACTGCAAGTTTTCCTTTGGGCATTTTCAAATCTGCCCGTACAAGAATAACTTGTTTAAAACTCATCTAAACTTAACCAAACCCTTTAGTTTCATTTTGATACTTTTACCAAATCCTCTTTTCGCCCGTTTAGGATGAAACTTTTCTTGTTTTTGTCCATCTAATTTAAGTTTATGTTCAACAGAACTAAGTAACTTCTTCATAACTTTATGAACTGTCCTTCTCAAATCCCAATCATCTGCAGCGGAACCCAATATTTCTTTTTCTGCTTTAACTCTTGCATGAAATGAGTATTTTACTTTTCCACCAATTTCGTGAAGTTTAACATGAAACTTAACATTTCCATTTGGAAGCGATCTATCTAACTTAACCAAATATTTTAATACCAAGGTTTTCAAAATTTCTCCCTCAGTTGCATCTAACGACTTTAATCCTATATAATTTACTTTACTCATAATAATCCCTCCAAAAATAAATTAACACGTTCTCACTTATATAATTAACTAAGAAGAAAAATATTCATCGATAATTTTTCTATGTTCGAATCCTACCTTTAAATCCTTTAACTCTGCATAACTCACCCAATTAATATCTAATATCTCCTCAGGGTCTACTTTTTTCATATCTAGTTCTCCTTTGAATTCTCCTTTAAAAATAGAAACATACGCAAACCATCCTAACTCTTCAAAACACTCCTCATAACTTCCAAAGTATTCTGGTTTAAACCCTAAAGAAGTCTCTTCTTTGACTTCTCTGATTATAGATTCTTCATCAGATTCTCCTTCTTCTATGTGTCCCCCAGGTAATGTCCAAGTACCCCTAAAAGGATGATTTCCTCTCTGTACCAATAATATTTTTTGATCCTTAGAAATTAAAGCACCTACAGTTTTTTCAAAGTGTCTTTCTTTGACTTCAGCTTTTTCAGCAAATTCATTCTTAAAATTAGAAAGTTCTTTTTCAAAATTTTTATTAGCTTTTTCAATATTTTCTAAATTCTCTTTTAAGTTTGCCATTATTAAATAGATAAGTTAAACCTATTAAAAGTTATTCATTTTACTTCATATGCAATTCAACAATATCATTGTCTTTTAAAACATGATCTTTTCCAACTGTTTGCCACTTGAATTTAGCACTTTTTCCAGAAATTTTTGCATATTTAAAATTCTTAACAAAATCCTTATGAACTTTTCCAGTTACTTCTCCGACAGTAGCACCTTTATGAAATGCAACTGGAGGAAAATCCTTTTCCTTTCCTGCTTGTTTAGTATAGACTTTAATCATTCCAAGTCTTTTCCAAAGTACTTTGGAAAACTCTTTTTTATCTTGATCATTGTACACAGTTCTTTCTGTTTTTATTCCGTCTAATTCTTTATCTAAAAATCCTTTTTCTTTAGCATCCTTAAACATCAAGACTAATAAATCTGCATGATTCATAATACTAATAAAAGTGGGACCCATAACACTTTCTTCTAAATTCTTAACAATGGCTGGAACTTCAATAACTTGAATCTTAACACCCTTATAATCCATGATGGCCACTTCGGGACGTTTAGTTGTAAACTCATAATCTGCAATTTCCACATTAGATCCAGTAAGTTTTTTTAGTAATGAACTTTTCCCAGTATTTGTTTTTCCAACCAAACAAACTTGGGCGGCCCCTTCTTTCTTAATTGTTAAAGAATAGCCACTTCCCTTAGATGCCTTTTTTTGGCGATCCATCTGTAATTTTAATTTAGCTATTCTTTCCTTAATGGATGCTAAAAGATTTCCTGCTGATTTGTGTTTAGGTGCAGTTTGAAGCATTTTTTTCAAACAATTCATTTTCTCTTCAAGACTGTCTGCATCCCTATATTTCTCTTCAGCTTTCTGATAATCAAAAGTTACATTTGTTGCCATAATAAGAAATTATAGTAAATTTCTATTTAAAAAGTTTTTAGAATTTAGTAAAAGGGTTTTGAACCCTTTTTAGAAGAAACTTCAGGAGTTCCCCAAGAACCATTCTTTGAAGATCCTAAATCTCTCGGTTTAAATTTAATTCCAGTAGCTGCACCTTTAGGTCCGCCAGTGAATTTATGTAAAATAAACATAAAGATTACAATCACAATTACTAAGATAAATAATGTCCACAACCATCCTAGATCTTTTTCTTCTTCGACAGGCATTACAACTACATCTTCAACAGCTTCTTCAATAGTTTCTTCTTCAGCCACTACTGGAGTTGCAATTTCTTTGAATACTAAATCTGCTGCCCTTTGATGAATCTTGTGTAAATAAATTTCAAGGTCATTTGTTCCATCTCCATCCACATCTACTTCTTTTGTTTCATCGACATTAATATCAAATGTAAAAGGTTCACTTGAAATTGTTAAAGTTGCTGAAGCATCATCAATGTCATCAACCATAACTGTATGTTCTTCTTCACCAATTAATAATATAATTCCGCCTTGTTTCTTGATTAATCTAGCATCTCCATCTTCTGGAAGTGCCCCATACTTAACTGCATAGTTCTCTACTGTGCCTCTTCCAATTAAAGTTTT
>JABIPM010000042.1 GCA_018658955.1 Candidatus Woesearchaeota archaeon | reverse complement strand
TTATTTTTAGAAGAATTGTCATCTTTCATTACAAACATAACAAACATAACCCCAATTAGCAACATCCATGCCATGAACCTTGTTCCAGGATCAATTGAATAATAAAGACCTCCAAGACCCCCACCATAATCACCATACCCTAATGGATTAAACACATCTGAAAACAATGCAAATAAAACTGCACCGATAGAGATAAAGAATGTCAAACCTAAGGCTTTATCTGTAAATTGGGTTTCTCCAGCGAAAGTTCCAAGGATCAATAAAAACATCAAAAACACCACAAGTATTATTGAAACATTAGGTAAAAATCTTTGTAAAGTATAAACTAAATAAGTATTATTCAAAAAGAACAGTGCGATTACTAATGAGATCACTGCATTAATATTCTTCTTATTAGCACCAAATAGATTAATCTTTTGCAACACTGCAAAGACCATTGTAAACACTAGAATAAACGGAAGTAATATATCAAAACCTCCGACCTGATCAAGCATTGCTGTTAATTGATAAAAATCCATTAAATTTCACCTCATTGTTTAGTAAATATGATACATAACTCCTTTTTAATGTTTTTTATATTCACCAAAAGAATAATTATTCAGTAGAACTATCTTTTCCAATTACAATCCACATAAATATTCCAATTACCAGTAATAAAATAACTGTAGATGCCGCCGGACCACTAATTGAAGAGAATATCCAATTAATAATTCCTTCAAGCATATTCATTGCACCAAGAACAATAGCAATTATTGCAATGAACAATCCAAAAGCAAATGCTTTTTTTGCTTTATCCATGTTATCCCATAAATTCATTTGCCCTTCACTTAAGGTTGAACCATAAACAATCATGAAAGCAATTACTAAAACTAATAATAACATAATCATAGGCAATGCCGCCTGCATAACATTAACAACCTGAGTTGCTGCAATCACAAAGAAAGCAACTGAAAATGCAACCATCGAATTAATATTCTTCCGAGTCTTACCATTCTCTTCACCAAAGATTTTAGTTTTTTCTAGTACTCCAAAAATAACTGTAAATACTAATAAGAAAGGTAGAACTACATCAAAAATTCCAAACGATTTCATAAACCCTACTGCATTTACTAACGGCGAAGCCATATTTAATCACACCCCTTCTTTATATTGAAGAAACTAAAAATCTCCCTCAGCCATTTCTGTGGAAGATGGTTCTTCTGCTGCATCCCCATATTCTGGAATTGCAGTTTTGCTTATTACCATAATGTCACCAACAGCCTTTACAAGTCTGTGTGGAACAATTACACCTTTGGCACCACCAAGTGCCTGTGATAATGATGAATTTCTAGTTGCTCTAATTCTCCAACCAAATACTTTTGTCATAGTAACTATCGCTTCTTCAACGTCACCAAAATAATCTCCGTTATCTGTAAAAACTTTCATGTCATATACAGAAGTCATTTTTCTTAATTTAAGCATGTGTATTCCTCCTAAAACAGCATAAAAAACTACTCAAAGTTTATAAAAGTTTCCGTATAAATGGATACATGAAGCTCCAGTTTAAAAATATCCACTTTGTAGGCACATCTCACATCTCAAAAGACAGTATACAGGAAGTCCAAGAATCTATCTCAGAAAACAAGCCAAAACTAATAGCTATTGAACTGGATAAGCCAAGATTATACTCATTAATAAGCAAAAAAAAGAGAAAATTAAAGATTTCAGATATTAAAAAAATTGGTATAAAGGGATATTTATTCGGTGTTCTCGGTTCATGGATTGAGCATAAAATGGGGAAAATTACTGGGGCTACGCCTGGTTCTGAAATGAAAAAAGCAATATCTATTGCAAAAAAAGAAAAAATACCTATCGCATTAATTGATCAAGATATATCAATAACTCTAAAAAATATATCTAAAAGGATCACCTGGAAAGAAAAGTTTAGATTTCTAAAAGAAATTTTAACTGCAGTATTCTCAAAAAACTCAAAAAATAAAATAGAAATAGATATTTCGAAAGTTCCTCCACAAAAAATGATAGAGAAACTAACAAAGAAAATGAAAAAGGCTTATCCTTCAATTTACAAAAGTTTGATTATAGATAGAGATTTATATATGGCAAGAAACTTATATAAAATATCAAATCTACATAAAGATGAACAAATAGTGGCAGTCTTAGGTGCAGGACACGTTAAAGGAATAATCAAACTACTAAAAAAACAAAAATGGCCAAGAAAAACAACTGGAAAGAAACAAAAGAAATAATCCTTGCATCGGTGATATTAGGATTTGTTTTTGGTGCAGCATATAATTCTGGTGAAGTTTTCAATAAGTTTCTTTGGATAAAAAATTATCTTCAGCAAGTATTCTTATCTTTATTTTTCTTATTTATTTTCGCAAAAACAACAAAAAGCTACGCATTAACAAAAGGAGTCAAAACAACCTTTAGCATCTGGAATTCAAAGAGATTTGGATTTCCTAAAGGGGCAGTACTTCAAAAAACTAGCATACAATGGGGAATAATCTTGCCATTGTTCATAGCATTATTCTCCAAAGGGAAATTGTTCTTCTCAGGAATAATCTCTCCAGAATTCACAACATTACCCAAAAAAAGAATTGGGAAAAAATATGCAGAACCAACTGAAAAAGAAACTGCAAACATCGCAATTATAGGTCCAATGGTTTTAACTTTATTGGCCATATTGTTAAGTTCAATAAAGAATCCAGATTTAAACAATTTAACATTGATTCCATTCTCAATTGCATTTTGTACCATGCTCCCATTTCCCAAACTGAATGGACTAATTACTTACATTTATGGACCGGTTAAATATGTGTTTGTAATGGTGTTTATAATCAGTGCATTTTACTTAATTAAAGTTTTAACACCAATACAATCTCTAATTTTTGGATTAATATCTGCATTAATCATTCTTGCCTTAAATTACATCATTTCTTTTGCAAAAGATTAATTAACCAAACTAAGAAATCCTTTTTGTAAATACCACAGTACTAAAATTCCAGTAATTAGTGGATAAAGTTGAATAGAAAAAAGACTAACCAATACTATCAATAATCCCCCAATTAGATCCATTATTCCGACAATACCATCAAAAAACAATAATGATTTAATAATAATAAAAAATGATATATACAGTAACAACGGAAAGGCAAAACCCAGATAATTAAGAGTCAATAAACTTGCAGCTAATATATCTACAATGCCCAGAATCTGTAATAACATCAGTTTAACAAAAAAAATTTAGTTTAAATAATATTCGAAAATGTACAAGATAATAGGATTTCAGGCCAGAGAGTACCAGGATAGCATATTTAATAGTTCAAAAACTCAAAATACCTTAGTTTGTTTACCCACAGGCACAGGAAAAACAAAACTGGCAATATTGTTATTAATAGAAAGATTGAATAAATTTCCAGAGAGTAACATTATAGTAATATCTCCTTCAAAACCTCTTTCTTCTCAGATTTGCGAAGAAATCAAATCTAACACAGATATCCCAAAAAATCAAATAAATCTTTTAACTGGAACAATAAAACCTGAGGAAAGATCCAAAATATTCTCAAATTCAAAAGTAATTGTAGCTACACCTCAAACTATTCAGTTTGATGTAGAAAACGATAGAATATCACTCAAAAATACTTCATTATTAGTAATTGATGAATGCCATAGGTCAAAAGAAAAATTTGCAAACACCATAGTAGCAAGAGAATATAATAAATATGCAAATGAAAAATTAATTTTAGCATTAACTGCATCACCTGGTGCAACTAAAGAAAAAGTTTCAGAAGTATGTTCTAATTTGTTCATAGAAAATATTGAACTACGAACTGAAATAGATAAAGATCTAGCCATCCATATACAAAAAAAAGAAAATGAAGATATTATTGTAAAACTTCCAGAAGAATTTAAAAAAATACAAACCGCACTAAAAGGGCAATACAAATCAAGAGCTGTAGGGCTAAAGATATATGGATTTACAAAACCACCATCAGTAATAAATAAAACAGATTTATTATCTTATCAGAAAAGTTTACAGCAGAGTATCAAGGCAGGAGATTTTTTAGCATACAGGGGAGTTTCAGAAGTAGCAGCAATGATCAAACTAAATCATGCATTGGGATTAATAGAAACTCAAACACCTAAATCACTTCAAGATTATTTTAAAAAATTAGAAATAGAAACAAGTAAAGCCTCAAAAAATATTTTATCCAACAAACAAATTCAATCAGCAATACGCCAAACAAATAAGTTAGTAGAAACTAACACATTACATCCAAAAACTGAAAAATTAAAAGAAATAATCGATACAGAATTAAAAAAACACAAAAACACAAAAACAATTATTTTTGCAAACTTTAGATCCACAGTCAATGAACTCAAACAAGTTCTAGAAAAAATACCCAATGCTAAACCCACTATCTTGATTGGACAAAAGAAAGGATTCACACAAAAAGAACAAATAAGCACAATTGAAAAATTTAACAATCATGAGTTCAATATTTTAATATGTACTTCTATAGGTGAAGAGGGATTATCAATGGGATCATTAGATCTAGCAATTTTCTATGACCACACAGCTTCAGAGATTAGAAAAATTCAACGTTCTGGAAGGGTGGCAAGAGTAAGACCTGGAAAGATCATTAACCTTATCACAGAAAAGACCTTAGATGAAGCCATGCTATGGACCTCTAAGAGAAAAGAAGCTAAAATGCATAACCTCCTTAATTATATGAAAAGGAACCTGGAGTCAAAATGAAGATAATTGTAGATTATAGGGAGAGAAAATCAGGAATCATTAGAGACCTAGCATCAAAAGGATTTGAAGTAGATGTAAAAGCTCTACCTATGGCAGATTTCATAGTAGAAACTAAAGATAAAGAAGGAAAGGTACATACACTAGGTATTGAGAAAAAAACCCAGGTAGACTTCCTAAATTCAATAATGGATAAAAGAATCCTCAGACAATTATTAGAATTAAAAAAACATTTTACAAAACAATTACTGATCATAGAAGGAGACCAAAATATCTACACATTAAGAAATTTTCATCCAAATGCAATAAGGGGAATGCTTGCATCAATAGCAATAGATTTTCAAATACCTACAATCCATACAAAAACAACAAAAGATACTGCATCATTATTAGCAGTAATCTCAAAAAGAATGCAAAAACCAGGAAAACATATATCATTAATACCTTACAAAAAAGCAGCTACATTAAAACAAAGACAAGAACATATTGTAGAAACATTACCTGGAGTTGGACCTAAACTAGCAAAATCACTATTAATAAAATTTAAGAATATTAAACAATTATTCATGGCAAGAGAAGAAGAATTAAGAAAAATAGACAAAATGGGTGAAAAGAAAGCAGAGAAAATTATAGATACTATCAACCAGGAATACGAATAACAAAACAAACCTTTAAATATAAAATCAGGCTAATTAAAATATGATAAAGATAAAAAGAGGTAACAGAAGAACAGAGTTTATTCTAAGTGTAATTCTTATTCTTAGTGCTGCAATGTTTTCGTCAATAGTTGTTGAAAATCCTGCAGGTATGGTTTCTGCACCTGATTCAAATCCATCAGAGATGGGTCAATGCTATAGGGAACCCTACACAGTAAGTCCCTACACTACAACCTTTGTTAATTGTTGCCAAACAAGTCTTCCAAATCACAGATGGATTTTAGAAAACCAAGAAGTATTCTGTTAATTTTCCGGATTTTTTTAAGAACGACATTTAAACTAAATAGTTAACAAAAATTATATGAAACTATTAGAAATAGAAAAACAACTAATATTACTTTCATTAGTTTCTTCGATAATAGGATTTACGCTATTAATGATTTGATTCGCCGCAACCACAACCGCCATCGGGAGGAGGATTATTGAATTTAAAACCACTTTCTTCTGGAGTATCTACAAAATCAATCTCAACCCCTTCTAACAGATTAATACTAGATTTATCAATTGCAATATTTATTCCTGATTGTTCAAAAAGAAGATCCCCTTCTTTAGATTCATCTTCAACACTAAGATCATAAGCATATCCAGTACAACCACCAGATAAGATTCCAACTCTTAAAACACAAGTATCTTTTTCAGCATCTTCCATAATCTCTTTAACCTTATTTACTGCGGCAGAAGTTAATGTCACACCTTTGTTTTTACCTTCAGATTTACAACATTTTTTTAAAACTAAATTTAATTTTTCAACAAGCTCATCAACTTTAGCATCATCCATTCCATGAACCTTCACTCCTTGTTCTAAAGTTTCAAACATTGCTGCGCCACAACCAACACAATGAAGTCCAAATGAACTCATTACCTCTGAAAGTTTCAATGCATCATCAGGATTATTTTCCAATACTTTTCCAATAGTCATATCTTTTGTTATTTTATTTGTCATTTTATTCTTCTCCATAGTATTTTTCTTTGTATTTTTCAATCAACTCTTTAACTTGAGGAATACAAGCTTTATCATGAATCCCTACTTTAGTTTTTCTTTGCACTGCTTCAAAATCTAATGCCCCTTCAAGAACAGCATGTTCAATATCTGCAGTTGTTATTTTTAATATTTTATCAACAACTTCAACTTTTTCTCCTTTGATTCTTTCAAGTTGATCACTTTTTCTAAAGTAATCGTTTACTGCTTCACGAAATGCTTTATCTGCTAACACACTACAATGAAATTTTCTCGGAGGAATCCCGCCAATATAATCTGCAATTTCTCGAGGTGTAATTTTCAAAGCATCAGTAATTTTCATTCCACCATTTTTAGTTAACATAACGCTAAAAGCAGAAGTACTTGCTATTGCGGTTCCACAACCATAAGTTTGCCATTTAACTTCAATTAACCTATCATTTTTCTTATCAACTGTAATAAACATCTTCATCCCATCACCACATGCAGGACTTCCAACCATTCCAACACCATCAGCAATTTTCTCAAATTCTTTAGCTTCTTCATTAGTCTTGAATATGTTTACAGGGTGAAAAAAATGCTCCTTAACCTTGTCAGTGTAAAACCAAGAATTTCCATCATGTGAAAAACCGTCACCTTTGTTAGATATTTCTGAACAAGTGTTTTCCTTCAAAACTTTCAAAGATTTACTCATTTTTACCTTCCAACTTTTTCTCATCCACATTGAATGGAGAAATATTTCTCAAATTTTCTACAATGCCGGGCAATATTTCTAAAACATAATCAACCTCTTCAGTAGTAGTATCCTTTCCTAGAGAAAATCTAATACTCCCATGTGCATATTCATAAGGAATTCCCATAGCAACTATAACATGAGATGGATCAAGCGTCGAAGACGTACATGCACTTCCACTTGAAGCATATACCCCTTTGGAGTCCAAATACAACAATATTGCTTCTCCTTCGACGTCTAAGAAACTAATATTCACATTATTCGGAAGTCTTTTTGTAGCATGACCATTTAATTTAACTTTAGAAATACTATCAAAAATTCCTTGAATTAACTTATCTCTTAAACTACTCAACCTTTCAACTTCTTTTTCTCGATTAGTTATTACAATTTCCAATGCTTTGGCAAATCCTCTAATTCCTGGAACATTTTCAGTGCCTGCTCGTTTATTCATTTCTTGACCACCACCATGTATTAAAGGTTCAATAAGAATTCCAGTTTTGACATATAATAATCCAACACCCTTAGGGCCATAAATTTTGCTTCCATTCAGAGACATCATATCTACACTTAAGTTATTTACATCAATATCCAAATACCCTGCTGCCTGACAAGCATCTGTATGGAATGTTACATTCTTAGATTTACAGATTTCTGAAATTTTTTCAATATCTTGAATCACACCAATTTCATTATTAGCATAAATAACAGAGACTAAAAAAGTATCATCCCTAATAGCTTCATCAATTTTATTAACATCAATTAATCCATTTTTATCAGGTGAGACGTAACTTACCTCAAAACCTTTTTTCTCAAGATACCTACAAGTTTCTAAAACTGCAGGATGTTCAATCGTAGAGGTAACAATATGTTTCTTTTTTCCCTGTATTGCAAAAGCTCTTCCTTTAATTGCAAGATTAATACTTTCAGTTCCACCAGCAGTAAATATCACTTCTGAACTTTTAGATCCAATTATTTTTGCAATTCTTTCTCTAGCATCAGAAACAGCATTCTTAGAAATTAGACCTTCATTATGAAAACTTCCAGGGTTACCGTAAATGTCGGAATAGTATTTATTCATTTCATTCTTTACTTCATCATCCATTGAGGTTGTTGCAGAATTATCTAAATATATCTTTTTCATACTAAAAACAAACCCCGCAATCTTCTGGACACCAACTTTTTTTCTTATGAACTTCACAAACAAAGCCCTTATCCCATAAAATTTTTAGAATGCCTTGTACTTCTGCAAAGATTAAACTATTGTCTGCCATAATCTTTTTACTAGCATCGACAAATATGTGCTTCAAGTCATCCTCAATTTGAAAATCATTTCCTCTCTTGTTGTTAACATATTGTGAAACTGCAGCCTCAGTTACATCCAATAATTTTGCAATATCTTTTTGGCCAATACCTTCCTTTTTCATAGCCATCGCTAATTCCTTTCTAATCAAAGGCAATACATACCACGCCTCTATTTCTTGAGGATGGATAATCTTCATACTATCTTTTGGTATCATTTTATTATAAAATCTTAACAATAGTTAATTTATAAAACTTATGAATTCGAATAATAGCCGAAAAAAGCCTAAAACCTCATTTAAATAACAAAGAACAAAAAAATATTATGATTGAATGGGTGATTGGAGGATTAATACTTGGAACAATAACTGGTTTAATGCCAGGGATTCATCCCAATCTTATAGCTGTTGTACTTGCAGGAATATTTACTGATTCAACAATATTAATTTTCACAACAGCAGTAACGCATACATTTCTTAATTCAATACCTACAACTTACTTATCAATACCTGATGCAGAAACAGCATTGAGTTTGCACCCATCTCAGGAATATGCAAAAAAAGGAAGAGCACATGAAGCAGTAATCCTAACAATAATAGGTTCTTTAATTGCATTAGTTCTTATGGTCATTCTTTCACCATTACTATTAAAGATAATAAAACCACTATTCAAAACGATAAGCACCGCAATACCTTCTTTACTAATTTTAACTGCAACATTTCTGATAATTAGACAAAAAAGTAAATTAATGGCAGCAGGAATATTTTTACTTTCAGGTTTATTGGGAATAATTGCATTAAACACAACTATCTCGGAACCATTAACACCACTATTTACAGGATTATTTGCAATACCTTCCATAATCATTAGTTCAAATGAAAAAACAAGTAAACAAAAACTAACTGGACCAAAATTAACTAAAGGAAGTTTTAAAACAATTCTAAAATCTTTACCTTTTGGTTCATTCTTTTCATTCTTGCCTGCGGTAGGGCCTGCACAAGCAATAGTAGTGCAACAGCAATTTACAAAGAAAAAAAGTAAAAAAGATTTTTTAATACTTACTGGGTGTTTAAACACAATAAATATTATTTTTAGTTTAATTATGCTTATAGAATTAAACAAGGCAAGAAACGGGGCAATTGCAGTAATAAGAGATCAGGGATTCATAAACATCCCTCAACTTTCTAGTTTATTTTACATATCTTTGATACTTACATTACCCTGCACTCTAATTGGAATAGGTTCATCTAGATTATTTTTAAAACTAAAAAATAAAATTAATCCAAAAACACTAAACAATTCAATAATATGTTTACTAATCATAATAGTCTTCTTGTTATCAAGTACAAAAGGAATATTAATTTTAATCATTGCCTCAGTAATTGGGTATCTCCCTTACAGATACAACATATCAAAAACAACATTAATGGGATCATTAATGATTCCAACAATTATTAATTATTTGCACTAAAAGAATTTAGCAAGACCTTCTTGTTTTTCACTAGCCTTTCCAAATATACTCTCAACTCTCAGTTTAGTTAAATCTAATGTTTCCTTAAGATAATCTGAAACCTCATATTTTTCAGCTAATGCTAAACTAGGTTCAAGATATTTAACAATACTTCCATGAGAAATAGTGAATATAATTTTACCAAAACACTTTCCATTTGTACAATTACCCACCAAAGGCGGACGCCGGTATTTAGTATTACATTTAACACATCTAAATATCTGCATACTGAACTTCCTAAGGTTACCTTTAATATCTCTAATGAAGTGCCTCTCAATTACCAATTTAGCAACATCAACTGCATTAACTGCTCTAATCTTAGTAGCAACACTCATCTGCCCTTCAACTTTTTCCCTCATGGTTGGAAGAATCTTATATGAACTGCAAGAAATTGCTTCATTAATGTTACTAGATTCGTGAGTATAACCTGATCCAAAGAATTGTGCAGGAGTATTTAGTCTATGGGACAATTGTTCAACTTTGACATCCCAAGGCATTTTATATTCTTCAGCACCCCTGTACATCTCAAGAGGATACTTCCATGCAACATCTAAATCAAACACCATATCGTCTACTTCTGTAGGTGTTAACAAACTAGTAAGTACTAATGGTGCATCCTGTGTACTTCCCCTATGGGCAGGCAAATATTGTCTAGAAAAGTTAATCATAGCGTCTAATATCAACATGCAACATAACTCATCTCCATCACAATCTCTTCTAACCATACTATGAAAATAAGGGTGTGCTAATACTCCTTGAGTCTTACTAAATCCAATAATTCTACCAACTGCACCTGCAGAGATATGAGGTGCAAGAGATACAACTAAATGTCCTACTAAATCGGAAGTAGTTTTAACATTATAAAATCTTTTTTCACCATAAACATTTTCTAATAATTCATCTACAAATTGTGCCACTCTCAAAAATACCCTATCAGAAGTTTCATCTAAAGCTTCAGTAGAAGCAGGTAAAACTAAGTCTTGAATCTTAAGTTCTAATACTTGATTTTCATCAACTAATTCTTTTCCATGAACATCAAATTCATAACCTAAACTTTTTAATTTTTCAATACTAGTTCCAATCTCTTTGGGTTTAAAGTGAGTTAATGGCATCTCAGTCATATCATACCTAGTAGTGCCATCTTTGTTAACATAAATTTTATGTTTAGCCCTTAACAAACCCTTCGCTAATAGTTCTGGAACATGATTTTTATTGCTAGTTCCCCTAACACCTTTAATCAATTCTGGAATCATACTCCTGTTAATTCCAGATAAAGTTACTGCATCATTAAAATATTTAGTGATATCTAACTCAATTTTCTTATAATTCACAATGCCTTCATCATCTTTTTCGCTTTCTTTTGCTTCTTGTCCAAACCTAGAAAAATATTTCTTTTCATTTTCAACACCATTTATTTTACGGTAAATTGTTTCTTCACCATTAGGAGTTTTGTAAATTGGAAACTGATTTTTAACTTTCCCTTTATCCAACGAACTTTGAAAAGATCTTAATCTTCCACCTTCTTCACCCACAGGAAACAATACGTGGGGACTGCCAGTCATCTTCCTCATCTTAGCTTTTTCAGGACGGCCCATCCTTGCACCAATAGTCGTACCTATTTTATCTTTAATTTTAACTTCTTTGGAAACCATATCTAAAATATCTTCTTTATCTTCATCTAAATTTTCTAAATAGTATTTCAGAACCTTAGCATCAAACCCATCAACAACAATATATTCATTGCTTACAACTTTGTGAGGGACCCCTAATAATTCTAATGAACGCTTGCATTCTTCATCTTGTGGAAATTGTAATACAATTTTATTTTCTAAAAAATTTCCAGCCAATACCCATTTCTTAAGGCCTAATAATTTTTCTTTATCTATAGCTTTCCAAGTGTAAGAATACTTGGGGTGTAAAGGAATTTTATAATATTTAGATAACTTTAATGCATCTTCAAAAGTTATATCCATAAAGTAATCATCTTTTATTTTTTCAATAAGTTCTTTAAATTCATCAGATTCTCCAGATTTTTCAACAGATTCTAATAATTCTTGGGCCCACCATTCTTCACAATAGCCTGAAGGAATAAGCATATGACCTCTATTGAAAAAATCTCCATATGAGATTAACATATCGCCTAAATAAATAATTTCAAAAATATCTTTTTTTACTGCCCTTGCTTCTTCAACAGTGGTTAATCTGAGAACTGAACCGTTATTCAATTTAACAATAGGCCCTTCAATTGCATCACAATTTGCAATAACTGCACTTTTACCGGGCCTTTCAACTTTAAGTTGTGTTCCTATTGCAATAAAATTTTCTAAGACTTCCATAGTTGCAGGATGCATTGCATTACATGAAAAACCAGAAACCCTTGCACGGCCATATCTTAATCTAAAACCACCAGCACGTAAAGGATAAGTAAATACTGGTCTACCCGCTACAATATCTTTAACAAAAGTATAATCTGGTTTTAATTTTTCTCCATCCTCTGACTCTTCAGTTTTTTTAGATTTAATTTTTTTCTGTAACTTAACAAACTCTTCAATAAACATCCAATCATCTAACTCAAAATCTTTACCCCATTTAGCAAGTTGTTTCCATAACTTTGGTGCTTTCTGTGCTACCCCTTCACCCAGAACTAAACAAACACCATTTCTAATTCTATCACTCTCAATTCTATCAAGACCTTTGTAATTACTAACTTCTATTTTTTCACTCCCATCACCTGTAATCTGAACAGGTAAATTTTTAGTCAAAAATGCAATTTCATCATGAGAAGGTAAATACTGTAAATTTGTAATTCTCTCATGATAATCTAATAGCTCTGTACAATTACGACTGATTTCTTTTTCATCAGGATCATATTTCTGATAACCCATATTTTTTCTGATATAATCTCCAATGATTACCGAAACACTACTTGCAGTACCACCAGCACTTCTCATAGGTCCTGCAAAATAAAGAGCTAAATATTCCCCTCCATCTCTTCTTTGTTTTACTTCTAATTTAGTAAATCCTTCCAAAGGTGAAGATACAACTCCATTAGTAATATATGAAATTCCAACCCTTATACCAATTTCCATTGCTTCAATTTTATTTTCAAATTTGGTAAATTTTTCTTGAGCAGTTTCAAGTGCAACTGTTAAAGCAACTCTCCAATCTTGAGAACCATATTTAATTTCTAATTCTTTTATTCTTTCCACAATATTTGATTCCTTTAATGCAGGAGAAACTACGCTAATCAGACCAACTACTCTTTCAGCCATATCTTTTGCCATTACAATTTCCACTTTATCATCTGGATCTAATCCTTTAGCCCTACAACGATTAGCTAAACTAAGAGAAATATCAACATTAGTTTCAATATCACTAAAATATTTTACAATATGATCAGGACAACCTTCAAGATTCATTGTTTAATCCTCCTGAAAAATCCAACATAGAAGAATCTCCAGTTTTAAAATTAAAAATAGGAACCATACAATATTCTGGATGGTGTCCGACTCTTTCTTGAAATTCAGTTTTATGTTGCCAACAACTACTTACAAAATTTGTAACTCCCCTATATTTAGAAATACTACTTTTGTGAATATGGCCAGAAGCAAATATATCGGGTACCTGGTCAATAATAAGATGATCATCTTCAGGAGTAGGAACAAATAATGTAGAAGTATGAACTGGAGCCAAATGCCTTTTCTTCAATAAATATTTCATTATCAAATCTCCTCTATCATAACCACCTTCTTGAGCGATTGATTCAATATTTGCAGCATAATAATCATAACTATAACCATGATACATCAAAATATTAAATCCTTCAAAATTTTCATTAGACAACACGTTAATAGTAGCCGGATTTGAAACAAGAGTCATATTACTAATAGATTTTAAACTTTCAGCATAATGATCTAATGCTGGTTGAGGTTCTGCTATTCTCCTAGCATCATGATTACCTGGGCATAAAATTATTTTAATATCTTTTCTAATCATCCCAAATAATTCAGCACATCTATCATATTGTCCTCTAATTGAAGGAATTGTCAATTCTTTATCTTGATCAGGATAAATACCTACACCATCAACTACATCACCAACTACAAATAAAAATTTAACCTTCTTACTTAATTCTACCATGTTAGGATCCTCATGTTCCCCATTAAGCCAATCAATAAATTTCAAAAACCTGTCTTCAATAAACATATTACTTCCAACATGTACATCTGAAATAAATGCAGCACATACATCTTCACCATAAGTTTTAACTTTTTTATTTTCTGGAATATCTGGATAGATTAAATCAGTAGCAAACATAAAACCCTCACTAGTAGTACCTACAACGCCTATAAGTTCATCCAAACATATTGCTGATGACTCTTGAATCTTAGGACCAAATATAACATTAATGGTTCCTGAAGGATCTTCTAATTTGATCATTAAGTTTCCTTTTTTGGTAATTCTTTTTTCATAAACTAAACCCATCAATGCAACAGATTCCCCTTTATCTTTCCCATATGCCCTTTTGATAGAAATCACATTTTGCATTTCTTGTCTACCTGCAATCATGTTTTTTATTTTTTCGTAACGACTTTTGTAATGGAAAACAAAATCCTTTACTTGCCTCATTTTTGCATCTTCAGCAAAGTTTTTAACAAGTTTCATAGGGTATTTATCTTCTGGATCAGAGACCACTAACTCTTGAACAGTATTTTTAGACTCAACCTCAATAGTTTTTGGAGGAGTTTCAATCTCACTAGTTTCTTTAACAACTACTGGTTGCTCAATATCTGTAGAATTAATTATTTTTTTCTTTTCAGTGACAGGCTCAATAACTGTAGAAATTTCTTCCTTCTTTTCCTCACCTGTAATTAATTCTAAAAAAGACAAATACAATCTTTTAGTTTTTCCTTTTTCATGTAAAACCTTACTTTTTTCAAATTCCAACCAGTTAACACCAGACACTGCTTTTTTAGAAACGCTATCATAAAGATCCCCACCAATAACTAATGGTTTTTCTTTAGAAATAATCCTAGTATTCATAAAATTGAGAAATTCATTTTTAAATTCATTCAAATGAAAAACTTCAGGAGATAATAAATATCCTTTATCCATGAAAGATTTAAGACGTTCTTTCTTAACATCATCATTCATAATCCCAAACCTTCCCTTAACATTAAATCAATTTTTTTGACAATATTTTCAGGAACAGCTAATGAAATTCTTCTAGTACGACCATAACGGCCTTTACTAATAACTCTTGCATTAATTATTCCAGACATATCAAGTTCTGCAATAATATCTCCAACCCTTCTTTGAGTAAGAGGTTTAGTACCAGTACTCAAACAATTATTTTTGTAAACTTCATATATATCTCCTGTATAGAAATCACCACTTTCATTTTTCTTTGCATATTCATCAGACACCTGTATAATACTAAATAATGTAATCTTGAATTGCTTAGGTTGTGTAGAAACAATATCTACAACCCTATCTCTTTCAATTT
Organism: Candidatus Woesearchaeota archaeon; assembly: GCA_018658955.1. Taxonomy (GTDB): domain Archaea; phylum Nanobdellota; class Nanobdellia; order SCGC-AAA011-G17; family UBA489; genus JABIKK01. Next base: position 4,352 of record JABIPM010000042.1, on the reverse strand, counting down.
TTTCCTCAGCATTATCAATATACTTAACAAGAATCTGTTCAGAATTATTTCTTTCCGCTAATTCTCCTGCAACTCTTAATAGTTCTAATGCTCTTCTAGCATCTCCATGTTCTTTAGCAGCATAAGCAGCACATTTCTCAATAACTCCTTCACCTATGATTTTACTTTCAAAGGATAACTCAGCTCTTTCACGTAATATTTTTTGTAATTGTATTGCATTATATGGAGGAAAAACAATTTCCTCTTCACCAAGACTACTCTTAACACGAGGATCAACTTGATCTATAAACATCAAATCATTACTAATACCAATAATAGATATTTCACTTTCTTTTAATTCAGAATTAATTCTAGTAAGATTATATAAAATTTTATCACCTGTATTTTTTACTACCTCATCAATCTCATCTAAAACTAATAACAACAATATTTTTTCTTTTTCTAAGCACTTAACAAATAATTTGTAAACTTCGTCTGTAGGTAGACCAGTCGCAGGTATATCTTGTCCAAGTTCTCTTGCAATCTGAGCAATTAATCTATATTCTGTATCTGCAACTCTCTTAAGTTTACAGTTAAGATAAACTGTTTTAAGATTCAAACCTTCTTCTTTAGCAACTTCAAGAATATTCTCCAATACATGGCCAATAACTAAAGTTTTTCCAGTACCGGTTTTTCCATAAAGAAATAGATTACTAGGTCTCTCCATACGCAATGAAGGTGCAAGAATACTTGCAACTTGCCCAATTTGTTCATCCCTATAAGGCACATTTGAAGGGGTATAATTAGATTGTAATGCTTTTTTATTTTTGAATAAACCTTCGTTCTTTGCGTAATCCCTTAGAAAATCTTTAACATCAACCATATTGATATTCATTCCTGGACTTTATTTAAAGATTTATATTCTGAGTATCAAAACCTCTCACACCACCATTTCCTGTGGAAACTTTTTTTCAAAAAAATCCTTTTTCACATACGAGAATTAACTAAAAATAAATTAAAATTAATAATCTTAAACATATATGTTCAATAATAAATAATAAATAATAAAAATATTTATATAATAATATAATATAATATAACTATTGAATAATATATATTAATCTAATTACTTTCTTTAATGGTTTAAGGCTTAACCTATTGAAACATAAGAGAAAAGTTTCAAAAATAATTAATAATTCCATAGGAAATCATGGTGTGGGGCTATCAGAACAAAGGAATAATAAATATATTAATTTTTAATTTTTATAATTCATATTTTAAAATAAAATACCTTATTATTGCTTTTAAAGCACTCTCTCCTTTATAAAATCAAATATTACAGTTTCAATACAAAAAGATTTATATATCATCCAGACGCTAATCATACTGAAAATGGTTGAAGAAGAAAAAAATTATTCAAAAAATTTACTAGGTAAAACTGTAGTAACCAAAACTGGTAAAAGATTTGGTGAAGTTGGAAATATCTCCTTTGAAGTAAGAACTGGAGAATTAATGGAAATTGTTCTAAAAAACCCTACAACATACACTGAAGGATTAGATTTAGAAAAAGATGATCATAATAATTTAACAATTCCTTATTCAGCAGTTATTGCAATTGGTGATTTTGTAGTTGTTTCAGAAGAAGACATTTTATAGAGTCTCTTTCTAGTATTTAATTTCAAAATGGTTAACTCTGGCATTATTAAAAAATTTAAAACAACTAAAGAGATTTCTATTAGTGAGAGACTAGTTGACCAAGTAATAGGTCAAGATGAATCAATTAATATCATTAAAAAAGCAGCTAAGCAAAGAAGAAATGTTCTCCTTATAGGTGAACCAGGAACTGGAAAGTCATTAACTGGACAGGCATTAGCAGAACTTCTTCCAAAAAGCGAATTGCCAGATATAATCTCTTTTGACAATCCTTCAGATGAACATGGACCAATTGTAAAATCTTTACCTAGAGGTCAAGGAATTACCACAGTTAACAGATTTAAGATTGAATCTATGAAGCAATTTAGAGGGCAAACAATTTTCTTTTATATCTTATTGATTATTTCATTATTATCTCCTTGGTGGGTTAGAAAACAATATGGTGACATCATGGGTGCAGCTTCACTAATAACTTCTATGATGTTTGTTGCAATTTTTATTTTATTTATGAATCTAAATAAAAAAATGAAGAAAGGTGTTAAAGTTCCAAAATTATTAATTGATAATTCTAAAAAACAAAAAGCTCCATTTATCGATGCTACAGGTAGTCAGGCAGGTGCATTACTTGGAGATGTATTACATGATCCTCTTCAATCTGGAGGATTAGGGACTCCTGCATATGAGCGTTTAGTTCCTGGAATGATTCACAAAGCAAACAAAGGAGTATTGTTTGTAGATGAAATAGGTAACTTATCTCCTAAAACTCAACAAGAGCTACTTACTTGTATGCAAGAACGAAAGTATTCTATTACTGGTCAATCAGAAAGATCTTCAGGTGCAATGGTTCATTCAGAAGAAGTTCCTACAGATTTTGTTTTAGTTGCAGCTGGTACACTTGATACAATTAAAAAAATGAATCCTGCACTAAGATCTAGGATTAGAGGTTATGGTTATGAAGTTAATATGAACAGTACTATGGAAGATAATCCTACTAATAGATTTAAGATTGCTAAGTTCATAGCACAAGAAGTAAACAAAGACAAAAAAATTCCACACTTTACTAAATCTGCAGTGGATAAAATTATTCAAGAAGCAAGAGTTAGAGCAGGTGTTTCAAATAAATTAACACTAAGACTTAGAGAATTAGGTGGTTTAGTAAGGGCTGCAGGAGACTTAGCAAAAGAAGATAAATCTAAATTTGTAGAATCAAATCATATTAAAAATGCAAAAAAATTAGCAAGAACATTAGAACAACAAATTGTAGACAAATACATAACAAACAAAAAGAAATACGAAGTGATTGTAACAAAAGGAAATAGAGTTGGAAGAGTAAATGGTCTTGCAGTTTTAGGTTCTGATTCTTATTATTCTGGAATAGTATTACCAATTGAATCTGAAGTTACACCTGGCGGAAAAAAAGCAGAATTTATTGCAACAGGAAAACTGGGTGAAACTGCAAAAGAAGCAGTAAAAAATGTTTCAGCAATTATCTTAAAATTATTTGGAGAAGATATAAAAGAAAAATATGATATTTATATTCAATTTTTACAAGTTGCATCAGGAGGAGGTGTTGAAGGTGATTCAGCATCTATTGCAGTGGCAACTGCGGTTCTTTCTGCACTAAAAGGTATTCCAATAAGACAAGATACAGCAATGACTGGGTCTCTTTCTGTTAGAGGAGAAGTATTGGCCATTGGTGGTGTGACTCAAAAGATAGAGGCAGCAATCCAAGCAGGTATTAAACGAGTAATTGTTCCCAGAGCAAACAAAGAAGATGTGTTAATCTCTGATAGTCAAAAGAAAAAAGTAGAGTTGATATTTGTTTCATCAATAGAAGAAGTCCTAAAAGAGGCAATGGACTGGAAAGGTAAAATGGATATTTTCAAAAAGATTTCATTTAATCATAGATGAGCTTATTTTTCAAATTCTTCTAGTTAGAATATATATTTCATTTAATAGTAAGTTTTATAACCTGAAATAATTACACAAATTCGAAATGATAGTAAACTTTAGTATGGATAAAATCTCTATAGAGAAGAAAGGTAAGATTCAAGGTAATACTGAGGCTAAAAACAACATTAAGTTTGTAGATGTAGCAGAAGAATCACTACCATCTCATATGAATGATCAAGCAATGATCAATTTTTCATTTCAATATGGTGTTAAATATCTGCCAGAGATAGCAGAGATAGACATTAAAGGACATTTATTCTTTTTAACAACTAAAAAACAAAAAGATGAACTTTTAAAAGAATGGGATAATGGTAAAAAAATTAATCCAGAATTATCCTCACATTTAGTAAATTATGTATTCTCAAAATGTGGAGTTTTAGCATTATCTTTATCTCAACAAGTAGGATTACCTCCACACATACCACTTCCAAAGATAGCTATTAAGAAGAAAGAAGAAGCTAAGAAGGAAGAAAAGGAAGAATCTAAGCCCAAAGCTTCTTGATCTAACTATTTATAGCCTTGCTACCACATAATTTTATATATTTATTTGTAGTGCCCATAGGTATATGTTTATTAGAGTAAAATCAAGAATTAATTCTAAAGGTGAAATAAAGAAATATGCTTATCTAGTAAGATCTGTAAGGCGTAAAAGAAGTAAGAAACATCCTAAACAAAAGGTTGTAGCTTATTTAGGTAGAGTAATTGAACTAAACAACAATCTTCAACAATCAACGACGCCCAATTTAAAGACACTTAGAGCCAATTTA
>JABIPM010000039.1 GCA_018658955.1 Candidatus Woesearchaeota archaeon | reverse complement strand
TGACTTATGGTTGGGCATTGTTAGTTGTTTTAATCGCTATCGGAGCATTAGCTTCATTTGGTGTTTTAAATCCAGGTCAATTCTTACCAGAGACATGTACAGTAGCTCCAGGAATTTCTTGTATAGACTTTAGTGCAAGTGACACAGACGGACTTATAGTCATGATGCAAAACGGAATGGGCATTGCATTGACAGATGTAACATTAGACTCAACTGGGCTCACATGTACAGTAGCTCCAGCAGGTGATTGGGGAGCAGGTGAAGTAGTAACATTCACATGTACAGGTGCAGTAGGTACAGAAGGTGAAATGTATAGCGGTACAGAAGATGGCTTAACATTAGATTACACTGTGTCTGGCGGATTAGAACACTCAAAAGCTGTTAGCATTATGACTAAAATCGGAGCTTAATTTAATTAAGGGCTAACACCCTTTTTTTTCTTTTTTTTAATTCTTTTTTATAAAACAACTTAAACATTCCAATAATGTTTTTATACTCACTATTCAACCAAAACAACTATGAACAGAAAACCAGTAGCATGTCCAGAATACTATCCAAATACTTTCGATAAACTAGACAAAGCTATAAGGGAATCATTCACACATAAAAAAGGACCAGGAACACTACAATCCTCAAGAAGAAACATCAACTTAAACCTATTAGCATTCCCATCAGAATCAATAGAAAAAACAGGCCCGTGTCAAGCATGGGGATATATGGAACTAGCAGAAGCAAATTTCCCAGAAACTTACTTAATAATAGGAACAAATCACCATTCAGAAACTAAACTATCTACCTATCTATTCGCAGATTGGGAAACCCCATTAGGAAACGTAAAAATCAATCAAGACGTAGCAAAAACACTTTCAATACTAAACCCATTAATATTAAACGAACACACTGCACATGAAAATGAACATTCAGTCGAAACACAACTACCGTGGTTACAATTTGCTTCAAGAGACAAACTAACAGATCTAACATTCGTACCACTCTCAATTAACTTAACAACTTCAAAAGAAATAACAAAACTAGCAGAAACACTAAACACACTAACAACTAAACACAACATAACAATAATAGCGACACACAACATAGAAGACAAGGCAACAATACAATACATCAAATCTTTAGATGCAGAAGCACTAAAAAACTACAAACTAAGAAGAAACAAAGACATAAGAAACTTAGCTCCAATGCTTACATTAATGGAACTAGCAAAACTCCAAAACAAATCTGCACAAATCATAGACTATCAAGCATCTGCAAAAAAAGAAGATAAGAACTACTACGCATGTATTAAATTCAAATAGAAAACTTTAAATATCTTGTTATATCAACTTATATAACATGAAAAAACAAATATTACATTACCCTCAATTAGATACCGTGTTAATGGTTGAAGAGTTTATTAGAAAACATGGAGGAGAATACAAAAAAAGAAGTTTGTGGGAAAATTTACCCAAAAAGATGATGTATCAAACTTATCAAGTTATTTTTGATTATCTTCAAAGTTCTAACAAGATTGCAGTAGACAAAGAAGGAAAGATTTGTTGGATATGGGATCCAGAAGGAGTCGCCAAATATTTATCTAACCCTGCACTGTGGTGGAAAAAATGAAATCAAACATAGTTTTTGAAAATGAAAAACTGGAAAAGTCACTGGAAAAACTAAAAAATTCAAAAACGGAAGATAAAAAATTATATTCTTTTTTACGGAGGGCATTTAATGATTTAGAAGAAAATACATTCTGTGGCATCCAAATACCTAAAAAATTAATACCTAAAGATTATCTTCAAAAACATAACATAGATAATCTTTGGAAATATAATTTACCTAATGCATGGAGATTAATTTATACAATTAAAAATGGAGAGGTGATTGTTTTATCTATTATTCTTGAATGGATGAATCACAAAGATTATGAGAAAAAATTCAAATATTAAAATGATACTAAATAACAAAAAGAGAAACTTCAAAACAAACACAAAAATACATTCTACATTACTACAACAAATCAAAGGGTTAATGTTCTCAAAACCACTAAAAAACAATCAATCTATCCTATTAAAATTCAACAAAGAAAAAAATCTACCCATTCACATGTTATTCGTATTCTTTCCGATAGATGCAGTTTGGATCAATAAACAAAACAAAATAGTAAAAATAATCAGAAATATCAAACCATTCAATCCAAATATCAACCCCAAAACAAAAGCAATCTCAATACTAGAAACTAAAAAACACGCAACAATCAATCTAAAGGTGGGAGATAAGTTAACTCCTAACACTTATAAATAATAAAACTCCATTTATAAGCATGGGTATTTTTGAATTAAAGGGGGTTACCAAGAGGTTTAAAGACAATCTTGTTCTTGATAATATTAACTTAGCTATTCCAGAAGGTTCTGTATTCGGACTTTTAGGAATTAATGGTTGTGGAAAAACAACAATACTTAAACTTTTAGTCGGATTTTACAAAACCACTAAAGGAGAAGTCCTTTATGATAACAAAAAACTAAACAAAACACAAGACAAACTAAGGGAAGAAATAGGATTCACTACACAAGACAGTGCATTCTACCCTAAATTAACAGTTGAAGAAAATATCAGATATTTTGGAGCACTTTACGGATTAAAAAAACAAACCATAGAAAATAATTTAGAAAGAATTCTAAAATTAGTAGAATTAGAAGATGTAAGAAGTAAAACAGCAGAATACCTTTCAGGTGGAATGCAAAGAAGATTAGACATGGCATGCTCACTAATACACGTACCGAGAGTAGTAATTCTAGACGAACCAACTGAAGACTTAGATCCAGTTCTAAGAAAAGAAATACTTCACCTAATTAGAAAAATCAAAGAAATAGGAACAACTGTAATAATTACATCACATAGACTAGACGATATAGAACAGGTTTGTGACAGAGTAGCAATACTACACAATAAAAAAATAATCAGAGCAGGTGCACTAAATCAATTAAAAAAACAATACAGTGAAGATGAAGAAATTCACATTCAAACTTTCCCAGGTGATTACAAAACCATAATCAAAAACATAGACTCCTACGATGAATACTACATAGAAAACAATAAACTAGTAATCAAAACAAAGAAAGCAGAAAGAGTACTTCACGAAATACTACACATAATAGAAAACACTGGAGAAAAATTATTATATGTAGATGTTCAAAGACCTACATTAGAAGAAGTATTCCAATCTTTAACTAAAGACGTAAATGCACAAAGAGGTTTCTTAAGAAAACAATGAAAAGATTATTAACGTTAATAAAGAAAAATTTCAAACTAATACTTCGTTCAAAGAGTTCAGCAATAATGATAATTCTTGGACCTTTACTATTAATTATTCTAATGGGTGCAGCATTTAACACTGCAAGTGTATATGGCATCAGAGTAGGTGTCCATTCAGAAGAATATAGCCCATTAGCAGAAGCAATTATTTATGAATTGAACCAAGATGATTACTCAACACAAAAAGTAGACTCAGAACAAGCATGCATTAGCGGTGTAAAGAATGGAATTTTCCATGTTTGTGCAATTTTTCCAAAAAACCTCAAAGTTACGCAAGGGGGGAACATAGTTTTTTACGTAGATAATAGTAAAACAAATTTAATTTACCTAGTAACTGAAAGTATTTCTACACATATAGGGAAGAAATCTCAAGACCTTTCACTACAGTTAACAAAAGGAATAGTAGATACCTTAGAATACATAGAAGAAGAAATAACAGACAAAGAATTATTACTAAATCAATTAAAAACTCAGGCAGAAGAAGGAGAAGCAACAATAACCTTAATCAGTAATGATTTAACAGACATGAATCTTCTACATGAAAAATCAGATATCCCTTTAGGA
>JABIPM010000041.1 GCA_018658955.1 Candidatus Woesearchaeota archaeon | reverse complement strand
GGCGTAGCTGAAAGAATTATTGAATCTTCTCGGATATCTTCAATTTCCCAATAACTATTTTCTATACTGAAAAGATTTGGATCTATTGCTTCTCCTTCTCCCAAAGTTAATTCTTTTAGAGAATTGTTTTGAGGTGTTTCGATTCTGATATATGCTTTTGATGTTTTTGCAGATAGCCCGTAACTAGTTAATGTTGATCCTTGAATTACTATTGAAACAGATGTGCCGTCTTGTTCTATGAATTCAACCTGTGCAACCATTCTCTTTTCTTTTGGAGAGTTTAGAAGAGTATTAAGGAATGATATTGCGGATTTAATTTTGGAAGGATATATACCTAATGCGATTGTCTTTTGTCTTCTTTCTGGTTCATAACTATTGTAAATTTGTAATAGTGTTTCATATTCTCTTACTGCTGCCGGAAGGTCTTTTATTTTGGTGTGTTGGATTAATGCTTTTTGATATTGTGCTTGAAAATCTCCTATTGAAGTATTTTGACCATTATATTCAAATGCCCTATTTTGTCCTGCTAATGTTGAAACAACTGATCCAAATTGTTGTGCTGCTAAATTATATTTTTCTAAAGAAGTTCCTTTAGGAATATGTGTTAAATTTGTTTGAGAAAGATTTCCCAGGATATTTATTGATTGGTTAAATATAGTTTGATTAAAATCTTTATCTTGTGGTTTGACTGTTTGTCTTGGGAATTTTGCAAATTTACGATTTCCATCTGGACCTCTAAAGTAAGCTACAACTTCCTCTTGTTTAATATCTATTTTTTCTAGAATTATATTTGAACCATGATAGGCTGCCTCCCCTGGAGAAATGGTATGTCCTTCTGGAACCCCACCTCTAATTACTAAAATGTCTAAAGTGTCTCCTGCATTTTTGATATCTTTAAGATAAATGTCGAACTTATCGAATACTTGTCCGGGCATGTACATTCTATCTCTTCTTAATGTTCTTGATTTTCTTCCTTCTTTAATTTTTAATCCTTGCGCGATAGGATTCAGGTTATCATCATAAACATTTAATGTAACTGAATCACTGCCGATTTCTTCTGCTTGAATGTAAATGTCTAAGTAACGATTATCTTCTTTTGTAGTGCCCCATTCATCTGAATTTTGCTGCCTCAATACTAACTTTGTTGGACTTGCACCCATGCCTGAAGAAACATCGAATAACACTCTTGCTTCTACTTCCAAGGTTATTTCATCTGGAACATCTGCCTCTTTTGGAATCCTCATTATAGGCACTGCTAAGTATCCCATGTTTGAATAAGAAATTTGTCCGCCCCTTGGAGGAATATAAGCAATTCTTCCAACCTTAACCGGTGTTTCTGGAGGATTAGTAATTACATTATAAGATAATATATCTACGTCTCTTATTCTAGGAATTGTTACTGTTGGATTTGTAGGAATTCCAGACAATACTGCATAAACTACTACTCCTTGATCTTCTAAAAGTCCTGCACGAATTACATCTGGTTGATATTGTGCAATATTAATTATGATGTCTTCTCCAATAATGTCTTGTCCTGTTGGAGGTTCTGTGAATCTTCTTTCTAATTCTTGATTAATTGAATCTGTTTGTTTTGAAGTATCTGCATCTATTACTTTTGCAGTAACTGCTATTGGAAGAGTAATTACTAAGAATGTCATGAAGATTGCTAAAATTCTTAGTTTTTTTAATTTCATTCGAAAGTCGGCCTCATAATATTTTGTTCTGACTCTTTTGTTGAAAATGCTTTATTCATTTCTTCTAGGGTAGTTGGAGTTTTTCCCCTTGTGGTATAGATAGTTATTTTGTTTGAAGTTGCTAAAACTCTTCCATCTGCAAACCATTCGAAGGAACTTCCACCTGCAACTACTGAATCTAGTTTCATTTCTGGCATTGTTTGTTTAACACAATTTCTTTCAGTCATCCCTAACATCCCGCCCATTCCTCTCTTTGGAACCTCTGAACAAATTTCCATTTCTCTTTCATCAAATGTAAATCCTTGCACAGTATCTACCATTAGTGTTGAAGAAACTTTGTAGTTTCCAGGCAATAGTTTTAATGGTTCATTTGAAGGATAATAATAGCTAGTAGCATATCCTCTTTCTGAATTTTCAAATTGGAACAGTATCTTTTCTGTATCGTAGGGTGTTCTCAATCCACTGTCTGATTTAACCAATATTTGAACAGGAAGATAATTATAGGGTTCTAAAGAAATCGCAAATATTCCTTCCCCGTTTGTATCTACTGTTTCTGTCTGTGAATGATATCCTTGTTTTGAAGCTGTTAATTGTCCACCCATACATTGAGGGAATAAAGTTGTTAGAGAGTAACCTGCTCCTTCTAATCGAGTTTTACCCATATCACAATTTGTAAATGTGCATTGATATGAAATGTCTACTTCTTTTAGTGGAACTTTTGAGCCAGATGATAAAAGCTCTGAAGCAACTATCTTGATTTTAGTATCTGCTCTTGAACATATTTCAGATTCTCCTTCAAATTGAGGAACTGATACTTTGTTTGTTTTTGGTTGATTGTTATCAATTACACCCATTACTGCAAATTGGAAAGTGTTGTCTCCTTCTGTTAATGAGATTAAAACTGGAAATTTAATGTCATATACAAAATGGTAATCATTTAAACAAAATAGTGGAAGTAGAAATTTAGCTGCTTCATTTTCTGAGGTGAATGGATCTCCCATTAATATCTCTGAGTTCTCTCCAATGATATCTATCATAATTGGCCAATTTCTAGAGAAAAGAAAATTAATTGAAGTGTCCCTTGCCGATTTCTTTAGTGCATCTTCGACTAATAATGCATCATTTTTATTTCTTAATTTGTAATCTGTACCTTCTATTTTAATTGTCGGAATATTTAATTCCATGATTGATTTTAAATCTTGTATAACTCTTGATTTTAACCATGTTCTTGGAGTACATTCAAAATCTACACCTGAATAAGGGATTTCATCATAAACTGCCATCAGTTCTAATGTGAAATTTTCTATAAATGCTGAATTACTTTCATGTTCAAATAATTCTAATGCTCTTCTGTAATTATTCCCTAAATTAGAATTTATATCAAATTTGAATTTGGTAAATGATTGCGAAACTTGCTTATATTCTACATCTAAATTCATTAAAACATCTACATTTACGGTTTCATCATTAATTTTTATTTTGAATACGGGATTTGTGTTTGTTACTTGATAACCCTCCATCCTAAATTGAGTATAATCATTGATGCAGGTTAATGTTTCTTGAATTGCAAATTCTTCTAATTCTTTTTCCATTTCATTTTTTGAAGGAACTTGAGTTTTTTCAATTCCATTTGGTGAAAGATAAGACCAATAGGGCACTGTTAATCCTCCATCTCCAAATAGATCTAATGAATTTGAAAGCATGTTATAGGGTGCCGGAGGAAATTTATCTAATGGCTGTGAAATGTACCCTCCTTGTAACCCCAATAAAGAAATTCCTGTTTCTATTGAATCTTTCATGCAAGATTGAGTATATTGTTTTAGATTTTTGATTTGTTCTGTTGTGGGTTCTTCAATTAATGTTTTTTTTCCTATTGCATCTAATATTTCTGTTTTAAAATAAACAAATGTTATTACTGTGCTAAGCATAACTATCCCTAAAATTACAAATGTGGTTGCCTGCCCTTTTTTTGAAATCATTTTAGAAGAACTATTTTTGATCCTCCTAATTTTTTTACCTTTAGAACTTTGTTTTTTTCTAAGGATGCTATTAAATCAGAAACCGTTGTGTTTTTTATGTCAAAGTGTTTAGCAATCATGCTAAAATTAACTAGGCCTTTTCTTTTGATGAACGAGATTAATTCTTTCTCTGTAGGAAACACTCTTTTAAACCTCTTTATTATTAAATAAGGATGAAAACTCCTTTGTTTAGTTTTCAAAGCTTTTTAATAGGTTTATTTATAAATATGAATATATAAAGGTTTCTGAAAAATGAGCCCAGCAGGAATTGCACCTGCGATCTACGCCAAGTCAAGGCGACGTCATAGCTACTAGACCATGGGCTCTTGAAAAATAATAAGCCACCGAAGGGACTTGAACCCTCAACCTGCGCTTTACAAGAGCGCTGCTCTACCATTGAGCCACGGTGGCGTATAATCTACATTATCTGCCGATTAATTGTTTTAAAAAGATTTCTAACTAGAACTATTTGTTTTGTCTACGCTTACGCTTTTCTTTGTTCATCCTTTTACGTTGCCATTTCCAACGCATTTGATGCTTTTTTTTCCATCTTTTGGAGCTTCTTTTCATGTGTATCTAAGTCTCAGATTTTGGCTTTTAAAGGTTTTGGTAGGGTTTTATGAAGGATTTAGTTTTTATAGGAGTTTAACTGAGTAAAATTATGAATTTAATCTTCTTAGGAATTATTTTGCTGCTATTATTAATATTTATTCAATCAACAATTATTTGGATGAAAAATAAAGAGTTGAAGGTTCTTGAAGAAGTCCATAAAGAATTATTATTTTCCCATAGATCAAAAGTAGTAAAACATGGAAAATCATTTGAACAATTATTTCCTTACATGTCTTCTTACCCATATGATCCTCAAAACTTTAGATTTCTTGGATCACCTATAGATGGAATTAGTTTTGAAAAAGATGAACTAGTATTTATAGAATTCAAAACGGGAAAATCTCAATTAAGTGAGAAACAAAAAAAAATACGTGACTTAATTAATTCTAAAAAAGTCAAGTGGAAAGAAATAAGAGAAAAATGAAGAATTACTTCTTCATTAATAATCCCCAAAGACCAAGTACTACCAATAATATTCCAATAACTTTTTGCATCATGGGTGTAGGTCTTGCGAATAATAAAATTATTCCTGCCACACCAACAATTAAAATTGATAGGTACATCGCAGCTAAGTCGTGATCCTTGCTAGTTCTTTTTGGAACTGCAGTTATTCTTTTTAGAGACGGAGAAGCCTTTCTTCTTACTACTTTTCTTGCTCTAGAAACTGTTGCTCTTTTTCTAACAGGTTTTCTTACTGCTCTTCTTGTAGCTACTTTTCTTACTGCTCTCTTAACAGTTTTTCTTCTTACTACTTTTCTTACTGCTCTCTTAACAGTTTTTCTTCTTACAGTAGATCTTCTTACAGAAGTTTTTCTTGCTACCTTTCGAGCAGTCGTCCTTCTGGCTGTGGATCCTCTAGTAGAAGTTTTTCTTGCGGTTTTTCTTTTTACAGCCATTTGATTTCACCTCTTATATTTATGAATGTAATAATTTAAGTTACTATACTTACTATATAAATGTTTTTTATTCGTTTAAGTGGTTACTATAATAAGAAAAAGCGCCTCGACCGGGATTCGAACCCGGGTCCCCGGCTCGAAAAGCCGGAATGATAGACCGGACTACACTATCGAGGCACGTTGTTTAATTTTCTCTTATTTCTTTTAAAAAAGTTTGGATTTGTTCTTTTTTTATGAAAAATGTGGACCCGCGGTGATTTGAACACCGGATCTCCAGCTTGCTTAGAGCCTTCTTCTTCTAAATCGAAAAAGTGTCATATAAGACTGGCGCTTTGAGCCAGGCTAAGCTACGGGTCCTGATGGATATTGAGTGTTTGTGCTCTTTAAAAAAGTTTTTCTGAAAAGCTTATAACTAAAGAATAGCTCAAAAGCACTATGATAATAGGAGTAGTGGGGAAACCCAATGTTGGAAAGAGTACATTTTTCAAAGCATCTACTCTCGCAGAAGTAGAAATCGCTAATTATCCTTTCGCTACAATCAAAGCTAATTCTGGAATTGGCCATGTAAAAGTAACTTGTGTAGATAAAGAATTTAAAAAACAGTGTAATCCTCGAACTGGTTTTTGTTTAGACCATAATAGATTTCTTGCTGTCGAATTAATTGATGTTGCAGGATTAGTTCCAGGAGCACATGAAGGTAAAGGATTGGGAAATGCTTTCCTAGATGACTTAAGACCTGCAGACGCATTATTGCATGTAATTGATGCTAGTGGAGGAACTAATGAAAAAGGTGAAACTGTTGATGTGGGAACCCATGATCCATCTAACGATGTTAAATTTTTAGAAAAAGAATTAGATATGTGGTATCTTGGAATTCTAAAAAGAGATTGGAATAAAATGACGAGAGTTATGCAACAAGAAAAAGCCAATACCGTTAAGGCAATTGCCAAAAGATTATCTGGATTGAGAGTTCTAGAGGTGCATGTAGAAGATGCATTAAAAGAAAATAATTTGGGAGAAACTGCCCCTGCAAAATGGAGTGAAGAAGAAATTTTTGTGTTTGCTAGAAGTTTGAGAAGAATGACTAAGCCCATTGTTATTGTTGCAAATAAAATTGATATTCCTAAAGGTAGAGAAAATTACAAAAAGCTTAGAGCAGATTATCCTAACTTAATTGTAATTCCTTGTGCTGCAGATGCAGAGTTAGCATTAAGAGAAGCTGCAAAAAAAGAATTAATTAAATATGTTCCTGGAGAAAAAGACTTTGAAATTATTGGAGAGTTAGGAGATAAACAGAAACAAGGATTAGAATTTATTAAAACAACAATTTTAGAACAGTTTGCTGAAGGAACAGGTGTACAAGCAGCAGTGAATTCGGCAGTATTTGGTTTGTTAGATTATATCCACATTTATCCTGGAGGAATGAATAACCTTACAGATAAAGACGGCAACGTCCTACCTGATTGTTTCTTGATGAAAAATGGATCCACTGCATTAGATTTTGCATTTAAAATACACTCAGACATAGGGGAAGGGTTTGTTAAGGCGATGGATGTTAAACGGAAGGTCCCTGTTGGTAAGGAACATCTGCTAACAAATGGAGACGTAATAGAAATTATGTCCTCTAAATAAATAAAACTTAGATAAGATATTTACATTACTATGAAAGAAATAACACTTCAACTCAATGGCTTGGAAATGCTAGAATTTAAACCTACTACAGGTATTGCAAAAATTAAAGTTTCTTATTCTATTAATGGTGAAAAAATTATAGAAACAGGAAATTTTGACTTAACTAGAAAATGTGAATCTTTGGCAACCAGTATTATTAATTATGTTAAATCTAAAGGTGAACAAGAAGTTGATGAGGATAATTTATTAGATACCCTATTTATCAAAAAGTTTGTTAATCTTGAAAAAGTAGAAGAAAAATTATTTAGCTATTTTTCTAAACTTTGTGAAAATTATAGATTTATGAGGCTTGGAAAAAGTCAAAAAGATTATATGAAATTGTATGATGCAATTAAGATAAGTAGAATAATGTTTTGATTAAAAATGATTTGTTTAGGAATTGAAAGTACTGCGCACACAATTGGAGTAGGCATTGTTAGTAAAAAAAACGTTCTTGTAAATTTAAGGGAAGCTTATACTACTGAGTCTGGAGGGATAATCCCCATGGATGCAGCAAACCACCATAAAGATGTTAAAGACGATTTAATCAAAAGAGCGATTGAAGAATTTGAAAAATTAGGCAAGGGAAAAATTGATTTGGTTTCTTATTCTAGAGGTCCAGGAATTGGCCCATGTTTACAAGTTGGAAAAAATACAGCAGCAGAACTTGCTAAAAGTTTGGACGTTCCTTTTATTGGAATTAATCATTGTGTTTCTCATTTATCTGTGGGGAGCTTAGTTACACCTGTTAAGGATCCTGTAATGTTATATGCTTCTGGAGCAAATACTCAGGTTATTGCTTATGAGGGTGGAAAGTATAGGGTGTTTGGAGAAACATTAGACCAAGGAATTGGAAACTTTTTAGACTCATTTGCAAGACATGTTGGTTTAGGATTTCCTGGTGGTCCGAAAATAGAAAAACTTGCTAAAGATTATACTGGAGACTACATAGAACTCCCATATAGTGTTAAGGGAATGGACATTTCTTTATCTGGATTACTAACTAATTTGAAAAATAAACATGATTCAGAGAAGTTTACTCTTGAAGGACTTTCTTATTCATTACAAGAAACTGCATTTGCAATGTTGATAGAAGTTGCTGAACGAGCTATGGCTCATTGTGATAAAAACGAACTATTGTTAGGTGGAGGAGTTGCCTGTAATGCTAGATTGCAAGAGATGGCAGGAAAAATGTGCAAGGAACGAGGTGCCAAGTGTTTTGTTCCTCAGAAGAGTTTACTTATAGATAATGGTGCAATGATTGCTTACCAAGGAATTTTAGAATATGAATCAGGAACAAGAGAGAAAAAAGTAGACATTAGACCTTATGAAAGAACTGACGATGTTTTAGTTAATTGGAAAAATTAAATTAATCTTTCTATTGTATATTTTGTAGGGATCCCAGAAGTTCCCAAGGTTCCATGAATTTTGAAATTATCTAATTGGGCTTCAAAAAAAGGATGATCTTCTGTTAAGTTATTTTTAGTCTTCTTTGCTAATTTAATTAAAAAATTATTTAATTGTGAATTTGACCCATATTCTAGGTTGGTTATTAATCTTTCATTATTTCTTACTATTCTTATTTTTAAACTAGGACCATCACAGATGATCTTTGAAATTAATTGATCATGAAATAATGGATCTATTAAACCAAAATTAATTATGTGTTTGATTAAAAAATATCTCATCTTAGAAGGACTTAAATCTGCAACATCTACTTTGTGTTTTTTTGCTTGTTTTTCCATTAATTTAGTAAATTTATTTTTGTTTGAAAGTAAGGATTCTTTTTTGATAATTCTTGGTTTTAATGCATTTAAAACTTTAATTTCTCCCTTACTTAATTCTGTTTCTTCAATAATGAAAAACATCCCATTCTTTGTTCCTGCCGCCATTACTTCGTCAGTTATGCTTGAAGTGATTAATGGTGTTTTTTCAGTAGGTATTTGAATTATTTTTTCTTCTTGTTTATTTTGAAATAGGGGTAATGTTTCTGGTTCTAAATCTGGAAGACCTAATGGAATCCTTTCTGGAGAAGATTCAGTTAAATCTACTAATCTATCTATTTCTGTAGAAATTAATTCCTCTGGAGATATGGAAGGTTCTAATTCCGGTAAGGGAATATCTAAATCTAGAAATGTAGACTCTAAATCATTATTAGAAAAAACTAGTGCATCTTCAGGTAAATCTCTTTTAATTTTATGTCTGGATTTTTTTGAGTGTGCTTTAATTAATTCCCTTGTAAATGTCTTAAGTAAATGGATATTTTTACCTGCCAGAGGGTGTTGAATATTAAATAGAATTTTGCTTGTTTCATCATTTAATTTTTCTAATTCTTTATTATAGATAAATGCTATTTCTTTTGTTGCCATTATTCCAATTCCGCTTTAGGAAGAGGTTTGGGCCCCATATTTGAAGGATTAAAACCTACTGAAGTTTTATCCCTTACATATTTTTCAATTAGGAGCAATCCCCTTGCAATTGTTTTATTTTGATCTATTAAGCTTTCAATTTTATGAGCCATAGGAGTTTCATCTAAATGTTCTGATTGTTCAATGTTTTTTGCTGCTTCCTCGAACAAGGAAAGCATTCTATCCATCCTTCTAGTCATCTTATTAACAGATTCTAAAAGTTCTAAAGATACTTTTTCTAGAGAAAGATTATGTTTGATTAACTCATCAATCAATGGTTCCGATGGTGACTCTTTTTTTCTTGGCATTTTTACCTCTTTTAACCTAGTTTAGATTATTACTTATAAACTTTATAAAATTATGGGTTAAATTTGAGACCTAAGCTTTTCCGCTGTTGTTTTAGAAACTAAGTCCATTAATTCCACATCTTTAAATTTCTCTTGTAGACTAATTTGTTTGTCTTCTTTGAATTGATAACTCATGATTAATTTTGTAGGCTGTTTTTCACCTATTTTCTTGAAACCTAAATTAATAAAGAATTTTTCTAATGGCTTCTGAATAGTGATTTCTACTGTTTTGCAATTTTTAGATTTAGCATAATTAATACAATCTTCCATTAATTCTGCCAAATCTCTTTCTGTAGTATATTCAGATACTACTAAGTTTCTTATTTTTGCAAATTTATTTTTGAAAACTAAGGTATGTGCATAAACATTTAATTTTCTATCTTTTTCTAAAATAAAATGTTCTTCTGAAAGAATTTCTGAAGAATGCCCTTTTTCTAAATAATCCGAAATATCTTTTAGTTTATCTTCTTTTTTTATTACAGAATATTTCTTAAGAAATCTGGTCACTCTCCCAATATCTTCTTTTTTTAATTTATTTGACATATTAAAATGAAGTAGTTAGAATATAAAAAATTTAGGACTACATTCCCATTCCGGGCATGCCTCCGGGAGGCATCGAAGGACGTGAGGATTCACCGCTTGCAATTACATCATCAATCCTAAGTATTAATTCTGTAACTTCTGAAGCGGATTTAACTGCTTGAGTTTTGATTCTTAACGGTTCTAAAACTCCTGCCTCCCATGAATCCATTACTTTTCCGGTGAATACATTTATTCCTGCAAATTTTTCATTTTTATCATGACTTGACTTTAATGAAGTCAATACATCAATAGGATCTAATCCAGCATTTTCTGCTAGAGTCCTAGGAATTACTTCCAATGCTTCTGCAAAGGCATTAACTGCCAGTTGTTCTCTTCCAGATAAAGTATTAGCATAATCTTTCAATTGTTTAGAAAGTTCTACTTCTGGCGCTCCTGCACCTGCAACAACTTTCCCATCTTCAATTGCAGAGATTACGTCTCCAATAGCATCTACTACTGCACGCTCAACTTCTGCAACTACATGTTCAGTTCCGCCCCTAACAAGAATTGTTACGGCTTTAGGATTCTTACATTCTTTAATGTAAGTCATTTGTTCATCGCCAACTTTTAGTTCTTCAACGATTCCAGAATATCCTATTACTTCTGGAGTGATTGTTTCAATATTATTTACAATTGATGCACCTGTTGCTCTTGCTAAGTTTTCCATGTCGGATTTCTTAACTCTTCTTGCCGCATAAATTCCTTCTTTAGCTAAGTAATATTGTGCAAGGTCATCAATTCCTTTTTGACAGAAGACTGCGTTTGCCCCAGATTCTTTTATCTTTTCTGTCATTTTTTTAATCATTGTTTCTTCTTGTTTTAGGAATGCGTCCATTTGGTCAGGAGAAGTGATTTGAATTTTAGCATCAGTTTCTGTGCTTTTTACTTCGATAGCTGTGTCTAGAAGTAAAATGTTTACTTTTTCTAAACTCTTGGGCATCGAAGAATGAACTCTTTCCTTATCAATTACAATTCCTTTGATTAATTCTGAATCTTCAATTCCAGAACCCACTTTCTTTTCTACTTTGATATCTTTAGAATTAATTTTTTTATTTTCTTCTACTTGAGTTACTGCATCAACTACTATTTTGGAAAGTAATTCTTTAGAAGATTCTGCACCTTTTCCAGTCATTGCAGTATTTGCGATTTTGATAAGTAATTCTTTATCTTGAGAAGTTATTGGTTCAGCCATAGCATTTAAAATTTTTTGAGATTTTTCTGCTGCTAATCTGTATCCCTTTGAGATAACTGTAGGGTGAATATTCTTATCAATTAATGCTTCTGCATTTTTTAAAAATTCTCCTGCAAGTACTACTGCTGTAGTTGTTCCATCTCCAACTTCTTCTTCCTGAGTTTTTGCAACTTCTACAATCATTTTTGCTGCAGGATGCTCGATTTGCATTTCTTTTAGAATGGTTACACCGTCATTAGTTACTATTACATCGCCCATAGAATCTACAAGCATTTTATCCATTCCTTTTGGACCTAAAGTTGTACGTACTGTTTCTGCTACAATTTTAGCTGCTAGAATATTATTTCTTTGTGCGTCTCTTCCTACGGTTCTTGAATGTCCTTCTGGAAGTATGTATATTGGTTGGTTTGGATTATTTTGAGTCATTTTTTGTTCTAGAACCTCTTTTATTCGTTAATTTGAATACTAGGGCTTATTTAGGCTCACTTTTAAGTCTTTTGATTGATTGTGTGGATAACTCCAAGAAGTTGATTAAATGAATCTATTTCAAAATCTGCCTTGCCCTTGTATGAGCTATCTGAGAAAATATCTCCATATTTTGCATGTACGGAGATCATTCCAAATTCATTTGCACCTTTAATATCTCTTTCTGGCCAATCACCTACGTGAATTGCTTCTTCCTTGGTAAGATTTAGTCTTTTTAGTGCTTCTGTGAATGGTTCAGGAGAAGGTTTTTTCTTTCCAGTGTCTGTTACTGTAACTACTGCATCAAAAAATTCTGTTACTCCTACAGAATCTAATCTCCTATATGCCTTTAAAATTGGTGCATCGGTTACAATTGCTAATTTTAACCCTGTGGCTTTCAATTTTGTTAATGTATCTATAACTTCAGGGTAAGGTTTCAGTAATCCTGCCTTTGTAGTCCTATAGGAATTGATTGCTGCTGCTAAGATTTTAGGATGATATTGTTTAACGCCATTTAGAAAATTAGAAATTACTAATGGCCCTTCAAAATCTTTATTATATTCTTGTTTTAATTTGCTAAAAGCCTCTTCTTTATCCAAATCTAGCCCTGCATCAAACATTGCGGTTAATGCTGCTTTGATGGCTTCATCTTTAGGAGTGAATAAATCTAATAGAGTCATATCTAAATCAAATAACACTGCCTTAATTTTATTTTCTGCCATTATATAGAACTCGGAGACTAGAGTTTTTAACTTTTTACCTAATCAAGGTAACCACGTTTTGTCTGATTTTAGCTTATCTGGCAGATACTTATCCATAACATAATTTAATCCCCACTTTGCAAGTGCTTGCTGTTCTGCACGTTGACCTGATTTAACTTGTTGCTGTATTGCTTTTTGCCACGACTTATGTTGTTTTACAAAGGGATCATTTTTCAGTGCATCCTTTGCTCTTTTAACATCAATATCTTTTAATGGATGAGTAGGAAGTTTATAGTCTATAATATCCTGGGGAGTGATTCCTATGAATCTTGCTTTAGGTACACAGAAAAATTCATTTAGATGTGCTGCGTTTCCTGATCCCACCTTTAAGGTTCTATAAATATTGAAAAATGCATACATATCTCCATCGCAGAATGCATAAACTGGAATGTTTTTTTCGTCAGATAATCTTCTAATGAATCTTCTACATGCTCTTGTTGGAACTCCGCCCATAGAGATTAAAATACAATTTGATTTTTTCCAATAACCGTGTTTGTTTAATCTCTCAAACATACCTGATGTTTCAATTGCTAAAATAAATTTTGCTTTTGTTTCAAATTTTAAATGTTCTACCGAAGTTGGAACCGAATATGCACCTGAACCGAATCTTGTACAGTCAATTCTAATTTCTTCTCCTGAATCTTTATCTTTATCTATAACTACTAATTTACCTGCTACAGCTCCACCTTTTTCTTCTGGAATGAAACCTAATTTTTCTCTGTTTACTCCGAACATAGCTTCGATATCGTCCATAACTGTATCTGACTCTGGTTGTTCCTTGAATCTAGCATCTCCCCAGTTCTTTGAAACATAATATGCTTCTCTTTTTGTTGCAATATCGTCTGCAGAAATTAAATCCTTAGAAAGTTTCATCATTCTTAATGTTTGAGCGAATGCCTTGATGGTATTAACGTTAAGTGATCTTGTTTTTAATTTTCCTAAAAGTTCAAAGAATCCTTTTTTAGGATCATATTTTACATTGCTTAAAGACCTGATAGGAAAATTCATTTCGGGTGTTTCATTTTTAATTATTTTATCAAAAGTTTCTTTAGCAGACCCATCAATTAAATTTATTGTTTCTTTACCTATTTTGTCTATTTTCTTTTTCGTTGCATTAGTAGTCATTTCTGTTCCTCCGGAGGAGCTTCAAATTTAGCTTTCAATAATTTTTGAACTTTCTCTTTTTGTGTATCTGTAATTTCTAAAATTTCTTGTAATGCTTCACCGACGTGAGGGATATATTTGATAATGTAAGATTTCTTTCTTTCTGTTTCTGCATCTCTTTTCTTTCTTCTCAGATATACTCCTAATTTTCTACCACATTCTTGAATCGCAAGTTTGATTTCTTTAACTATCTCAGGATAATGTGCAATTGCTTCTTTTGATTCTGAAGTGAATGGGACCCATACAGATGCTATGTGCACAGCTATTACAATTGGTGCCGAAGGTAATGCTCCCTTCGATTGTGAAAGGCCATAATTCTTCCATGCTGTTTGTAATGTAGCTTTTGAGATTGCGCATGCAGATTGCATATATTGTAATGGTACTCTGTTTGCAAATCTCATCAATTTTGCTAATTCATCTGCCCTTAGATCCCCCCCATATGCAAATCCACATTCTATTTGGAAAGGCATCCCCCTATAAACTGTCGGAGGTCTTGTTGTAGAAGTATAAAATTCTGCAGTTACTTCTTTTTTTAAGCCCTTTAGTAAAATCTCTTCTGTAATTGGTGAAAGGCAATTTGTTGGAGGCGCCATTATCTTTGTAGTTTTAATTGCATCAAAGATGTTGCTTGCTTCTTGATGATTAATTGATTGTGTTTTTGTTGTTGGAGACACTCCTGATTTTTTACAAATTTCTTTTACTACTTGAGGAGATACTCTCGAAAATTCTGTTGTGAAAAAATGTTGAAGGGTTTTTGCTTGGGTCGCCTTAAACATCCTAATTAAAACTCCTAATTCCACACCATAAGGATGCGGCTTAATTTCTTTAGGCTCTTTGGGAAGTTGTTCTGTTACTCTTTTGTATTTTGTTACCTCATTGTCTGGAGCTATAAATGTAATTTGTGCATGAGGATTTGAAATTGCAGTTTGTCTAACATATTCTTCAACGCTTAACCTTCCTCTTTGATATTTTCCTTCAAGTTCTATTTCTACCCTAGTCCCGTGATCTTTGATTGACCATTCAATTATTTTGTCTTGAACAATTTCTGGTTCATTGTGGTTAATATCAATATGTAATTCATAAAAATGTGCAGGTTTATCTTTTCCTATTTTAGATGTAATCTTTGAAGATTTTCCAGTTGTTAATTGACCATAGAGTACAGACGCTGAAACTCCAATTCCTTGTTGCCCTCTGGATTGCTGCATTTTTGAGAATTTAGAACCATACAATAATTTTGCAAATACTTTTGGAATTTGTTCTTTAACAATTCCCGGACCATTATCTTCTACTATAATTACATACCTTCCATTTTTCTTATCTTTTTCTTGAATTTGAACTAGAATTTCTGGAAGAATAGTTATCTCTTGACATGCATCCAAGGCATTATCTACTAACTCTTTGATTGTTGTAGAAAGTGCCTTCAAGGGATTGTCAAAACCAAGTAAATGTCTATTACGTTCAAAGAATTGAGATACTGAAATTGTTTTTTGTTCTTTAGCTAATCTGTCAGCATGTGTTTCGTTTTTAGAACTCTTAGTAACCATTCGAAGATAGTTTTTAAGATTAGTTTATAAATATTGTTGTGATTTAAATTAAATCTGACTTTTTTTGCATTTCAATAAACTGATACACATTTCCGTGAGGTGCACCACCTAGAAGTTTTTCAATTGCCCTTTTTGATAAATCAATATTTTCTGTTTTGCCAATTATTGCAACAGTCTTTCCGTATACTGAAATAAATGTTTCTGTTAATGTTTCTAACATTTTTCTTGCCGTTCCATCTGTTCCAATTATTCTTGATCTAATTCTTAGTAAATCTTTGTCGTTTCTTGAAAATTGTTTAATAGAAATTAATTCGAATCCAAATGATTCGTCCAATAACATTAACGCGATATCTGGATTAAAACCTCTTGCAATTGCAGTAACGATTGGTTGTGCATTGAAAGAATTAATATTATCTTCGCTGGTAATTGTTACTTCGCCCTCTTTGGTTACATGAATTGTAGTTTTAGTTTTTCTTTCTAATAATTTTTTGGTTTCCCCTTTTTTACCAATTAGGACAGCTATTCTTTTTTGAGGGATTTTAATTTCTTGGGAGTACATTTTAAACTTCTAAAACTCATCAGACTCTTCAATCTCAGTAATTAAGTTTCTTTTCCTTAACCAAGATACTTGATTTGGCCTATATTTGTAAACGATATCCCCTTTTACGTCTCCGCCTAATTCCCAAGGCTCAACAACCACTGTGTCTCCTTCTCTCACCCATAATCTCCTTTTCATTCTTCCAGGGATCCTACAAAGACGATTTTTGCCGTCTAAACATCTAACCCTTAACTTTGAACCGCCCATTCTCTGTTCAATTATTCCAAATACTTCCCTTCCTCTTGGAGTTTTTACTCTAAAAACCTCTTCTGTAGGTGGTGCATTCTTTTTCTTTTTGAAACTTTTCTTGAAAGGTTTCCTTTTTGGTGGTGGCATGGAGATATCATCCTATGGCCTTTTATAAATCTTCTGTGATACTTATTGCTTCAGTTTAGAGCTTATTTTGAAAAAAGAGAATAGGATTAAAAGAATCAGAATTATGTTAATTGCTGTAGAAATAGGACCATAAGTTTTACCGCACTTTTGTTGATCACAAGATTCAGAGATACATTCTAAACTAACATTACAGCTTGCGCCATTAGTTTTTTGTTGAATTAAATTATTTGCAGCCTTACAAAATAAATTATCTATCGCTTCACCAATTTTAATACAAATATCTTCCCCTTCTCCATCTATGTAAACACATCCAAAAGAACAAGGACTT
>JABIPM010000036.1 GCA_018658955.1 Candidatus Woesearchaeota archaeon | reverse complement strand
AGTTTCACAGTATCCCTCAAGCAAATCCCCACTCACATGAGTGCATCCATCCACACCACACCCCCTGGAATAATAACAAGTAGAGGTATCATCTGGATTTGTTCTCTGAGAAGTATCACAGCTACCATCAGTCCCATCATCCCCAAAACAATATTCAAAGCAAGATTCAGCAATTCCATCCCAACCAGTTGACATACAAGTTAAATCATAATAACATGTATTACTTCCAAGTTGAAAGCCTTGATCACAAGTATTGCAGTAATCATCTCCTATGGTATAATCTACACTAATCTCGCAGACATCACTACAATAGCCACAAGCATCCTGTTGTTCAAATGTAGAACTGGGAGAACGCCCATCACACAAAAAACTGCTGGTGCAAAAATCACCATCACTTTCACAAGTATCTCCCGAAACAAGCTCACAATCCTCACAGCTATCACCAAAATAAGTTTCTGACGCAACGCATTGATTCAAGTCACCATCACAGGCTCCATCAATCTCCCCAACAACACAACAAGTATTCCCAGAAGAACCAGTAAATCCAAAACAGTCTGCATCTAAACAATCAACATATCCATCACAATCATTATCTAATCCATCACTACAATAGCCACCACTATTTTCAAGACCACCACCACAATCAGTATCTAAACAATCAACATATCCATCACAATCATTATCATATTCATCACTACAACTAGTTTCAGTATTCTCCTCATAATAACTTCCATAATCACATCCGCCCCAATTACCATCATTTTGACAAGTATCAACAACACCTGCACAAACACCAAGAGTATTCCCACAAGCTTGTTCATCTCCAGGACTACATTCTCCACAAGCAGAATCCCCTACACAATCGCCATCATCACAATCAACAAGACCGTTACAATTTTCATCAATCCCCCCAGTACAAATTTCAGTAGCACTAGTATTAATCGAAACATCATTATCATTACAATCTAAACCTCCACAATAAAAGTCAGAATCTTCTCCATCCCCGTCTTGATCACAATCAGTACAAACACCTATAGAACAATAATAATCTTCAGGACAATCCCCATCAGATTCACAAAATTCACAATATCCATCGCCACTCCCTTGATCAAAGGTACAAAGATTAGTCAAACAATCTGCATCAATATCACATTGACAAAAACAACCATACTTTTCTGAATGATCATAACAATAGTTAGTTGTACCATCTGATCTACAAGGAGTATTTGAAAAATATTTACAAACACCTACAGTCTCACCATTCAAAATTTCACAAGTTCCAGCTACGCAATCATCATCAATAACACAAGCTTCACATTGTTCACCACCACTTTGAACCCCATCTCCACATTCTTGAAAAATAATATTTTGATCTTCTTCTTTATGATATAAAGTAACATAATGTAATCCTGGATCTTCTAAAAAATTTAAAGAACCTTGCACAAAATAACTCATCTCAAACACATCTTGAGAACCATCAGCATAATCAACTCGAATTGCAGTGCAATAATCTCCATTAGTATTGCAATTTGCAAAACTTGCAGAAACAACAGAGGCGGGAACTTGAACAACAACAGTAGTTGAACTTCCACTTCCAAGATTACTCAAAGATTCAACACTATTATCTAATACAACTAAAGTATCTGTCATGTAAGGAGTTTGAGTTTGGGTCTGAGTAATATAAAATATAATAGGAATTAGCATCACCAAGATAATGCCAGTTAGCATCATCTGTTCAGTAGCTATCTGCCCCTTCACTTTTCTAACTAAAGAAAACCTCTTTTTTTTCTCCATCTCCTTTTTTAAACCATAAAATCTTTAAAAATGTTTTTAAATAAACCAAAAAAAAACAATCAAAAGAACGAATATACTCCAAAAACACACCAAAATCTTTATAAACCAGATTCAGTTTTCAGAGTTACATTTAATATTACAATTTACGGAGAAAAAAATCAAAATGGCAAGAGAAAAACCACATTTAAACGTAATTTTCGTAGGTCACGTAGACCACGGAAAATCTACATCAGTAGGAAGACTTATGTTTGACTCAGGAAACGTCGATGAGCAAGCTATGAGAAAGTTAAAAGACAAAGCAAAAGAACTTGGAAAAGCAGGTTTCGAATTCGCTTTCGTTATGGACAACTTAAAAGAAGAACAGGAAAGAGGGGTAACAATTGACCTTTCATATAAGAAATACCTGTCTAAAAACTATGAAGCAACAATCATTGATGCTCCAGGGCACAAAGATTTCGTTAAGAACATGATTACAGGTTCTTCACAAGCAGATGTAGCTTTTTTAGTTGTATCTTCAAATGAAGGAGCAATGCCTCAAACTAAAGAACATTTATGGTTATTGAAGACTCTAGGAGTTAACCAACTTTGTGTACTAGTTAACAAAATGGACGTAGTAAAATACGATGAAGCTAAATTCAATGAAATCAAAGAAAATTTAACTAAATTAGTTCAAACAGCAGGTTATGACCCAAGTAAAGTTAACTTCATTCCAGCAAGTGCTTTTGAAGGAGACAACATTTACAATAAGTCAGAAAATATGACTTGGTACAAAGGACCTACAGTTTCAGAACAAATTGATCTATTTGACGAACCAGAAAAACCAGTAGACTTACCTTTAAGACTACCCTTACAAGATGTGTATAACATCTCAGGAATTGGAGTAGTTCCAGTAGGAAGAGTTGAAACCGGTGTATTAAAAGTTGGTCAAAAAGTAGTATTCGTACCTGGGAGAGAAGGTAATGGTGTAGCGGGTGAAGTAAAATCCATCGAAATGCATCACGAGCAAGTACAAGAAGCTATTCCTGGTGACAACGTTGGTTTCAGCGTTAGAGGAGTAGGAAAGAAAGATATTGCACGTGGAGACGTTCTTGGAGAAGCAAGCAACCCACCGAAGATTGCTAGTGAATTTACAGCAAGGATTATGATTTTGAATCATCCTACTGTTGTTACACAAGGATATACACCTGTATTCCACATCCACACATCTCAAGTGGCATGTCAGTTTATAGAACTAACACAACAATTAGATCCTGCGACAGGAGCAGTAATTAAAGAAAAACCAGACACATTGAAGACTGGGGACGCTGCAGTTGTACAACTAAGACCTACAAAACCAGTAGTTATTGAAAAATTCGGCGAGATACCGCAAATGTCTAAATTTGCTATCAGAGATGCTGGATCAACAGTTGCTGCAGGTATGTGTATTGAATTAAAAGAAAAGAAATTATAGTACGAGAAATAGGGGGCAACCCCTTTTTTCTTATTTTTTTCTTTACAAAAACTTTATAAATTAAGATTCTAAAAATAATAAAATGGCAAAAGCAAGAATAAACTTAAGTGGAATAGATATCGGACAAATCAATGAGATTTGTACAAATATCACTGATATAGCTAAGTCTACAAAGACTAAAATTTCTGGACCAATTCCCTTACCAACTCAAATTTTAAAACATACAACAAGAAAAAGTCCTTGTGGAGACGGAAAAGCTACATGGGATAATTTTGAAATGAGAATTCATAAAAGATTAATTGATCTTGCAGATAATGAACGAGCATTAAGATTAGTTATGAGAGTTCCAATACCAAAAGATGTTGATATTGAAATAGAATTATTTGATTAATTTTTTTAAAAAATTTAATATTATTAACAATAGATTTCTATTACAAAAGTTTATCTTAAAAAATTTTGAGTGCGAACCCTATATGTAACAGGCCCTCGCCAGATTCAATTTCCAAGTCCGTATCTTTGTATGAAACCCATAAACAGCATACTATAACTGTCTACATCGT
Organism: Candidatus Woesearchaeota archaeon; assembly: GCA_018658955.1. Taxonomy (GTDB): domain Archaea; phylum Nanobdellota; class Nanobdellia; order SCGC-AAA011-G17; family UBA489; genus JABIKK01. Next base: position 2,172 of record JABIPM010000036.1, on the reverse strand, counting down.
ATCCTTCCCTTCTCAACAAATTTAACTCTTTTGCCACTTCTTTCATATTTTTCTTTTCGTTATCTCTATTTCCTATCTTTAGGATTTTAGTTAATAATGTCTCTCTTTTATTTTGATCCAATGGTTTCAATTCAAGACTACAGCACATTCGTACAGGTAGTTTCATTTCGATCAAAGTATAGAAAGCAGAATTATATATAAACATTATCGATATATTTACTAAACATTCTATAGTGTATATACTAGTTGAAAAAATTGACTAATTATTCAGTTACAACGTCGACTTAAAAAAGAAAAATCAACTTCAAATTTCAGCAAGATAAAGCTTAAAAACCAGCAATCTTCCAAGATATCTTAACGCTGCCGCGATCGCATAATTTGGTATTGCACCAGCCTGGAAAGCTGGGCCCATCTGGGCATCCCGGTTCAAATCCGGGTCACGGCGCTTTTTACTAATTCTAAAGAAAATTTACTTTTTTCAACATAAATTACCAACAAGCTCAATTTAGCCCCCGTTTAACCAAAAAAAGACAATAAATTACTTATTTATCAAAACAACCACTAAAAAACCCAATTAAAGTAATTTAAAGTAAATTAAACCTACAAATGAAGAAATCTGCAAGTTTCTTTATAAACAACCCATAACAGAATAATCTCAGACATCAAACAAGGTGTCAAAAAATAATGATCAAAACTTCGAATGAACGGGGAATTGAACAGGAGAAAACACAATGAAAAACACAATGAAAAAAATCGGTGCATTGCTGATACTTTCCATTTTCATGGTTGGAATGGTCCCTTCAGCTTTTGCATTTGAAGCAAACAAATGGGATGCCCAAGCACATGCAAAATGGCAAACAGCATCAAACCAAATTACGGCAAGTAGAAACAACTTCAAGCAAGTAAGTTCAGAACTTTCTAAGTTCTTATCTGATGTAAGAAAAAGAAACACACTTACACTTGATGACGCAGAGGAAGTAAAAAGCGAACTTATTTCAGCATTGGATAAATTAAGCAAAGAACTAACTACACTAGACAGCAAAACAAAAAGCACATGTCTATCAGAAGAAAGTTCAAGCACATATCTTAAAGAAGTACAATCTAATATCGCAAAACTTAGATCGGACATCGATGCATGGGAAGCAACATCCACAAGTCCAAGAAAAGATTTGAATGGATTCCTTAGTAGAATGAGAAACTTTTACAAAGAAGACTTTAGTGGAGTTTTCTACCAAGCAGTTTCCAGAGCAGGCGCATGTAAAGCTCAATGGGTACTTGGCCAAGTTGACAAAATGATTAACAAAGCACACGAACTACAAGATAAAGTAGCTCCTGGAGTAGACCTAACAGCATCAAATGCATTAATTGCAGATATGGAAGCTAAACAAGCAACACTAGAATCAGACTATGATTCATTAGTAGCTCAATGGGGAAATGTAAAAAACTACAAAGACGCAGCAGACTCAATGAAAAATGTAAACAATTACATTAAGAATGCAGCACCCATAGCAAGAAGCATTTACTCACAAGTAAAAACTACGTACATAGAACTGAAAAAATAATATCTTTAGAAAAAGTGCGAAATTAATCGCACTTTTTTCTTTCTTTTTTATACTATAAAACTTTTTAAACTAAACAGTATTGATTATCATAGGCCACAATGGCAAACAGTGTTTGGAGATGAATAACAATGAAAGAATATTTTTTAGATAGCAGCCTTTATGATAAAGTAGATTGTTCTACAAAATTCATAGCGGAAGGAGATAAAGACCACATCTTTTATCTTAAGGGAGATTCGCTAGGAGACCTAGTTGATACATTAAATGAAATTGAATCCCACATACCTACCCACAGAGTTTTTGAGTATGGCGAGGCTTCAGAACTAACTGGAGATTTAGTTGAAAATGCTCAACCAATTTATATCTCAACAGCGGTAGAATTTAAAGAATTCTACACTAAATAAAATTAAAAAGTAAGGGTCCATTAAGGACCCTTACAATCATTAAAAAAATTACTTTCTTCTTCTGATTGTTCTTTTTACAGTTCTTTTCTTAACTGCTTTTCTTTTTACAGTTCTTTTCTTAACTGCTTTTCTTTTTACAGTTCTTTTCTTAACTGCTTTTCTTTTTACAGTTCTTTTCTTAACTGCTTTTCTTTTTACAGTTCTTTTCT
>JABIPM010000035.1 GCA_018658955.1 Candidatus Woesearchaeota archaeon | reverse complement strand
TGAAGAACTTAAATTTAGTAGTCCTGTGTTAAAGATTGTTACTTCTGGCGGAGCATTTGGGAATGGGAATTCAGTTTGTGGATATAATTTTGATGATCCTGATTATGAAAGCAGTATTGAATTTTTGAATACAAATAATAGCGTACATGAGCAACCATTATTCAATTTAAGTGCAGGTGAATATGATATTTACATTAACTGTGCAGATATTGCAGGAAATAAAGCAAATGAAACTGCAGAATTTAGTATAATTGTAGATACTTATCCTCCTCAATTATTACAAGTTTATACTTCTCCAGGCATATTACATATTGAAATGGATGAAGCAAGTACTTGTGAATATGATGTTTCTAGTTCATTTTTATATGGTTCTGGAATTCAAATGACTGGCGTAATGACTACAGGCCATACCGCAAGTATTGAAGGAGATACATTCCATATTATGTGTTCAGATAGCTTCGGTAATATTGGAAGTTATGAAGTTTATCTTTAATTCTTTTAATAGAAATTTATTTAAATGGACATATGTCCAATAATCTGGACAGATATGGGAAAAAATGGACAATTTTATTAAATACTTTTTTGAGAATTCTGAGAAGGAATTTCATGTTAGGGAGTTAGCTAAACTTTCAGACAAATCTCCTACAACTGTTGCTAAGTATTTGAATAATTTGAAAAAAGAAGGAATATTAAAATCTGAAAGAAAGTTTAATCATTTATTCTTTAAGGCTAATTCTGAAGATGTTAAATTTAAGGAACTTAAATTTGGATATAATTTAAAAAAATTAAGAGCGTCTGGTCTGATTGAATTTTTAGATAAGGAATATAATCATCCTGGAGCAATAGTACTTTTTGGATCTTTTAGAAAAGCTGAAAATTTTTCTGAAAGTGATATCGACCTATTAGTTGTAACTCCTTTGAAAAAAAAGTTGGATTTTACTAAATTTGAAAGAAAATTGGGCCATAAAATTCAGTTATTTCAACATTCTATAACTTATTTAGATAAAATGAAAGTAAAGAACAAAGAACTTTTAAATAATTTTATTAATGGATATATTGTTCAAGGATATTTGGAGTTGTTTTGATGAGTTTTGAAGATTTTATAAAAAATAAAAAAGTTAGAAAAGCAGAGAAGGACGTTTCATTAATTTCGGCATTAGTTTCTACTTCTATTAATGATCTTGAATTTTTAGATAAGTTAATTATTGATAAAATTTCTACAAGAAAAATTATGTGCAATTATTACGGTGTGCTTAGAAGTGTTTTGGAAGGAATAGCGTTAGCTGAAGGATATAAAGTTTATTCTCATGAAGCAGTTACATATCTATTGAAAGAAAAACATGAATTTGTTATTGCTGATAAGTTTGATAGATTTAGAAAGATTAGAAATAACATAAACTATTATGGGGAAGATATTTCTGTTGTGGAAGTAGAAGAAAATTCAGAACAAAGAAAAAAAGTAATGATTGAGTTGAGAAATAAATATTTGGGAGAATTTTTATGAAAAGGGGACAGATAGTTGGAATGCCTATTGTGTACATTATGGTTGCAGTTACAATGGGATTAGTTTTGTATTTTGGTTTTGTAACTATGGGGAATTTAATTGAGAGTAAAGACATAACTCATGTAAGTAAGTTTGTTTTAGATTTTGAAGATGAAGTTGAAGTGATGGGTTATTATGATATTGGAAGTTCTAAAAAATTTGAATCAATTGCCCTACCTTCTTCAGTAGAATATGTTTGTTTTTACAATCCTTCTAATGAGATTACTATTCCTTATTATGAGTTGATTGATATTGATGATGAATTGGAAGACTATCTAGATGTTAGTTTGAGAGATAATTTATTTTTGATTCCATTAGATGCGTATGGTCCTCCCTATCCTGATTATTATATTGAGAATTTAGTGTTGGATGATAAGAGTATTAATCCTTTATGTGTGAGTACAACTAATGGTGTTGAATTAGTTTTAGAAACTTATCTTAAAGATAATCAAGTAGTTGTGGGTGTTAAAGA
>JABIPM010000012.1 GCA_018658955.1 Candidatus Woesearchaeota archaeon | reverse complement strand
TTTAAAATTGTAAGGGGTAAAATCCCCTTACCTTTTATTTTTTTAATATAGAATTAATTTCTTGAATATTTTTTGCTCTAGAAAGAGTATTTCTTAAATTATGAGAATCTGGTAAGCCTTTGGTAAAGTCTAATGCCCTCATTCTTAATAACTTGAAGTTGGTTTCTCCTTGATTTAAGTATGTTTGAAATAAATTTAATTTTTCTTTAAAAGTTTGTTCAATAATTTTTCCGGTTTTAAAATATGTATTAATTTGTTTGAAAATCCAAGGATTATTTCTTGCAGCACGTCCAATCATGATATAATCACATTTTGTTTGTTTTAGTATTTGTTTGGCTGAAATTGGATCAACTACATCCCCATTTCCAATAATTGGTATGGATGATTTTTCTTTTACTTTTCTAATTAACTCCCAATCAGATTTTCCAGAATAACCTTGTTCTTGAGTTCTTGCGTGAATAGTAATTGCAGAACAACCAGCATTTTCCATTATTTCAATTAATTCTAATGCTTCTACTTTTTTGAATCCTGATCTCATTTTTACAGTGATTGGTCTTGGAATGTTTTTAGATAAAATAGATATTATTTTTTTTATTCTATCTTTTTCTTTTAGTAATGCAGACCCGTAGCCTTCTTTTACTATTTTTTTAGAAGGGCACCCCATATTAATATCAATTACATCAAATGGCTTGTATAATTTTTTAGCTGCCTTTAGTAATATATCTGGATTTCTTCCAAATAGTTGTAATCCTACTGGAGAATCAGTTGAATTAGTTTCAGCCATATCTAATGTTTTTGCAGAATCTCTTGTTATTGCTAAGGCTGAAAGTTGTTCAGTATAGGTCATAGAAGCACCATAGTTCCTACATAAGAGCCTAAAAGGTAGTGAAGTGACTTCTGCCATTGGAGCCAGTATTAGTTTGTTTTTGAGCTTCGGGAATTCCATTTTGCACTTACTCTATTAACCGAGTGTGCGACAATTCTTTATAAATTAGATTTATTATTTTGAGTTATGGAAAAAGAGGTTGTTTTGAGGGAATTTTTAGAAAATCGTTTGAATAGCACAGATATTGCTTCAAAATACAATGTTAGCAAAAAGGAAGTTTTAGATTATTTGAGGGATGAATTAGGAAGTACTAAACTAAAGAGAATCGCTCAAAGTAATGCTGCAATTAAGACTAATAAGAATTTAGATTATGTTAAGCTGGGTAAAACAATCAGCAATTCTGTTAGATCCAAAATGGCTAAAGATGATTCATATTCAATACAATGGAAATTAAAAGCTAAAAATGCTTCTAAACTTGCACGTAAAAAAGTTAGAACGTTATTGAATAATAATGCTGAATTTAAACAGAATTGGTTAACTAATTGTAGAAAAGGAGGTTTATCCACATTTAATAATCAAAAGGGGTTTTGGGATCCAAAAAATTTAGATAAACGGAGAAGAGGTTCTTTGAGAGGGATTAAAAATATGGGTAAAATGGTGATTGGTCCACTTGGAGAAAAAATGTATAATGGTTTAGAGCTTGAGGTTGCAGGCGTTCTAAAAAAATTAAATATAAATTATGAATACGAGAAAAGATTTATTACTGGTAAAGGTAATGGGTATTTTAGTTGCGATTTTTTTTGTGAATTTTTTGAAAGATGTTTTTTTATTGAAACAACTTATTGGGATAAACCTGAAGAAAAAAGCAATAAGTTAAATAAGAAATTTAAGTTTTATAAGTCTCTAAATCTTTCAGCTGATTTTATTGTTGTGACTACTGAAATTCTAAAGGAAAAATACTCTAATTATCTTGATGAGGAGATAGTGGTGTTTTCATTCGATGAATTTAAAAAAGGAATAGAAAAGGCGATTAAGCCTTTAATTGCGAGGGGTGGAGGTCCTAATAGCGAGGGCTGGATTTGAACCAGCGACCTCCGGGTTATGAGCCCGACGGACACTCCTAATTGGACATAAGCTCTGGTTTGACACTTATTCTGTCCTACCTCGCTACGCTATTTGTGTTTTGGTCTGTTTTTAAAGGTTTCAGTCTAGAATAAGTCTTTTAAGTCGCTTGTTTCAGCAACGGTTTTCTTGAATTCTTCTACGAATTCTGGTGTTAATTTTTCAAAAAGAACTTCTGGCTTGTTTATTTTATGTTTTTTTGGTATTTTGATTTCTTTTGATGTTTCCCAAATTGCTTGTTTGGTGGGATTTTCTTTTAAGTTTAATATGTTAAATATTTTTTCTGAACTTTGAGGGATGTATGGTGATGAAAGAATTGCTAATTTCCTACATAAATCTGAACAGATGTAAAGAATTTCTCTTGCTTTATTTTCATCTTGTTTTAGAACCACCCATGGTTCTTGATCATTAAAGAATTTATTTCCTAAATCTGATAGAGATAATATCTCTTGGAAAGCATGTCTTAATTCTGCTTTTTCTAATAACTCTTCGACTTTGTTTATTTTTTCTAAAACTTGTTGATTGAATTCTGAATATTCTTCTAAATCTTTAGGTTGAGTAATTTCCCCATTTAATTTTGAATGTGCGAATGTTAATGTTCTATTAATGAAATTTCCAAAATTTCCAATTAAATCTGAATTGACTCTTGATTCAAATTCAGACCATTTGAATTCAGTATCATCTGTTTCAGGAATTACGAAGGTTAGATATGCTCTTAGAACATCCGGATTTATTCCTGTTTTAGGAATGTTTTCACAGAAAACTCCTCTCTTATGTGTTTTTGAAAATTTTCCACCTTCGTAATTTAGATATTGAAGCCCTACTACGTTGTAAGGTAAGTTATATTCTCCATTTGCAATTAGAGATGATGGCCAGAATATTGAATGGAAAGGAATGTTGTCTTTTCCAATGAAATGATAAATCTTAGAATCTTCTTTCCAATAGGATTCCCAATTTTTTGTATGTTCTTTAGTTGATGAAATATATCCGATTGGTGCATCAAACCATACATAAAATACCTTATCTTCAAAACCTTCTAAGGGCACCTTAACCCCATTTTCAATATCTCTTGTTATTCCTCTTTCTTTTATACCTTCTTTTACCCATGCTAATGCTAGGTTTAATACTTGAGGTCTCCAATGAGTTTGTTTTTTCAACCAAGTTTCTAGTTTACTTGATAGTTTATCATATTTTAAGAAAAGATGGTTTGACTCTTTGATTTCTGGAGTGTTTGAACAAAGAGTACATTTTGCGTTGATTAATGTTAAGGTGTCTAATATCTTTGTACATTTTTCACACTGATCACCTCTTGCGTGCTCATATCCGCAACTTTTACATGTACCTTCTACGAATCTATCTGGTAAGAATATTTTATCTTGTTCGCAGTAGAATTGCTTTATTTTCGCTTCTTTGATGTAACCATTATCTTTTATTTTTTGAAAAAATTCCTGAGTTAATTCATGATGGATTGGTTTTGAAGTTCTTGAAAAATTATCGTACGAAATATTGAACCAATCATATATTTTTTTATGTTCTTTGTAAATTGTTGTACAGAATTTGTCTAATGGGATTTTTTGTTTTTTCGCCTCTAGTAATGCTGGAGTTCCATGTTCATCTGTTCCTCCGATGTATAATGTATCATATCCTTTTAGTCTACAGAATCTTGCAAAAATATCACCTGGTAGGTGAGATCCAACTATGTGTCCCAAATGAGGGATGTTGTTTACATAAGGCAATGCCGCTGTTATTAGTCGTTTTTCTGTTACTTTGACCACCAAATTTATTGAGAATTAGGAGAATTATAAAGGTTTGTTTTAATTAACTTTTTTTAGTTTTGCTATTTCTGCCTTAATTGGTGTTAAGAAATCTGTTTTAGGTAAGTAAATGTTTATGCCTATATTTGGATAATTTATTGCATATCCTGTGTCATATGATTCTAAGCTAAAATTATCTCTTCTTGTTTTTAGTGCGTTTTTAGATTCATACATTGCTTCTTCTGCTAACCTTATCGAATCTTCAATTGAACTATTTGGAGCGTGAACTGTTCCACCAATTGATATTGCAGGTAAATCTTCTGAATTAAAATGTTCCGATAATCTTTCCATTGCTGTCCTTAAACCATTATATCCTTCTATGTTTTGTAGGACACCTATGAATTCATCTCCTCCAGAATACATTCTTCCCACATCTGAATTTTGAGATCTTAAATCAAAAATTAAATCTGGACTTCCAATATTTTCTTTTTCTGCCATTCTTCTTTCATTTCCATGTGCTTCTTTACTCGAACGTAAGACATGTTTTAACCCATAAGCCACTTGATTAATTTGAATATCTCCAACATTATGGCCGTATTTATCATTAATTTCTTTTAATCCCATCATATCTATGTAAATTATTCCGCTAGGCCATTGAGAATTTGTCGTTGTTGTTAATAATTTTTCTAAACCTGTTTTTGAAAGAATTCCTGTTTTTTCGTCTGTGTTTAATTTTAGTTCTATTTCTTTTAATGTTTGTCTCAAATCTCTAATTTCTTGGGTCTGTGAGGGGTTGTTAATAGTTTTTTCTAAGTTATTTATCCTTTCATAGGCTTTTTGTAGTTCAGAATGGGGCATTTTATTGTTTAAATAGAGGTTATAAATGATATTTAAATATTTGGTTAGGTTTATTAATTATCAATTGAATGAAACATTGTGCCGCGATCGCATAATTTGGTATTGCGTCGGTCTCGAAAACCGATTTCTTCGGATATGTAGGTTCAAATCCTACTCGCGGCGTTTTTGATAACGCTTATAAATTAGGATTATAAGAAAATGATTAAGCCACGATCGCATAATTTGGTATTGCACTGGACTGCTAATCCAGGTCCTTCTGGACATCCCGGTTCAAATCCGGGTCGTGGCGTTCTTGCCATTACAATTTTGATTAAATGTAAAGATTTAAATAGTTTGTAATGGTAATGATTTTGTGAGAATTATAACAAGAAAAAAGGGAAATAAAGAATATTTTTATTTACAGCATTCATATAGGGAAGGGGGTAAATCAATTACAAGAGAGAAATATCTAGGAAAAATTATTCCTGATGATATTGAAGTTATAAAATCTAAATTCAAAAAAGAATGTAATCGACAGTTATATCAAAAATTAGAATCTATTAAATCTCAATTTCAACAAGAGTGGGAAAAACTTCCAAAAAGTATGAAGGAAAAGGAACTTGAAGAAATTGCGATAGCATTTACATATAACACCAATGCTATTGAAGGATCAACAATCACTCTCGAAGAAACAAGAGAAATAGTTCATAATAGAATTGCTCCAAATAAAGAATTAAATGAAATTAAAGAAACAGAGGAGCATAATAAAGTTTTTTTAAAATTATTAAAGAAAAAAGAAAAATTAACAAAGAAATTATTATTGAGATGGCATGAAGATGTTTTTAAATTTACTAAAGAAGATGTTGCCGGGAAATTTAGAGACTATCTGGTCCGTATTGGCCCTTACGTTGCTCCCGATTGGCAAGAGGTAATGGGGCGTATGAATGAATTTGTAAAATTTATTGATAAAAATAAACAAATGAATCCTGTTGAATTATCTGCGAGAGCACATTATAGATTTGAAATCATTCATCCATTTGGGGATGGAAATGGTAGAATTGGAAGATTATTAATGAATCATCTATTGTGGCATGCAGGTTATCCTATGCTGATAATTGAATATAAAAAAAGAGCATCTTATTACAAGGCATTTACCCAAGATGAAGAACATTTTGTTAATTATTATTTTAGAAGATATTTATCCATTCATAAAAAAAGGATTAAATTATAATATACGCAATTGCGGGGTTTGTATTATTTGATTCATCGGAGGAGAGGTTATTTTTTGATGTAAATGGATAGTTTTACAGTCATTTAAAACAGTTTTTGGTAGGGATCTTAGGGCAAATTTAGATTATGAAACTGAAAAATATCGAGTTTTTTCTGATCCAAGTATTTATGTTTTTGAAATTAAAGATCAAGATGATTATATTTACAATTATGAAGATTTGTATAATTTTGTGAATCTTGAGGCAGAATCTGTACTTGCTGATTTTAAAGAAGGGGAACTTGTAACTAAAGAAAATGACTATCCCGAATATGCCTATAGATTTATTGTAGAAAATGAAGGTCCAGCAATCATAGGAATTAAAGCATATTCGGAGGATTTTTAATTACTTTCTATATATTTTGTCCCTATTATCAAAATCTAAAAGATAGATAGTATTTTTATTTGAATTTAAAGAATATAATAGTCTAAATGGTGGAACGTATAGTTTTCTTTCTCCTTTTTTATTATTTTTTAAGAAATCTCCAATTTCAGGATTTTTAATTATTTTTTTAATTTGATTTTTTAATCTTTTAATTAACAATTTATCTTTTTTATATCTTTTAATTGATTTTTTGAAGGAATTGGTTTGAATTATTTCCATTATTTTACCAATTCTTTAGTTCTTTCAAGAATTCTTTTTCTTTTGATTTAGAGAATTTACCTTCTTCTATTTCTTTCCACCGTTTACTTGCTATTTGCATATCTATTATATCTTCTTCTAATTGTTTTAATGATTTTATTTTATTTGAAGGTCTAAAAATTATATCTTCTCCATCATTAATAATTAAAAATTTTTCTCCTTGTTTGAGCTTTAATTTTTCTCTAATTTCTTGAGGAATAACTATTTGCCCTCTTTCTCCCATTTTGGTAATATCTAAGTTCATTTTTAATATGATTAATCATATTTTTCATATTTATAAATCTTTCTTTGAAAAATTCGGAAATTTTTTGTTTCTTTATAAGTTCTGATGATTAACTGCAATAAAGGTTAAATATGCCTCTTGATTAGTTTAGAAAGCAATGACAGCAATTATAGGAATTAAAGCATATTCTGGAGCTAAAGAAATAATTTTTGCAGCAGATAGTCAAATGACTGATGTTGAAGACAATAGAATACCTGTTTCGAAAGTTACTGGATTTAATAAAATTGCAACTGGAAAAGATTGGGCAATGGGTTTTGCAGGCATTTATTGTCCTCCTTTGAGAAGTTTTTTTAAAAATTTGAGAAGTGAAAGCAGTTCTAGTAATTTAATTGAGAATGCAGTTAATAATAAATATTTTGCAGAAGTTAATGAACTCAATACCAAAATTGCTAAAAAATACGGTGATGATTGTTCTGCACACTTTTTGTTAGCATCTTCTAAACCGGAAGTAGGAATGTATTTTGTAGATAAAATGGGCAATGTTTTAGAACGTCCAGTCTATGAAGATGAAACTACAGATTATTTGACTATTGGTTCTGGCAGTGACTCTGCTAGGAGTTATTTAGAAAAAAGAATGGATACTAAATATTTAGATCAGGAAGGGATTAGTCATGCAAATGCATTAAGATATGCTTACGAAGCAATTGAACAAACCGATGATTTGTATACTGGCGGGCCAATTGAAATTGTTGTTCTAAAACAAGATTCTGTTAATAGTTATGGTGCTAAATTAAGAAGGGCTGCACGAAAAGCAGTACGTACTGAATTAGAAAATATAATCAAAGAAAGTGAACGTTAAAGGTCATTGAATAATGGTGTATCTTTTTTGGTTAATTTTTTAGGTTTTTTCTTTTTACCACCTTTTGCAGGAGTTCTAATTGATTTGATTTGAGGTAATTCTGAATGTAGTTTTAGTGGATTGTTATGAATGTCAAATAATAATCCTTTACTTTTCTTTTCTCTGATTGGTTCTGGAAGAATTATCTGGTCATTATTTCTATATTCGTTACACTTATCTCCATATAAGCACCAATCACAGTGCCTGCCTCTATGATGAGTAAAATCTCCTTGTTCTGCTCTGTGAGATACTGATTCAATAGTGTTTAATAATTCGAGTAAATCGTTTTTTGTTTTTTTGATTGGAACAAATGTTCCTGAACGCATGTGATAGAATTCACCAGTAACTTCTTCCATTAATTCCAAAGGATTATTGTCCAGTGTTTTTTCTTGAGCTTTAGTTAATTGAAACATTTCCCGTAATCTTTGATCTCTTTGTGCTAAGAAAGGTATTGCCGCTGCATAAATTGTAAATTGATAATCATTCTTTAATTCTTGTTCTGTGGGTAAATGATAACCAGTTTTAAGATCGATATGTTTGAATGGTTTGTCTATGATGTCTATGTACCCTTCAATTAAGTAATCTTCAATACCTAATACAAATCTTCTTTCAACATCTAGTGGTTTTTCCCTATCGCCATAGAATTCGTAGAAATTTGTAAGGCAGTTTTTCATTATGTTGTAAGTTGCCCATTTTTCTCCTTCAAATTTTTCTTCTAAATTTTTCGGTGGAAGAACTAAATTATTCCACATATATGCTCCTTGTTTTGCAAAACTTTCTGCAGATTCATAATTATTTCTCTTTAGTCTGTGATCATTAAATTTTTCACAGAAAGAGTGAACGTGTTTTCCTGAAGCGAGGGCGTAGTTTTCTTTAGATTTGATTTTTTCTTCATATTTTAAATAAATTTTAAACATGCATTCTGTTGCATCTTTTAGTTTTGTAGCGCTCCATTTAATCATCGTATTAATCCTAAAGGTATTATATTTTTAAAGAATTAGAGGATTTAGTGGGTGTTATTTATAATTGAGCTATTGAACCGTATCTTTCCCAACTTTGAATGATTTTTCACACCAAATACAAACTTTTCTTTTTCCTGTTAAATCTGGTTTGTTAAACACTGTCATTTTGGGATTTCTGATCTCCATTTTCTGGTATTTCCCACATTTTGGACAGCGTATGTCAATAATTAATGTCATTATTCTTGTTTTGAAATTTTCTTTATGATTAATGTTGCAGAACCATCTTTTTCTTCAATAATTTCTGATTCTTCTATCTTTAATTTTGATTTGAACAATGGTGCATCCAAAACTAGAGTTTCAAATTCCCCTCCTTCTCCTGCAACATTAATATGTAATTTTTTATTTAATTTAACTAACTTGTCTAATTCTGTTTGTGTTACAATTTTATTTAGGAATGATTTATCTAATCCTTCTGCAGCAACCTTAGTCATGATAAATTTGTAATCCTTTTGAATTAAGTTTTTCATTTCAGTTTCTTGATCCATGTGCCATAATGGGGAGTAACATTTTAGATTTAGTTTGTCACAGATTTCTTCAATCCTTGTTCTTTGATAGTTTGAAAAAATTGCACCAGTAATTATTCCCTGTATTTGATATTTTTCCTTTGCTCTTGTTAGTGCTACTTCTAAATCTGTTAGTTCTTTTTCTTCTTCCCCCTTTGTTTTTTGTAGAATGATTGGAATATCTAAACATTCTGCCTGTGTTTCTGCCAATTCTATTGTTGGCGTGTGAAACATGAATGAGTCTTTGTTTTGACTGTCTATAGTGATCAAACAGGAAACTTCATAATTTAGTCTATGTTGGATATGTAATGCGTATACGCTGTCCTTACCAGAAGAAAATAATGCACCTAGTTTGATATTTTTCCTTTTTAGAATGTTTGAAAAGTATTCTGCCTTGTATTGGCCCTTTTCTTTTACAATTTTTGAAATTACTTTTCCTATTCCACTACTGTATTGTGCAGCATTTCTTTTTAGTTGAGATAGTTCTTTTGATAATCCTAATTCTCGAGATAGTTCTCTCATTAATTTCTTTGGAGTTTCAGAGACTTTATGTTCATCCGGAGTATTAAGACAAGCTTGAACTAATTTTTTGTCTAAGTACGGTAATCTGAGTTCTATGTTGTGTGCCATTGAAAGAACATCATCTCTGTAAAGATCTCTTTCATAAATCCTTCTTAGGTTAGATAATGAATCTAAGGTTATGTTTTGAGATTGATGCATTCTTTTGTAACCCCCAAAAATATCGTCTGCACCAACCCCTGAGAAAATTACTTTAATGTTGTCTTTTTGGGCTGCCTGTAGAGAAAAATATAGTGTGGTTGCTACTTCCACTTTAACTGGGTCTGCAGTTTCAATTAAATTAACTATTTTTGGTAATTCTTTGATAATCTGTTCTTTGTTTGTTTTTACTAACTTTAATTTGAAGTTTAGTTCTTTTGCAATCTTTTCTGCGTTTTCTATTTCTTTTGTTTTTGTTTCTGAGACGGTCATATATGCAGTGAATGGAATATTGTTATTTGTTAAGATATGTGCTAATAGTGTTGAGTCTAAACCTCCTGAGAACAGTATTCCTAGGTGTTTGTTTGGAACTCTTTGTAAAATTGAAGATTTTATTAATCGTTTTAGGTTTTCTTTGTTTAACTTTTCTGGTTCTATTTTGAAGAAATCTTGATGTAAGAATGTTAATTTGTTTGTTTTGTGATTAAATAATAATATTTTTCTAGGATTTAGTTCTTCTGGTTCTATTTCCTTTGAAGCTATTGCCTTTCTTTCTGATGCAAATATTAAGGAATCTTTATTGTAAAACCATAATGGTTTTTCTCCTAATAGGTCTCTTGCCAGTATTGTGTAATTTTCTTTTTTATTATGTAAGAAGAAAGCAAATACTCCACTTACTTCTTTTAGAATTGAGTTTAGTTCTTCTGGCTTGTTTAGTTTTTTAATTAGTAAATCAAATAATAATTCTGCATCATTTTCTGAATTTAAGTTGTATTTTTCTTTTAGTTCTTTCCAATTGTAGATTTCACAATTAGAACCAAAAATGAAATTTCCTTTTATTAGTGGTTGTGGTTTGTTTCCCACAATAGAATGTAAACAATGTGCAAAAGTAAAATTATTTTCTGAATGTATTTTTTTATTATCTATTCCTCTATAAAGAATTTTATTTAATGCGTTGCTAGCTATTTCTTTGTGATTTTCTAGGTTTATTGCTCCAGTTATTCCACACATTTTAATATAAATATAAAATTAAAATTTAAATAAGCTTCCTAATCTGTTGATGCCCTAGGAAGGCTTCTGAATTTAAAGAATTGTTGTTTGATTTTTCATATGCCAATTTTACTATATTTTCATAATGGTCTTTAACTGTTCCAAGATACTCAATTTCTATGCCTTCATATAAATTTGCAAATTTTAACTCTTCTTTGAAATTTTCTGCATTTTCTTTCTTTGTAAAATACACGGATGCTAGGTGTATGGATCCATCTCGAGGGTTATGTAAATCTTCTTTGGATCTCACTCTTTCTACTAAACTGGGTATTTTTTCTTCTTCAACTAATCTAGCCGAAAGTGATTGAATTGGTGCAAAATATGGCTTCGTATCACTAATTCTTACCATGTATAAATCTTGTTTTAGGTGTTTCATTGTGGTTTTTTGCCTGATTTTAGGCTTTTAAACGTTTTGATGGAAGGTTTTTTATAAGAAACTGATTGTTAAGATATATGGTTTGGGGTGAATCTTTATGGATTGGATTATATGGATTTCTTGGATTGGTCTTTGGTTATATTTTAACTAGAATTGCACCGGAAGAAATGGAAGTTGGTGAAAGACTGTTTAAATTAGGAAGAAATGTTTGTTTGTTTTTGATTGGTATTTTTTGGTTTTTTAATGTTAACTTTGTAACTGAGTTGGCATTACTAGTTGTTTTTGGAATGTTGATGGGAAAATTGTTGAATAATTTGTTTTCAGTTTTAGGATTGGGTGTCGGAGTAGTTAGTGGTAATCTTGGATTGGTTTTGGGAACTTTGGTGTTTTTGATATTTATGTTTGAGAGTGGAATTAGGTGGAAAGAAAGTGGATTATTTTTTGTGAGTTTACCATATGTTGCACTGTTAATTTTAGGGATAAGTTTTGGGAAATATTTTGATGCTAATTACGTTTTAGCTTTAGTTTCAGGGTTCTGTTGGGCATATGCTTATAAGTCTTTGAAGAATTAGGATTTTATGATATATGAAGATACTATCTTGGATTGTTATACTGATGAACCTTCTGGTTTAGGTGTCCCTCCATATTTGGGAGTGCATCCGAGATATCTCGCAGGCTATTTGGAAGGAAAAGTAAATTATGTTACTATTGATGATCTAAGATTTTATGTTAAATACAAAAATAAGAAAAAAGATGGA
Source organism: Candidatus Woesearchaeota archaeon (assembly GCA_018658955.1). Classification (GTDB taxonomy): domain Archaea; phylum Nanobdellota; class Nanobdellia; order SCGC-AAA011-G17; family UBA489; genus JABIKK01. The sequence goes on along the minus strand of JABIPM010000012.1, from coordinate 30,496 downwards.
CAAAAAACCAATATTAAAATTTATAATTTAACTAGAAATAATATTGGAGAAATTTTAGAAAAAACAAAAAGATTATTTTGTGTAGTTGGAATGCAAACTCCCGGGAAATATTTGAGTGCTTTACCTGGAACTGTAAAAGAAATAGAAATTTTAACTAAAAATATTAAGGCAGATAAAATTCTTTATGGTCCTGTTGTTAGCACTGGAACTCAATTAGAAGGTGGAAAGATGGCTGAAAAGATTCCTTCTGGTTTATTTGTTGAAGAAATGAAAGAAGTTTATGGAGATTATGCTGAGATGCGTGAATATGCAGTTAAGGGGGCTTCTATTGCTAAACAGATTCCTTGGGGGAAAATGATTGAAATTGAAACTGGTAGGGGATGTATAATGGGTAAATGTAGTTTTTGTACTGAACCGTTAAAATCAAAAGTTGAATGGAGAGATCAAAAAGATATTCATAAAGAAATTAAAACATTTTATGATATGGGTGAAAGAAATTTTAGATTAGGTAAACAAACTTGTATTTTAAGTTATAAGGGAATGGATGTTAAAGAGTTAGATAAATTATTGAAACCAATTGGAAGAGAAAGTAAATTGAACTTAGATTGTTTACATATAGATAATATGATTCCTTCTTTAGTTAATGAGGAAAGAACTAAATGTATTGTGAAACATTGTACTGAAGGAAATATTGCTGCATTTGGTGTTGAAAGTTTTGATATGGAAGTTGTAAAACAAAATACTTTGAATACCTCTCCAGATGTTGCATTGAATGCAGTTAAGATTATTAATAAGTTTGGAGCTAAACGAGGACCAAATGGAATGCATTACTTATTGCCCGGTTTGAATTTAGTATTTGGTTTAAAAGGTGAAAGTAAAAAAACTGGTGAATTAAATTATGAATATTTGAAAAAAATATTGGATGAAGGATTGTTGTTGAGAAGAATTAATATTAGACAAGTTACACCATTACCTGGAACTGCTATGTGGGATGTTGGAACTAAATTCTTGAAGAAGAATAAGAAATATTATTGGAAATGGAGAAATAAGATTAGGAAAGAAGTTGATTTTGAGATGTTAAAAAATCTTGTGCCTAGCGGAACTATTTTGAAAAATGTTAAAATGGAAGTTCACGATGGAAATCATACATTTGGAAGACAAATGGGGAGTTATCCCTTGATTGTTGGCGTTAAAGACAGGATTGAAATCGGCAAATTATATGATCTTGAGATAGTTGACCATATGCTGAGAAGCGTGGTTGGAAAAGTGGTTAAAACACATTAATTTTCTAATAGTTAACCTTATAAGTGGTTGAAGGGTTTCTGAGACTATAAAGTATATCCTAGAGTATATATGTTATCAACTAAAATGAGAAGAAATTTTGAAAATAATGATGAGGAAAACTATCAATTTAGTAAAACTGATCTTAATTTTATGGCGTCGGGATTTGACGGTTATAAATTCCACGAAGATGAATTATTTGGATTATATGCTCAAATAAAAGAAATTATGCCACATTTAAACGATAAACCTTATTTTGCTTTAGATCAAATAGTTTTAGTAAAAAAAGGAGTCGAATCACTTAATAATTCAGTTTATTTTATTCATTCTAATGGTGAGGATAAATTAAAAATGCAAGAAATTTTGAGTGATGTACACCTTACACTTGAAGATTATTCTGAAAAAGCATATCATGGAATTGAATTTAAGGATTTTCACGCTTTTGAAGAATTGAGGGGAGATTTTGATTATATTGGTGGAACTATTAAAATTATTAAACCTCATGTAGAAACAAAACCATTCTTTTCACATAAAGTACTTGCTTTGGCCCAGAGGGACATTGAGGAATTAATTGAATCTCCTTATTGTATTTATGCTGAAGATAGAGATGATATTTTATCGGAACTTGCATATTTACAATGCGATGTTGACTCTTTAATGGCTAGGGCGTATAATAAGCTTGAATTTGAAATTTAGCTAACTTTTTATACTGTAGAATTCTCCAACATATATGTTTTACTTAATAGGTATTGGGATGGGTGATGAGAAAGATATTACTGTGAAAGGTTTAGAAGCAGTAAAAAGTTGCGATAAAGTCTTCTTAGAATGTTATACGAGTAAACAAGTTGATTTTGATATTGATAAAATGCAGGAATTTTATGGTAAGGAAATTATCTTTGCAGACAGAGACATGGTCGAAAAAAATTGTGAAGATGAGATGATAATGCCTGCGAGAGAGGGTAATGTTGCGTTATTGATTGTTGGAAGTCCATTGGGTGCAACTACACATTTGGATATTCTTAGAAGAGCAGATGATCTTGATGTAGAATCTACAGTAATTGATAATGCAGGAATTTTAGGTGCAGTTGGTATTGTTGGAATGAGTTTGTATAAATATGGAAGAGTTATAACTATTCCCAAAGAAAATGAAGGAATTTCTAGCCCTTATGAAATGATGGTGGAAAATCAAAAAATGGGATTACATACTTTAATTTTGTTAGATGTAAAAAATGAAAATGAAGAATTTAATTTAATGACTGCAAGAAAGGGTTTAGATTATTTAATTAAACATGGATTAAGTACTAGTGAAATGGTGGTTGTTTGTGGAGGATTAGGCGGAGCTAAACCAGAAATTAAATATGGTGGTGTCGGAACTATTTTTGTTGAAAAAAAACCTCAATGTATAATTGTCCCGGGGGATATGCACTTCATGGAAGAAGAATGCGTAGAACGGTTTAAGGTTTGATTGCTTATAAAGTAGGAACGCTTATATATCCTTTAACCTCTATTTTAGACATGGGTTTGGAACAAAAAATTAAAAATACTTGTAAAAATGTTTTAATTGGAAGTTCTTTATTATTTCCTTTATATTCTTGTCAAGGGGCACAAACTTCCGATTATGTGCACGCTGTAGCTTCTATGGCTGGTGCAGGAGGGTTAGCTAAGACTGCTGAACAAGCCGCTGGATTGAGCGGAGTTATGTCCTTATCAAATTCTATTTCAGAAAATAATCGTGCTAAAATGGGTGCACCAAATGTTAATGTATATGGTGGAGGAAATTCTGGGAATAATCAACCAATTATTGTTGAAAAAGAAATGGCCGTAGATGCTAATAATTTAAGGTTTGATTCGCGTGTATCAGATGTATCAAGAGCTGGAAATAAGTTATTGTTTTGTTTAGATTTCAATGGCCAAAAAGATATTTATTCTGCAATAGAAAATGAAAATTATGAATGGGAAAAAGTTAGAAAATTAACTTATACTCCTGAATTAAATGAAGTTAAACCTTCATTTTTGGCAGATGGAAAACATTTTTATTATGAAGTAGAAAAAAAAGGAGTTAATACATTATATTGGAATATCTGTGTCTCTGATTTTGATGGAAATTCTAAAACTTATACCCGTCCGGAGATTATTAAGTCTAATTTAGAAGAAAAATTTGGAATTTTGTCAGAGCATGATCCCCATACTTCTGAACTTTGGAGATTAAATGAAAGTGGTGCGCTTTTAAAAAAAATTTGTGATTTTGATCCTTCTTTTGAAGATAAACGGGGGATGACCTTAGGGGGGGCTTGGTCCTCTATATCTCACTTACTTTTCAAAGATTCTCCTGTTAATGAAGATGAACTTATGCTTTTTTATGCATTCGGGGAATTTGCAGATGCTAGATTTAAAAACCGGCCTTTTGGAAGAAATGAGTATGAAACTGATTTAGAATTTAGGTTAATTATTAATAATAATGTATTTGATGAGGATCCGCAAAAAACTGAAAAAATAATTAAACTTAATTCCCTTCCTGATTTTTATTATAATAGATTTAAAAAGTTACACATCAATCCTACTAGCTCTGATTCTCATATTGAGTTTGACGTTGAACTTAGTGGGGTAATACAAGGATTTTGGGGACGCGAATATCCGCATTATGATTTAAGTTTTTTATATAATTTTAATACTGATGAAACAAGTAATATCCGCATTTCTAAAAACTAACTACTCAAGTTTAAATCTTATAATTATAATGATTACGAAACAAACTTTAAACCCTATATTCTAAATCGTCGTTTACTAATCTGTTCCGTATACCTTCTAAAATTTCTTTATCTTCTTTAGTTATTCTAGTATAAATTGGAGTTTCAAATAAGTAATCAACATTTACGTCTTTAATTTGATCAACTAAGTCTGCTAATCCTTTTGTGTAATAGACATCTTCTTCGCCCATCACCCTATATCTAAATGAACCTGTTTCATCACCTGATGAAATAATTAATTGTTTGTATTCCATGTATATTGATTGTGTTTAATTGTTTAAATAACTTATTCGTTTTATTTTTTTAGAAAAGATTTTAAGCTTATCTGAGTTAAATTTTATGTTATGGTTAAAACCGTTGAAATTTATGTTAAGCGAACAGGTTGTAAAAAAACCGAAATAATTTCTGAAAGTGAAGATGTTTTTTATGTTAATGTTAAGGGTGTTCCTGAGAATGGTAAAGCTAATTTTGAAATTGTTAAATTCTTTACAAGAAAATATAAGTCTCCAATAAAAATAATTAAAGGGTTAAAATCCAAGAAAAAAGTGATTAGTTTTTAGGATTTCTTAAAAAACCGTCTTTTTCAATATCTAATTCTAATGCACCTGGCATGTTGAATCTGTTTTCAATTAAAAAATATTTTTCAGAAAGTTTGGTTCTTGGACCAATTCTATCTCTGGGATTAATATGAGTATAATCTAAAAGGGGAATGTCAAAACCAAAAGTTACTAACATTTCATCTAATCTTTCTGATTCTGGCTGATAGTATTGTAAAAATCCACTTTTCTTTAGTCTTTTTTCTGCTTTTGTTGGAAGAATAAATTCTCCAGGGGCCCTATCCATGTAATTTTTTAAACTTCTGTTGGGTCTTAATAATTTATTCAATGCCATTAAATCATTATCACTTGATTCAGGACATCTAAAAAATTGTTTTCCATCTTTGTAAATCACAAAACCTGGTTTTTTTATACCTGATCTTCTTATGGTGTCTACTAATTGTTCCGTGTTTCTTTCATTATAATTTTTTGAATCATCAATTAAGAATACGCTTTTTTCTTTTTCGTCATCTAATATTAAATATCTTATGGGTAAATTTCCATTATCTATTGCTATTTCAAAGTCTTTTACACTGTGTCCTGCAGCAGTTAAACTATTAGCAAGATATTCTGTCATCCTTTCTTTTTTTTGTTTTGTAGGCATGCGATAACATATATACTCCAGTATATAAGTGTTTTGAAATGGTGTGTAACTGGTGTAAGGATGCGATATTTTTGAGATTTAGAATTCAAAAGAATTAAATAAGTTGTTGAATTTGAGGATATATGGATGAAAAATATGTTAAAAAAGTTCTTAGAATTTTAGATAAAGAATACCCGGAGAAAAAGGTGGCATTGAACCATAAAAATTCTTTAGAATTATTAATATCTACAATTTTGTCTGCACAATGTACAGATAAAAGAGTTAATATTGTTACTAAAAATTTATTTAAGAAATATAAAACTGCGGAAAATTATGCTAATTCTAAGCTAGAAGAATTACAAAATGACATTAGATCCATTGGATTATTCAGAAATAAAGCTAAAAATATTAGAAAAACTTGTAAATTATTGGTGGAAGAATTTAACGGAAAAGTTCCTTCCAAAATGAAAGATCTTTTGAAATTGCATGGAGTTGCAAGAAAGACTGCAAATATTGTATTGAGTAATTGGTTTGGAATAGCAGCAGGCATTGCAGTTGATACGCATGTTAAAAGAATAAGTTTTAGATTAGGATTTACTAAAAATATCAATCCAGATAAAATTGAACAAGATCTAATGAAAATAATTGATAACAAATATTGGTTAGAACTTAATCATGTTTTAGTTTTGCATGGGCGTGCAGTTTGCAAAGCACCAACACCCAGTTGTAGTGAGTGTGTGTTGAATAAGATTTGTCCTAAAAATAATGTGACTAAAAGCAACTAACTTGCTTTAGGTCTATCGTCTTTAGTTGTTCCGGGTAAAATTTCTTTCTTTAAAGACATTGCAGATTTGAGTGAAGAATCAATTATCTTTCCGTTCTTAGCATCTATTCTTGCATTGAACATATTTAATGCTGAAGTCATAAAAGTTAGGTTCCAGATGGGTTTATCGTAGTCTCTACTATGTTGTAGAATTAAGATTGTTTTCATTGGAGCTTCCCCAGGAAATTGTTCATTTAATGATTCTTTTGCAACTTGGATTACGTTTTCATCACTCCATCCTAATTCTGATAATGATAATTCTTGAACAGCATCTCCTTCTTTTTTGAATATTTTTGAATTTTCTTCTTTTAGTTTTGGACTTTTCCTTTTATCTGCAGGAAGTTCAAATGAAGTTATAGTATCTTGTTTTGGGTTGTAATAGTCTATTTGCCAGAGATTATCATCACTGGATTCTTTATCTAACACACAGAAGAAATCTGAAAGGTAAGATTCTTTATGTGTTTCTTTCCAATCTTTGTATAAACTAGAATTCTTTAATCTTTCAATATCTTTTTTTGGTTCTATCATTGTTTTTTAGTTATTTCTTGTTTTAGTTCTTTGATGAAATCATCAATTTTTACTTCGAATTTAACCTTTCCTTCTCTTGTTCTAATTGCTAATGTGTTTTTTTCTTGTTCTTTATCTCCAATAGTAACCATGTAATTTACTTTTTCTAGTTGTGCTTCTCTTACTTTTTTACTAATTGAATTTGGTTTGATGTCTAAAGAAACTCTTAACCCTGCTTCTTTTAATTCTTTGAATATTTCTTTAGCGTATTTATCGTTCTTTTCTGTAACTGTTAATACTCTTACTTGTTCAGGACTTAACCATAATGGGAACTTTCCTGCGTAATGCTCAATTAATATCCCCGTAAATCTTTCTAATGAACCTACAACTGCTCGGTGGATCATGATTGGTGTTTGTTTTGAATTGTCTTTTGCTTCGTAAGTTGCTTCAAATCTTCTTGGCATTGAAAAATCTATTTGTATTGTTCCACATTGCCACAATCTTCCTAATGCATCTTTGATGTTAAATTCAATTTTAGGACCATAGAATGCACCTTCTCCTTCTTTTATTTTATATTTTAATTTACATGTATCTAATGATTTTTCTAATGATTTTGTTGCTAAGTCCCAATCTTGTTTTGAACCTATTGATTTTTCTGGTTGGGTTGCAATAAATGTTAATATTTCTTTGAATCCAAAGTCTTTGTATGTCTCTTGAATGTATTCGATACAATCTTCAATTTCAGTTTGTAATTGTTCAGGTGTACAGAAAACATGCGCATCATCTTGTGTGAATGATCTAGCCCTAAATAGGCCATGTAAAACTCCTGAAAGTTCATGTCTATGGACTAATCCAAATTCTGCATTTTTAATTGGTAATTGTCTGTAAGAATGTAAGCCTTTTTTGTAAATTAATAATCCTCCTGGACAGTTCATTGGTTTAACTGCGTAAGACTTATTATCAATGTCCACAAAATACATATTTTCTTTGAAATTTTCGTAATGTCCAGATTTATGCCATAACTCTTCATTTAGAATCTGGGGAGTCATGATTTCGTCATAGTTTCTTTTATGATTTTGATTTGTTAAATAATTTTTTAATTCATTAAATAGGATTGTTCCTTTGGGATGCCAGAATGGAAAACCTGGACCCTCGGGATGTAATGAGAAAAGGTTTAGTTCTTTTCCTAGTTTCACATGATCTCTTTTTTTAGCTTCTTCTATTAACTGTAAATAATCCTTTAGTTCTTTTTCTGTTTTGAAAACTATTCCATAAATTCTAGTAAGCATTTTGTTAGCTGAATTTCCTTTCCAATATGCCCCTGCTAATTTAGTTAATTTGAAATGTCTAATTTCTTTGGTTGTTTTTACATGAGGTCCTTCACACATATCTGTGAAATCTCCATGTTTATAGAATGTGATTTTCCCTTTTAGAGATTTAAGTAATTCGGATTTGTAAGGTTCATCTTTTAGAATTTTTTTAGCTTCTGCTGAATTTGATTCTGATTTTTCAAAAGAAAGATTTTTTTCTGCTATCTGCCTCATTTTTTTCTCTATTTTCTTTAGATCAGAGTCAGAGATTTCTAGATTGTCAAAATCATAGTAGAAACCGTCTTGAATTGCTGGGCCAATAGCTATTTTTACATTGGGGTACAGTTCTTTGACTGCTGAAGCCATTAAATGAGAAGCACTATGCCTTAGTTCATAATCCTGTATCCCTTTTGTATTCATGTGTAGAATTTACTATTGCATTATTTAAATAACTTATGGGGGTTGGAAATATAAGAATATCCAATTAATGATACAGATATTCCTAGTAATAATCCTGCAATTACATCTGTAAGCCAATGGTGGTTTAATGCTAACCTTGAGATCCCAACTAAAATTGGCAATAAAACGATTAGTATTGTTGAGATAGTTTTTTTTGTTTTGTTTTTAATATCTTTAATTATTGTTAGGTAAAGAACTAAACAAAATACAGTAGTCATAGTTACATGTCCACTTGGAAAACTTTGGTAGTCTATATTTTCTGGCCTTGCTCTTGAGATGGTTAATTTTAGTGTTTTTACTAATATCGCACCGATTAAAATAATTAATGCGAATAAAGACTGTTTTATTTTGTTATTTTTTCTTAAATAAAAGAAAATGAGTAGTGTGGCTATTGCAATAGGTATGGTTTCTGTTATGTTGCTAATGAATTGTAAAAAGGGTAATATCGATATTGGAAATTGAAATGCATTAATGATTAAATCAATATTGAATGGTTGCTTATTGTTTAAAAATACTAATCCTGTTAGAAATATGAATAATAATGAGGTTATTGTTTGTTTTTTCATAAAATTGAGTTTTATTTTTGATTTAAATAGTTTTTTAGATTGATTTTCGGAAGTATTGTGGAAAAAACTGGGCGAAGTTCTTAAATTTTAGAATATCTGTTTTATCTATAATTAAAGTGAAAGGTTGTTAAATTTCAATCTTAAGATAATATTATGTTAAAATAGCAATATTTATATAATAAAATGAATTTAGATTATGAGAAAGCAGTGCTTAGAGTTATGGTTGTTAAACGAATTTGGGGATCAAATCATAAAAGAATTCAAACGTTGATACGTTCTGGCTTTCCTGTAAGTGAACGAGGGAATATCAAAAAAGCAATTAATAATCTGATAAGAAAAAATTTAATTCAATGGTATTCCCGTTCTAAAAATGCAATTCAATTGAATAAGAAAAAAATGGCAGAAATTTTGGAGAAAATAGAATGAGTAAAACAATATATTTAAACATATTTGGAGAGTCACCTATAAATAAAATTCTTGATTTTTTAGTAGTTTATGATCAATTTGATTACTCATTAACTGATATTGCTAAAAATTCAGGTGTTAGTTATTCTACATTGCAATTAATGTGGAAGGACTTAGAAAAATTGGGTATAGTTGAGTTAAATAGGGTTGTTGGTAAGGCTAAGATGTATAAATTAAATAAGAATAATAAAGTTGTTAATGATTTTATTGATTTTTATTGGAAAGTTGTTAAAAGTGAAACTGTAAAAGAAGTAAGTGGTAAAATTATTATCAATAATTGAAATCTTTGTTAATTTATCATTTACTGGTGGTTACAAAAGAAAGATTTAAATAATTGCTTTTCTACTATCAATTATGAAAAAAATATTAGTTTTACTTGGAATGTTGATGGTTTTTGGCCTAATTGGTGTTTCAGAAGTTAGTGCTTGGTCCGGGTGGGGTTTTTGGCCTTCATATGGAGTTAATACTTATCAAAATAATTATGGTGGAAATTACGGATATTCTGTAGGTAGTTGCCCAGGTTATCATGGACATTATAGTAGATGTGGAAGTTACAATCAATGGAGTGGTTGGAATTCTGGAGAGTATTATTCTGCTAGAAGAAATGTTTATGGAGGAAATCCTTACAAGTATGGTTATGCTTCAGAAGCAGGCAAATATCATCAAGGATTTAAGAGTTGGGAATCTGAAAGAAGATTTGAGTAACTAAATAAAACTAATTTTGGTTAATTTCATTTGATCCATTGGACTAATTTGAAATTCATCTATTAATCCTCTGATGTTAGTTTCATAAATTTTTAATATTTCTTCGATTCTTGGTTGTGATTGAAAGAAGAATTCCGTACTTAATGTATCTGCAGATATTTTTAGTGGATCAATATAATCATTAGAATGTAAGGTCCTATCTTGTATTGCAGAAATTTGTTGAACGTGTGGTTCTGTGGATGTTAATATTAATTGTTTAACTTGATTTAGTTTTTCTAAATGTTCGGGTGTTGGTGGGGAATTTTTTAGAAGACTTGATTGATAATAATTTAATAGGAGATATATGCGATAAATAGTATTAATTCTAAATTTTAATGCGTTTTTTGTTGATTCTGACATGAATTAAAGAAGAAGGCTAAATTATTAAGTATTGCTGTTCAGCAGTTTTTGTGTTTTTGATGCCAAATGAAATAAGTTCCAATTACTAATGCACCGATGCTTAGAACTACTGAAGAAAATAATTTAATATTTTCATTTAATAAGTCCATGTTATTGCCAAATACTATTCCTAAATAAATCAAAATTCCTGCCCAAATTCCTGCCCCTAATAATGTAAATAATGTGAATTTGAATAAGTTCATTCTTGCAAATCCTGCAGGAAGAGAAATTAATTGTCTTATTCCTGGAATCAATCTTCCAATAAAAATGGTTAATTCACCATGTTTTTTGAAATACTTTTCAGATTTATCTATTGCTGATTCTGCTAATAATAATGCTTTTCCGTATTTTTTGACTGATTGGTGAATGAATTTCCTTCCTAAATGTAATGCTAAAAAATAATTTATGAATGCACCTAATACACTTCCTAAAAGTGCAGCTAATGCTACAGGTATTAAACTCATTTCACCAGTAGTAATTAAGATTCCTGCTGGAACTAAAACTACTTCGCTAGGAAAGGGAATAAATGAACTTTCAATAGTCATTAATAAAAATATTCCTAAATATCCCCATGAACCAACTGTAGATGTTAAGAATGCCACTAATGCGGTTAATAATTCTCCAATCATTTGTGGTATGGTTCTCCTTTAATTATTTTGTATGATCTGTAAATTTGTTCAATTAAAAATAATCTTGCCATGTCATGTAAAAATGTCATCCCAGATAATGACAATACTTTGTTTGATGCTTGTTTAACTTTATCAGTTAATCCGTCTGCACCGCCAATTATGAAAACTAAATCTTGTTCTTGATTTTTGAAGTTTTCTGAGAAATTTATTGAAGAAAATTGATCACCTTCTTCGGAAAGAGTGATTATTTTTGAGTTACTTCTTTTTTCTAAAAGTTCTAATATTTTTTCTGATTCTTTTTCTTTATCTGAATCTTTAACTTCAATTATCTCTAATTTGCAGTAAGGTCTTAATCTTTCTATGTATGTGTCAATTGCCGATTTCATATAGTTCTCTTTTATTCTTCCTACACAGATAATTTCAGTTTTCATAGAATAATTGATTTAATTTGAGTTTAAAAACTTATTCAGAAAGTTTTTTACCTCTTGAAAGGCTTTCTTGCCAGCCACTAGAAGTAACTCGAATAAATTCAGAATTTTTTTGCATTTCTTTGATGTTTTTTGCACCGGTATAGCTGATTCCGCTTCTCAATCCTTTGAGTAAAGATTTGATTATTTGATCTACTGACCCCTTATAGTCTACTAAATTTGATACTCCTTCAACGAATACATCTATTTTGTTTTTGTATTTTCTTTTTGTTAATTTTTCTTTTCTTTCATGATTTGAATCGTATGATGCACTCCCAATATATCTTTTGTACCTTTTTCCATCTTTCATGATGATATATCCTGGTGCTTCATCTGTTCCTGCGAAAAAAGAACCCGAACAAATAGTATCTGCGCCTGCAGCAATTGCTTTTGAAATATCTCCTGGGTAAGTCATTCCTCCGTCTGCACAAACTGGAATTTTATGTTTAGATGCTACCGAAACCACGTCCATTATTGCAGTTAATTGAGGTATTCCACTACCTGAAATAATCCTTGTTGTACAAACTGGACTTGGGCCGATTCCAACCTTTAATCCGTCTGCACCCGCGTTGATTAAATCTTTAGCTGCAGTTTGGGTTGCAATATTTCCTACAAGAACATCTACTTTTAATTTTGATTTAATTTTTTTTAATTGTTTGATTACAAAATCTGAATGTGCATGTGCAACATCAAGAACTATTAAATCAACTCCTGCATTAACTAATGCTGTTGCTCTTTCTAATGTATCTCTAACACCTACTGCCGCAGCAACTCTCAATCTTCCCTTTTTATCCCTTGAAGCATTTGGCCAATATTCTGAAACTTGAATATCTTTTGCAGTAATCAATCCTACTACTTTTCCTTTTTCTAATAAAGGTATTTTTTCTATTTTATGTTTGTGCAATGCTTCTTTTGCAGCTTCTAAAGTTATTTTTGGATCTGCCGCAATTAAGTTTTTTTCTTGGGTCATTAATTTTGAGATTTTTTGTTGTTTATTTGTTTCAAAAACATAATCTCGATGACATAAAATTCCTATTAGTTTTTCATTTTCGACTACTAATAAACTATTTACTCCTTCTCTCTCCATCAAATCTTCTGCATCATTTAATGTTAAATTTGAAGGTGCAGTTATTGGATCTTCAATTATGTAACTCGTGCTTCTTTTTACTTTTTTTACTTCTGCTACTTGGGATTCAATGGTTTCAAATTGATGAATTACGCCTATCCCTCCTTCTCTTGCCATGGCAATTGCCATTTTATGTTCTGTAACTGTGGCCATATTAGAACTAACCAATGGATTGTTTAGAGAAACGTTTTTTGTTATCTTTGTTTTAGTATCTGCTTCACTTCTAGAGGACAATGGCGTTCTTTTAGGAACTAATAATACATCCGAGAAGGTTAAACCTGTTCTAATTTTATCCATTGCGTGTTAGAAATCTGAGATTTTAGTTTAAATAAATTTGTTTAGTTTTATTGTTATATTTGAGTTTTTTTATAAATCATTTCATTCCTTTGTCTTTTTTTAAGAATTTGAATGGTTTATGGATGCCTATTTTTTCACATCTTTCTCTGATTTCTTGTTCTTCTTTATTTACATCTCTTTTTTCTATTTTGAAGGCCGTATCTGAAATTCTTAATCTCTTTTCTGTTTTGAATGTTACTTCATCACCTTTTTTAGCTTCTTTTGAAGGCTTTTCATTGACCCACAGTTCATTTACTTGGGTTTTGTAAAATCCTGTCGTGGGACCAGTAAAACATACTTCATCGCCTTGATTTAATTCGTTTTGTTCGATTTTGAAAGAAACAATATTTGTTTTGGTGAAATAATTATCTACTTGTCCCAATTTTACTTTTTTCTCTGTTGCAGATGAACCATAGAATTTAGTCCATGAATCATTAGTTGGTGTTCCTAAATAAAAATTCGTTGTAAATCCTCGATTGAATACTTTTTTTAGTTCTTCTGTTAATGTTACTGCTTTTTCTTGGGTGAATTCTTTATTTTCTATTAAATCTAGTGCAGTTCTGTAGGCTTTTGTTACTGTGTAAATATATTCTGGTCCTTTTGCTCTCCCCTCTATTTTTAGAACATTGATTCCTGCATCAACTAATTTATCTAAAATCGGTAAAGTACAAAGATCTTTTGGTGAAAGAATGTAATTATCTTCTATGTGAAATTCTCTTCTTGGATCTTCTAAATCTGTGATTTTGTATTTCTTTCTACATTCTTGTAAACATTGCCCTCTGTTTGCTGAAAGTCTGTTATGGTGTTGAGACATGAAACATCTTCCAGAATATGCCACACATAAAGAACCATGGATGAAGGTTTCTAATTCTATTTCTCTTCCTTTGTATTTTAATTTGTCTTGTTTTATTTTCTTTTTTATTTCTTTGATTTGGTCTAAAGTACATTCTCTTGCTAGAACAATTCTTGGTGAAAAATTTGAGAAAAACTTTACTGCCTGATAATTTGAGACTGATTCTTGAGTTGAAATATGAACTTCAACATCCTTATCATTACATAATTGAAGAATTGCAGTATCTGCCGCAATAACTGCATCAACTTTTGCTTTTTTTGCTGCGTCAATTATATCTTCGACTTTTTTTAATTCGTGATCATAAATTAAGGTGTTTAATGCAATGAATCCCTTTACATTATTTTTGTGTAATTTTTCCATAACTTTGGGTAATTCTTCTATGTCAAAGTTTCTTGCTGAAGAAGAACGCATGTTAATCCATTTGATTCCAAAGTATACTGCATCTGCACCAGCATCTATTGCTGCCTGCATGGTTTCCCAATCTCCTACTGGTGCTAATAATTCTGTTTTCATTTTGATTGTTTGAATATTTCTTTGTAGATATTTTCTAGTGTTTTTTTAGATATTAATTTTTTTGAATTTAAGCGGTTTAATATGGTTTTTTCTCTGGTTTTATCCTCTAATTTCAGTTCATTTTCTTTTTTTATTTTCTTTATTTTTGAAGTTATTTTATTTCGTTTAAACAGTGTTTTTAGGAGTTTTAGATCTATTTTATCTAATTTTTCTCTTAATTTGTTTATTTCATCCATAACTGTTTTTTAGAGAATTTGTTTAAAAAGGTACCTTTTTACTACTGTATTTAGGTAATTTTATATAGGCTTATTTTTGCTTAAGGTTATGTCATATTTAGTAACTTCAATCAATAAGGAAAATAATAATTTGATTTTATCAAGTGCTCTGAAATCCAAACTTAGAAATTCTTCCAATCTAATATTAAATTATCAAAGATGCTTAAAAAATGGTAATGAAATTGCTTATTTGGAAATTCTAACTGAAAATGAAGAATTGTTAATTAAGGCAAATAATATTCCAAAATATGCATTTAATGAACATGTTTATTCAATTCTTACAGAAGAAGCCAAGTGTTTAAAGAATTTTTTAGGCGAGGTTGCATTTAAAGCAGATGTAAAAGGGTTCTATTCTTATGGTGAAAATGATCAAAGAGCATATGGCAGTTTGATTTAGATTAAACTAAATATTTCTGTTAAATTAAGTTCTATTGTTGCAGTAGGAGTATCGATGTCAAAATTGTTTAATACTTCTGGGTGAAGTTCACCAACATATGCTACCTTTTTGTTCTTTATTGAAACTCTTGCCACTCTTCCAGGTATAAATGAAGGATGATCTGTTGATTCATATTTGCCGGTTAGTCCTAATGAAGAAAGAATTGAATCTAATGCTTTTTTTGCTTCTGTGTAGTCTGCCTTTGAATGACATAATGCTATACCGATTCTTGTAGGTTCTTCAATATTATTTCCATTTTTTAGGAAGACATTACCCATTTCAAAAATATTTTGAGGATATTCGTTGTGCCTGTTAATTTTTAGAACATTTAGTAATGAGGGTGTAATTGTAGGCCTTAACACGTTATATTCGGAACTAATCGAATTCTTTATTTTGATTGGTTTTAAGTTTAGTTTCATTTTTGTTGTTTCATCTTCTAAGTTAGATAAATGATAACTTGAAACTTCTTGTAATCCTAAACCTGTACAAATATTTGCAATTATGTTTTTGAATTTTTCAAAAGGATCTTCTTGAGCTATTGTAGAAATATTGGGAATACTTGAAGAAAAATTATTGTAACCATAAGCAATTGCAATTTCTTCAACAATGTCTACTTCACTTAAAATATCTGTTCTGTATGCAGGATATTCAACGCTTGAAGTTGAAGGAGAATACTTCATCCCCATTTTTGCTAAGAGTTTTGAAATTTCTGATTTCTTTAAATTTAATCCCAGTAATTTGTTTACTTTGTTAATATTTACTTTTAGTTTGTGCGGTTTTAATTTAGGTTGGTTATTTACTGAATAAATTTTTCCACTACGGTCTGCTAAGGCAGTAACTAATATATTCAACGCTTGATCTACCGATTCTTGAGAACTTCCAGTAACATCTAATAAAATATCTTTTGATTTAATTGTTAATTTAGTTTGTTCTGAATTAATAATTGGGGGCATACTAAGTACTTGGTTTTTTGAATCAATCCAAATAGGTACTTCTTTTTTGTCTAAAATATGCGCATATGCTGAACCTTTTGGATGTTCTTGTAGTATGTATGAAATTGTATTTTCTTCAGAATCACCTAATGCTCGAAATTTGAAACTTCTGGGTTTAGTAGTGTATTTTATTGGAAAAGAAACATTCGTTAAATCGTGAGCGCCCATTGCAACCTTAGCCCTATTTCTTCCGTGAGTTGTGTGTAATTTGTCTTGTAAGTTCATGAAACCGGTTAAAGAAGCTTCTGTGAATTTAACTCCCTTTACTACTGCAGCACCACAGTAAGGCCTAACAGATTTTACTTTTGAATCTATTATATATTTGTATTTTGAAGAGTTTACTTTGTAACTTTTTAGCCCTGTTTTAATTCCCATGAATGAAGAAAGTGCTCTTGCAAACCCTTCTTCAGATAACATATCTGGCCTATTGGGAAAAATTTCTACTTCTATTTTGTCTTTGGTTACTCTTTCTAAATCTGTACCCAATAAAGGGATTGATTCTTCTAATTGTTTGTCTGGAATGTTTTTCCCAACTAGTTTCAATGTTTCTTTTTTGTTTAATGTTATTTTTGGCATTTTATTTCAACCATACCTTTGAGTTTCTTAATTGTTTAAGATCATTTTTGTATAATTCTCTAATATCTGTTATGGTATAATATTCTGATATTCCTCTTTCTAATCCTTGACCCCATGCTAAAACTGGAATGTCTTTTCCTAGCAATGGAATTACTACTTCTGGTCTTAAAATTCCTGCACCACCTAACTCAACCCATTTCTTTTTCTTTGGATGGAAAGCATCAATTTCTAATCCTGGTTCCACATAAGGGAAATAAGCTGGTCTGATTCTTATTTTGTCATAACCTAATTTACTATAATATTGTTTAAGATATCCAATTAAATCTTGAAATGTTGCATTTGGATCAACTACAATTCCTTCTACTTGATTTAATTCAAATAAATGAGACCAATCTAATGCTTCATTTCTAAACACTCTGTTAACTGAGAAGAATTTAGCAGGAAAATCTGATTCTTTTAAGTTTGCTAATGTTCTTGCTGTTGTTGATGTTGTATGTGTTCTTAGAACTAATTCCTTTGAGGGTTTTTCTTCCCACTTGTAATTCCATTTAGTTTCATGTTGTTTTTTTATTTGTGATAATAATTTCTTATCTGGTGATTTTTTTGAACCTTCTATGAAGAAAGTGTCTTGCATTTCTCTCGCTGGGTGATCTTGAGGAGTGAATAATGCATCAAAATTCCAGAATGATGACTCAACCATGGGTCCAGACATTTCTTTAAAACCCATATCTAACCAAACTTGTCTGATGTAATTTCTTGCCTGGGCAACCATGTGCCTCTTTGCAGCATAAGTTTCACCTACAGAAGCATCTATTGTATATCTTCTGAATTTTTTATTTTTCCATGTGCCTGTTTTGATTATTTCTGGAGTTAAAGTGTCAATTAAATCTAAATTTATTTTAGAATTTAAAATTTCTTTTCCGAATTTTAAAAGTTTTAATGTGAATATTTTTCTTGTTTCTGTTTTGATTATGTCTTTTCTTTTTGATAATTCTATTTCTATTCCTATTTGTTCTTTTGTTAGATTATCTAAAGATTTTGGTAATTGTTTAAGAAAGTCTTCTTGTGTTTTATCTTTTAGTAGGTTTAACCCATCTTTAGTTATTTCTGCTTCTTTTCCTAATTTGATACAATTATTTCTTTTTAGTAATCCTAATGAAATTGAAAATTCATTATTATCTAAACATGCTAGATCTTTTATTTTATTCATCGGTTGAGGTTTAGCTGTTATTGATTTTAGAAATCTTTTTTCAGGAAAACCATTTTCTAAATAATTTTTACCATTTTCACCAATTTCGATTGTTTCTGTTTTAGTTTGATTAAGTTCAAGAACACCTTTTTGTTCCAACCATTGTAATGCACGCATAACTTCTACTTCCTTTAAATTTGCTAGCGAAGCTAATTCTGTTGCTGTTAAATTATTGGTTAAATGTTTAAGAACACTTCTTTCTAATGGGTGGAGAGATTCTATCACCTCATTCAATTTTTTCATAGTGTTGAGGTTAATGTGTATATTTATAAAGTTTATTTTGTGTAATTTTATGGAGAATTTGAATTAATATGGATGTTCTGGGAATAGATGCTAACAAATATTATGGAAAAGAAGAAGCTTTGAAGTATGAAAAAGGTTCAGGTATGAAAAAGGTTCAGTTCGAAATTACTTCTAGAGCTATTGAATTGTTAGGTTTGAAAACGGGAAAAGTTTTGGATGTTGGTTGTGGAACTGGTTTTTCTTTAGAAATTTTAAAAGAAAACAGATTTGAGGTTAGTGGTGTTGATGTCGCTGAAGAAATGGTAAAGATTGCCAAGTCAAAAGGTTTTGAGGTTAAGTTAGGAAGTATGTTAGATTTAGATTATAGTGATGAATACTTTGAGGGTTTAATTTCAATTTCCGCTATGCAATGGATTAATGGAAATAATGTTGATGAAGTGATTGAAAATTACAAAAAGGTTGCTTCAGAAATGTTCAGAGTGTTAAAGAATACAGGCAGGGGAGTGATTCAATTCTATCCTCAATCTAAAGGGGAATTTGAATTATGGGTTAAATGTTTCAAATTTGCAGGATTTAAAGTTGAGACTACTGTGGATGAAGGTGCTAGCCATCAAAAAGGAAATAAAAAGTTTATTTTGCTTGAAAAGTAAGTGTTTTTAGCATAGTTATATTTATAAGTTAGAGAAAGATTTGTTGATTAGGTGATTTTTACATGGTGAAAAAAACAATAAAGAAAAAAACTGCTAAAAAGGCGGTAACAAAAAAAACTTCTAAGAAGGTTTCTAAAACTACTAAGAAGAGTAACAATAAAGGAATTTTAACTCTTGCAGCTTTTGTACTAGTTGCTTTATTCATTATTATGAATGGTGCACCAGTCATTGAAGATGGAAGTATTGTAAAGCTCCATTATATTGGTACTTTAGAAGATGGTAGCGTATTTGATTCTTCAGAAGGAAAAGATCCACTGGAATTTACTGTTGGAGATGAAAGCATAATTAAGGGATTTGAATCTAGATTACTTGGTTTGAAAAAAGGAGATGAAAAAACATTATCAATTCCTTCAGATGAAGCATATGGGGCATATAATCCGGAATTAAAGGCTGAATATCCAAAAGAAAGACTTCCGGAAGGTGCTGAACCAGAAGTAGGTGCTAAAATGTTATTACAAAGTCCGTCAGGTATCGGGATTGTAACAATATTGGAAATCAAAGAAGAAATTCTTGTATTGGATTTGAATCATCCACTAGCTGGAAAGGATTTAAGTTTTGAAATTGAAATAATTGAGATTAAATAAATCTCTTTATTTTATTTTTTTGAGGTGATTAAATGTTAACTGAAGGGATTGTAATGATATTAATTGCTTGTTTAATTGTTGGGCTTTTTTCTAAAATTGCGGAAAGAAGAAAAAGAATATAAATGAGTATGACTAATGATTAATATGGAAATTGAGGCAATAATCTGGTTTTTATTCATTGCAGATAGTATTGTATGTAATTATATAGCTTGGTTTAAGAAGAAGGGCTATAAAGCTAAATTTAAAACAATGTCAAAATATTTGCCAATTACTAAGCTTTGGGCTTTCTTTTATTTTGGATTTTTGGCTTGGATTGGATACTCTTTGTATAGATTAGGCATACTTCCTTTTTAGTAACTAATATAAAGAATAATTTACTTATCTTCCCTATGGGAAGTATAAAGAGGGGAGTTTTTGGGCTTTTTGTAGGATTATTTTTATTAGTTAGTATTGGCTTTGTTAATGCGGAGATTATTGTAAATGGTCCTGAACAAACTGCCGTTAATATTGGTGATGACATTACTATTAGTGGTTATGTACTTAGAACCGATGATGCATTAGGATTATTAAAATTTGAATTGGTATGTGGTTCTGAAAAAGATGTATTAATGGTTAGAAGTGTTAGTTTGAAATCAGGTGTTAAAAAAGATTTCAGTGAAGAGTTTGCAATTGTTTCTTTAAATGAAGGAAATTGTAATGTTGATGTTAGTTTAGATAATTTTGAAAGTGTATTAGAAATTAAAAGTTCAAGTAACTTTGTGGTTACAACTGCTCTGACTGGAACTGTGGGAATAAATAAAGAAAATATTCAGGCTGGTGAAGAAATTAAAATAAGCGGAAAAAGTTTCAAACAAGATGGAACTCCTGTTGAAGGATTTGCAATAATCACTTTGAAAAAAGAGGGTGGAATTTATTTCTCAGATTCTGTAGAGGTTGAAGAAGGTAAAGTGGTTTTTGAAATTAATACCAGGGATGTTCCAGGTGGTGAATATTTAGTAACTGTTGAAATTAGAAATGGTTTTGGAAATTCTGTTTTGATTAATGCTGGTTCTTTTGTTTTGATTAATAAAATTGAAGTTAACGCCCATACTGCGAAAGTGCACTATTTACCTAAAGAAAAAGTAAAGATGGAAGGTACTGCTAGTGTACTTGGTGGAAAGTTGAAAAAAGGAACTGTTTATGTTAGCATAGGTGAAGAAAAGTATGAAGAAGACTTGAGAAATGGTAATTTTGATTTAGACTTTTATTTATTAAATACTATTACTAGCGGAAAACAGGACATTAATGTTAGAATAGAGGATGAATTTGGTAATTTTGGCACATATACCTTTTCAATAATCGTTGATGCGATTCCATCTAAAATAACGATTGCAGGAGCAAAAGAAGCCATTAACCCTGGTGAAAGTATGGAAATTAAGGCTTTTTTGAAAGATCAAGCGGGTGAAGTTATTGAGGATTCAATTACAATTAAGGTGGAGAATGAAGATGAAGATATTTTCTTTGATAGTGTTCAAAATTCAGGTGAACAATTTACAATTACTTTAGATGCAGATGTTGAACCTGGAAATTATTTTATTAGAGGATACTATGGTAATGTCGAAGGTGAAAAAATATTTGTTGTTGGACAAGTTTTGAAATTAGAGTATAGTTTAGATGGACAAACTTTAGTAGTTAAAAATGTGGGAAATATCCCTTATGAAGGGCCGTTACAAATTGAGTTAGAAAGTTTGGCTAAAACTTCTAGTATTTCCGATAAACTTAATCTTGGTGTTGGTCAAGAAGAAAGAATTGATCTAGGTGTTGGAATGATTACTGGAACTTATGATGTTGTTGTTAATGAAAATTCATTTGAAGCTGTTGAAATCATGGGTGTAAAAAGGATGAGTTATAGTTGGTTAATTTACGTTGCAGTTGTATGGGTGATTATCATGTTGTGGATGATTTGGAAAGGCAGTAAAAAAAGATTGAGAAAAAGAATAATGAAAACTATGCACTCTAGAAACATTGTTCCTAAGGGAAAACAAGGAGAATATGGTGGTGCTTCTATGAGTAGAGTTATTAGTGAAGAAGACCATGTTAAGAAATATAAAGCTTATATGGAAAGAGTTAGGGGATTTAAAGAAAGAGCAAGAGTAAATCCGGTTAAGAAATCAGGTTTGTTTTCAAGGATATTCAGTAAGAAACAGAAGGTTTCTAGTGAAAGTTTAGTGGTAAATAATGTGTTTAGAGGTGTTAAAAAAGAATGGACCAGAGATGACGGAGTAAGGTCTTATAGCGAAAGTCCACAATACCAAAATAGGATTTCTAACTTAGATAGGACTAATGAAACTGAATCTGAAAAAAAGAAGAAAAAAGATGATGATGAACCTACAGGCAATATGTTTAGTATGTTTGATTAATTCTTGTTACTGGACGGTAGTAACTAATAGAAAGATTTATAAATGAAATTGGATTTATTAGATATCTGATGGTAAAAATTAAAAGTTTTGAAACTAGTCACTATTATCCTACTAATTTTGAAGGATTAGAGGAACTTGTAAGGTTTCCAGACGGAGAAGTAAAAAGAAATAGTATTCCAAATAGTACAGTTTGGTCATTTAATGGTGAAAACCATGAATATAATTCTAATATCCTGAGTAATGACGTTGGTTGTGGTATTGCTGCTTTTCTAATTAATGGGGTCGATGTCAAAGAAGCAACAGATAAAATATACACCCATCTCAAAAATAAAAATATACTAGGGAGAGGAAATCATTTCATTGATATTGTTTCAGAAATGAAAAATCCTTACCAAGAAGTTTCATTTGGACACAATAGCAATTTGTTAATTGTTCATTCTGATGGAAAATCATATGATCCCAGCATCCCTACAAATGTTGAAGATGCGATTACTAAACAAAAATCTGCAGAAACTTTTCGTGAAGATTTAGGACATACTTTAGCAGAAATCATTGGTGCAAATTCAGAACTTGTGGGAAATTGGACCCACAATAGTGTTGAAACTTCAGAAAAAAATGGAAATATCATTTATAGGAAGGGCGTAGTTAAGGTTGAACCAAATAAATTACAATTTTTACCTGCTTGTATTGGTCAAGAAGTTTTATTTTATACTGTAGACGGAGAAAATTTACCGCCTTACTCTTCTATGCCTCATGCTACGGGTAGATCTAAACCAAGAGGGGAAGGAAAAGTTTCTTTAGAAGATGCAAATTCTTTAAGGGATTTGATTTATATTCCTGAAGGAATATCTGACTCTTCATTGAGAACCGAGCACCCTAGTTGCTTTAATGGATTTGAAAAAATTATTGAATCTTTGGGGAAATACATTGTGCCTGTTGCAGAATCTAAAATTTTAAGTTATGTTGGAAAAGTTTAGGCAACCATCTCCAAATGGATGTTCTTTTTCTTTTGACCAAATAGTCCAATTGTAACATTTATGTGGGGTGTATCTCCCATTGTTGTTTTTTTATCTACTTCAAGGACTCTTTCGTCCCTATGCCACCTTCTCCATTCTACACTATAATTTGGATCCTCACATTGATTTATCTTTACAGACTCTTCATTTAATGAGTCCAATTCTTTATGAGTAATTTTGAATAAACGTATTTCTTCACCATTGATTTTCGTTAGAGGTGCAGAAAAAATTCTTTTTAATAATGGACTAATAGTATGTTCCTCAATACTTTTTATCAAATCTATTTCTCTTTCTACTATTTTATGATAATCCTTAGAAATTTTTACAATTTCTATAAGAACAGATTCTACTTTTGCTAATTTTTCTCGTTCATTGGTTTCTTTTCTCAATTCATCTATTGAAGGAATTAATTTTTTGATGTTGTGTAAAAATATTTTAGTTTCATTTAACACCCATTTATCTATAAGGGTTATTGGGCCTGTTTGAACATTTTCTCCTAATGATTTTTCAAAACTTTTTTCTGCAGCAGATTCTAATACTCCTAATCTAGTCATTAAATCATACTGTTTTAATGAACCTTCTTCATTGATCAGCAATGTTTTTTGCAATCCTATGTTGCCAGTAGGGCCCACAAGTTGTCCATTTTCTGCACGAGCCATTCTGGATTTTACTATTGTTTTTTGCATCTCTATTAATGATTTTAATTCTTCCTTCAAGGTAGATGCAATAGAATTTAATTCGGAAAAAGTTTCTATAAGTTCTTTATGGCCTTCGTGCTTTTCAAATAATTTAAAAACTTTATCAAAAATTCCCATATTATTTTTTTATTTTGTTTGTTTTTAAATATTTATTTAATATATCCACCTTTTTGAAGGTTCCAAAGTTTCTTGTATTCCCCTGGTTTTTTAATTAACTGTCTGTGCGTACCCATTTGAACTATCTTTCCTTTTTTCATTACAACAATCTTATCTGAATGCATAATTGTTGATAATCTATGGGCGATTATTATGCTAGTTCTCCCCTTCATTAACTTTTCAAGATCTTTTTGAATTTCATGTTCGGTTTCTGAATCTAATGCAGACGTTGCTTCATCTAAAACTAAAATTTTCTTATTTGCTAAAACTGCTCTTGCTATCGAAACTCTTTGTTTTTCTCCGCCAGATAATTTAACTCCGCGCTCCCCCACTACAGTTTTTTCTTTTTCTGGGAAACTTTGAATTACTTTGTGTAATTGTGCGAATCTAATTGCTTTCCAAACTTCTTGATTAGTTGCTTTTGGATTTGAAAATTTAATGTTGTTGTAAATAGTATCATCAAACAACACACATTCTTGAGGGACAATGCTTAGTTCCGATCTTAATGAATCTTGTTTGAACTCTCTGATATCTTTATTATCGATTAGTATTCTTCCTCTTTCTAGATTATGTAGTCGGTAAAGTAATTTAATTAGTGTTGACTTACCACATCCAGAATGACCTACAAATGCAACTTTTTCATTTTTCTTTATTTCTAGATTGAAATTTGAGAATATTCTTCTTTTATGATATTTAAATGATAAATCTTCAAAGTTTATTGTTCCTTTTTTAATTTTTAATTTTTTAGCATTTGATGGTTCTTTGATTTCATTTTCTTCTTTACCATATCTAAACAATGATTCAAAATCCCCCATAATTTTGTAGTACCCTTTGATTCCATGTACAAAAGAGAACATAGGACCTATCAAATTTCCATAAATTGTCCAAACAAACACAATCTGCCCCAAAGAGAGGTTTCCATTTGCAAATTCAACCATTGGGAAGAATACTGTGATTAGTGATCCCAATCCTAAAATAAAACTTTGCCCGGCAGATAACCAGTTATAACTATTCCAGTGAAGAATTAGTCTTGTTTTTGTATCTTTGGAAATTTTAGCAAACTTCTTCATAATTGCTTTTTCTTTTCCAAAATACTTAATAGAATCAATATTTGTGAAAATGTCTGCGATAATTCCTTTTTCAAAATCATCTTGATTATTTGCATTCATCTTTTTGTCTTTTGTTTTAGATTGAAGATATAGGCTGAATCCTATGAAGAGAACTATGGTGGACATTGCTGAAACTGCAGGGATCCAACCGATATAAAATAATGAACCTCCAACTACCAAGGTTTGAAAAATTAGTGGAGAAAAATTAAACACAATTATGTCAGTCATAGATTCAATTGCCCTACCTCCACGAGTTAATCTCGCAATTATTGACCCTGTTTTGTTAGAAGTATGAAAATTATGTGAAAGATTTACTAGGTGGTTAAAATATTTCTCTTTAATGTCATAAATTAATTCTCCATCCAATTTTGCTAACAAATAATGGTCCCACCAATTAGAAATGGATCTTAAAAATACTAAAAGCAAATACACACTTAATAATATCAAAAGTATGCCAACAAAATAGTCTTTAGTTATTTCTGATTTGACTAATAATTCACCCTTATCTACTAATACTTTGAAAAGAAATTTTGTTAGAGTGTGACTAGCTTCAACGAATAGAACTAGAAGTAGTAAAATAAACATAACCGGCTTATGCTTTTTCAAAATACTCCAGTAAATCCCTAGGTTGTATTTAAAATCAATTTCTTCTCGTTTGTATCTTTTCATGTTGTATATACTGTATATTGCATACTTTTAAGTATTCTAATCCGGAAAGTTTCCGTATGCCAAATGAAAACATTGTGTCTAGATGGTTAAGGAATTTCAAAGGAGATTCATCTGAAATTAGTGATGAAGGCTGCTTAGAAGATGCCGACTAATCACCCTAATGTATGTTCTTAATTAATTTTACTATATAAAGGTTTTTAGAAATTAAAGAACAGAATATCTTTGTCTTCTTCGATTTCTCTTGTTTTCGGGAAATCTTTCTTGAATAATTCTCTAAATTTTTCTAGCTTTACTGATTTCTTTAGAAAAGAAATTGCAACTAATGCATCTGATTTTGCAACTCTCTTTAATTCAGACAGTGCTTTTTCTAATTCTGTGTGGTGTAACGCAGTTAATGAAATTATAATGTCAAATTTACTTTCTGCAAAGGGTAATTGTTCTGCTTCTGCAAGTATTTTTTCCATTTTATATGAACCCACATCAAGAAGTCTTTCTGAAGGATCAATAAGAATACAATCATAGTGCTCAATGAATAACTCTGTTGCAATTCCTGTTCCTCCACCAATATCTAATAGCCTTCCTGATTTCTTTTGTTTTAACAGTTCTTTTAGAATTATGTTTGCTTTTTTCTTTTGTTCTTCACCATGAAGTTCATTATAAGTTAACGCAATTTCGTTGTAATAATCATCCATGTTAATTCCCATATTTTTTACTTAATTTGTCATAGAAATCAAACATTAATCTATGTGTATCTGATTTTGGACATAACACTTTTCTTAATCTATTTTCAATATTCCTTTCTTTGCTATGAATATATCCTAGGTTTTCGGAAATATCATCTAAATCTCTTAATGTTTCATGTTGTCTTTCTAATAATGAAATTAATTCTTGATTATCGTTCACTGTTTGTTCATACAGAGTAATTATGTTTATTTCTTCTTTGATTGATTTGTTAAAATCTTTAATAAGAGAATTTATTGGCCCTCTTTCATGGTCTTCAAATTTTAACCCTAATTCATAATATTTAGATAATTCGGCTTTTCTATCTAATAAATTTTCTAATTTCATGGTGAAATTTTGAATTTTAATAGGTTTTAAAGGTTATTATTACCTATTTGGCTTGCCTATATTCGCCTAATAATTCACACATGCTGCATATTTTCTTAGCTGCAGGTTCTTGGCAGGATTCACATTCTCTAATCTTGCTTTTGGGAGCCAATTCTTTTCTTAATCTGGGTAACATTTCTAGAAATGAGTTGATTATGCCATTTTTTATGCCTGGATAGTTATTTTCTAAATCATTAATTTGATCCCTCACTGTTGATCTAAATGAGTCTCTTGCTTTTGGGCATTCAGTATAAATTACTTGAAATCCCTTTAGAGTTGTGTAAATTGCAACTTCTTTTTCAGTCATAAAATACAGCGGTTTAATTCTTCTTATGAATTTTTTATGTTCAGTTACCCCCGTTACTGGCCCCAATTTAGCAGAAAGTTGAACATTTCCCTTGTATTGATTCATTAGAACTGTTTGTGCTTCGTCATCTAAGTTATGGCCTGTTGCTACTTTCGTCGCATTTAGTTTTTTAGCATATAAATTTAGAAGGTATCTTCTAAGTGTTCCGCACATATTACAAGGGTTTTTTGATAATTTGTTTAATGCTTGAGTTAAAGTAAATTTAAATTCTTTTTTTGGACTTGCAATTGTTAATTTAATCCCTTCATCTTTACAGAATTTTTTGGCATCTTTTATTGTAATGTCTCTGTAACCAGGTATTCCTTCATCAATTAATAATGCCTCTAATTGTTCTCCTCTTTTCGAAATTATTTGATTTAGAATATGTGCTGTTGCTACCGAATCTTTACCTCCAGACATTGCAACAACTATTTTATCGCCTTTATCAAACATGCCGTACTTTCTAATAGTTCTGAAAACCTTTGCTTCAAAATATCTAATAAATTCGGATTTAGTATAACTTTTTCCACTTTGATCGCTGTAAATTATTTTTTTCATTTTATCCGCCAGAAACTACTGAAATAATCTTTAGTTTATCTTTTGAGTTAATTTCTTCTGATTCATCACACAATTCATCGTTTTTAGTTACAATTACTGTAACTGGATTTATGTTTAATTGAATTAGAATATCTTTGATTGTTGTTTTTTTAGAAATCTCTACCTGTTTTGTTACATCGTCTCGTTCTATGTAAACATTGATTTTAACCATTATTTTGAAGTCTCTAAATAATATTATAAGCTTATGGATTATATTTTAATTGGTAGTTTAAATGAGTTTTAAGAGATATGGATTAATTACAGATAAGGATGAAAAATACTATATGGAGTATTGTGAATCTCCAGATGAATATGGGGCATTTAAAATCCCATTAAAATTGGGTGCAAACAGATTTAACCCCTCTAAATACCATAACCACTGGAGAAGATTTCATAATGGGAGAAATTATGAAGAAAAATGGTATAATGTTATTGGGTTTATTCCTAAAGAAATAGATTTTACTAAAGATTTTCAAGAAGATATATTTCAATTAATTAATGGAAGATATGGCATCTCTATCGAAGAATTTATGAGGGATGAATCTACGAATTATCGTACTATGGAGAATCTCGAGACTCTTGAAAGTTTAATTGGTAGTAGATTATGGTTGTTAAAAGAAGGAAAATATCTAACTACTGCAAATAATAAAATTTTAAGACCTATTAAGGATATTTTTGAGTTTGAGTGAAAATATTTTGTAAACTAATCTTGCTAAAGAATATGCTTCTGTTCTGAAGTTTTCTTTTGGTGCAAATTCTACTATATCTGCCCCAATTACCTCTTTTTGTTTGAATATTTCTTCTAATGAATTAATTATTTGGTCCCATTGCAATCCTCCTGGTTCAGGAGTTCCAGTATTTTTTAAAAATGGAGGATCAAATACGTCAACATCTATTGAAATGTAAACTTTTTCTTTTAATTTAGGGAGCAGTTCTTTTAATTTTTCAACTGAAAAATCATATGATTTTAGTTGGTGGATGTTGGAATTATTAGTTATTTCATTATGTTCTTCTATATCTTGAGAACGAATTCCAATTAATGCTAAATCATGGTTTTTTGAAATTTGTTTTGATACGCATGCATGGTTTAATTTTGAACCGTTCCATTCATTTCTAAAATCTGAATGTGCATCAAATACTATTACTGAAAAATCTTCTTCTAAACCCTTAACTGTTCCAATGGTTATTGCATGATCCCCACCCAATGAAACTAAAAATCCTTTTTGATTTGAAACAGTTTCTGATACTTGTTTAACCATGTCTTCTGGTGTTGAATTTAATTTTAATTCAGGTAATATGTGTATTCCTTTTGTGAAAGGTTCATTATTGAATTGATCTTCGTAATATTCTAAGTGTTTAGATGCTTTAATTATTTCTTCTGGCCCTTTTGAAGCTCCATCCCCATAGGTTGTTGCTTGTTCATATGAGATTGGAAGAATTTTGAAATAAGAATTTTCTTTAGTATATTCTTCTGGAAGATCCATCCAATTCATTCTACTACCTCTGTAGGTATTTTAGGCAATTTACAAAAATCTGTTGAAAAGTTATAGGCTCCGGCATTTAGGAAGATTATCTGATCCCCAATCTTTGGTTTTTTTGATAAAAATACCCTATATCTAAAAATATCTAAGGAATCTGGAGTTATTCCTTTAATTGTGAATGGTCTTCCTTCTTCTGCTGTCGTTTCTCCTGCTACATTTAATCGGATATTTGCTATGAATGTATCCATTGCAGAATTATATACTGATGCATTAACGATAACATTTCCATTATAAACATTTTTTACACTTGTTTCTAACTTTATTGAAGGTGCAGCAATGAATCTTCCTGGTTCAATAATCATTTTTACTTCGTTTTGATTAAGCCATTCCTTTACTTCTTTTATTTTTGTAAAAATTGAATCTAATGCTTCTAATTTATAATTTTTGTAAATGCTTGGAAGTCCTCCCCCAATGTTTACGAAACTTATTTGATCTAATGTTTCTTGTGTTAATGAGTCTTGTAATTCTTCTTTTATTCCCCATTCACTTACATTCTGCGTCTTTCTGTGAAAATGAATTCCTATCTTGTTTATTTTTCTGTGAGTGGATAATTCGCCGATTAATTCATTTGCTCTTTTTGAAGAAAATCCAAATACGAAATGTTTTCCTGTATGAACAGTATTTTCTTGTAATTTCATCCTTAGAAGTAGATTTACTTTGGTAGTTGTGTTTTCTAGTAAAACTTGTAGATCTTTTTCATTATCTACTACAAATGAGGTTATTTCTCTCTTTAGTAAATTTTTTAATTCTTCTTTATTCCATGCTTGAGCAAAAAACCAAATTCTTTCTGGAGACTCTATTTCGTGTGCAACTTTCATAGAATGTACGCTAAATTGACACTTAGATTCTTTTTCCAATATTTTTCCAACTTCATAGTTTGTTTTCAAAAAATAAGACACTATATCTGTTAATTCATATGTTTTGTTTAACTGTTCAATTACTTTACTCTTGT
The DNA here is from genome assembly GCA_018658955.1 of Candidatus Woesearchaeota archaeon. GTDB lineage: Archaea > Nanobdellota > Nanobdellia > SCGC-AAA011-G17 > UBA489 > JABIKK01. Next base: position 437 of record JABIPM010000012.1, on the reverse strand, counting down.
TTAAGATAAATTTAGCCCTACTCATCGATTAATCCCTCCCTAGAGAGTTTTTCTAGTGCTGCAGTCATCATTAAAGGAAAGTTAATTGTAACGTCTCCAACTACTGTAACTACGTCAGAATCATCTTTTACCTTACCCCACGATTTTGCTTCGTTGGTTGTTGCCCCACTCATACTTCCGGAAGTTGGTCTTGCTGTCGTCATATAAATTGCATAATCCATTCCACCATTTAAAACCCCTGCTAAAATTGCATGGTGTTTTGAGATACTTCCACCTAAAGAAATAATTCCTTTTTTATCATCTTGAGATACACTAAATAAGATATTTGAGAAATCTTTTACAACATCAACTATGAACTCTGGATTGTCTTGCTGAAACATGTAAAGTTGAAACCCCATTGATCCGTCAGTTATTGCTGGACAAAAAATTGGAACTTT
>JABIPM010000034.1 GCA_018658955.1 Candidatus Woesearchaeota archaeon | reverse complement strand
AGGGTATGGTGATTATGGTGGGGGTCTTGGAGGTCTTTATTATTCAATTGATCCTGGAACAAGGTTCATGGCATGGATGTTGCTAATTGGGGTTATGTTTGTTATGTTTGTAATGAAAGATGACAATTCTTCTAAAAATAATGGTAATGATTTTGGAGATGTTCTTGAATCCTTTGGAAAGAGTATAAATAAAGGAAAGTAATAAATGTCAACAATATTTGAAGCAAGCGGGGTTGGAGGAGCACTTTCATTAGTGTTTGTTTTTATCTTAGTTTTTGCTGTAATGTATGCACTATTAAAGAAGGTTGGATTTTTAGGTAAATCCGATGGACTTAATGCAATGGTTGCATTTATCTTTGCAATGTTAACCGCTATGTCTCCGGGAAGTGAGATTGTAATTGGAAGTTTTTTACCATGGTTCTTTATGTTTATGTTTTTAGTATTGATGATATTTATGTTTTTCATGTTCATAGGAGTTAATAATGAATCTATGGAAAATGTTACTAAGCATAGTGCAGTAATAACAGTAGCTCTTATCGCAATAATTGCCATGTTTTTACTTGCTTTAACTAAAGCATATGGTCCATTTTTGATGGTAACTCAGGGAACAGGATTCTGGGCAACAACTAAAAGATTAATTTTTAGTAGAAATGTGTTAGGTTTACTCTTCATGTTAATAATTGCATCAAGAACTATTAGTTTCCTAGGCGAAAATAAATAATTTCAGAAGAAATTAATTTTTTTATTCTTTTAAGTCTTTGATTAACTTTTCAAGAGCCTTAACATTAGTTGTTAATGGACTAATGATATTTGATAATAATTTACCGAGTGCTTTGATTTCAATTCCTACATCCGAGATTGAATGGTCGTATTCCTTAACTCTTCCAACCACTGAGTTCTGTAGATTTTCAAATCTGTTTTGCATTCTCATAATTTCTTGTTTGATTGCGTTAACATCATTGTTAGTTTTTTCTTTCCAGGCATTGATATCTCCTAATTCTTCCATCATTTTATGCCACTTTTCATCAACAAGGGCTTCTGCTATTTCTTCCATATCTTCACTTGTAGGTTGAATGGATGGAGGATTGAATTGTGCCATTGGCTCTTGAATTTGTGGAACTCTGAATTCTTCTGGCATGCCTGAAGGCGCAGGAGGGGCAGGTTCTTTTCGCATGGGCATTGTCTCTTGTGCCATTGGAGCTGCTTGATTTTTGGAATAAATTACAGATGGTTGCATTTGTTCTTCTTTTGGTTCAGTTGCACCCATAGCATTTTTTGCTTGAGCTTGGTTAAGTGCTTCAGAAATTTGTTGGAAAGAATAACCTTCTGTCTGAAGGGATTGTATTATCTCTGTATTTGGTTTACCTGTTTTTTGTAATTCTAATACTTTTTCAATTGGACTATTTTCTGGCAACTTTTACACCTCTTTCAGTTTTAGGTTTGTTTAAATCTAATTTAAAGCTTTCTAATCTTTCTTCTAGCTGTTCATCCGTCACAAGTTTTAATATATTAATCATGTCAATATATTTTTCTAACATTTTAATTTGATCTTTTTTTGCAAAGATGCTTAATTCCTTTACTACATTTCTAACTGCTTCCTGAGTGCTTGAAACATTCATGCGTGTAATCTTAGAATCCTTTGAAATATTTCTCATCCCTTCCATTAATTTTTTGTATTCGTGAATCATATTTTGATTAATTACTAATAGTCTTTCAGTTAGCGTGTTATATTTATTTTCTAAAGAACGCACCCTCGAGTTTAAATCTGCTACAATATGTGTTTGATCAGTTGGATTATAATCTGGCATAGCCACGGTGTTACCTCTCTCAGTTATAATCATACTATATTCTATTTAAATACTTTCTTTGAACTTTAGATTGGTAAATTATATAAGCAATTTGAGCAAAATATTAGTATGGTTTTAGAAAAAGATGGTGGTTATGAGGTAGTTAGAGAAGGGAATGAAGAAGTATTAAAAGTTGATGCTACTTCTTGGCCATATACCCCTTCTTTAGAAGATAACTCTAATGTTATGACTAAGGTTGTAGAGATGTTAGTTAGCTCTCCAGGTGTTCAAAGAATTATTTTCCATCAACAAAAGAAATTTGTTTATTCATATGATCAAACATTATTATTAATTGAAATTGCAGGAGTGTATAACCATTTAGTAAAAGGTAAAAGAATTTTGAGTATTGCTAGTTGGGGATTTGATGAACTAAGTTCTAGATTTTTTGGGGATAAATTGGGTGAGATCCAGTATCTTGTATTAAATTTGTTAAAAGGGGACCCCCTAGGGGCTTATGTTGAAGCAAGGAGAATCTTGCGTGAAGAAAGAATTTTATTTGGGAGGGACAATGATGATAATGTTGCAAGAACAAGGGCTAGTTATATTAAACTACTTACAGAGATTTTAGACTTATTAGAAAATACTCGTTTGATTAAATTAATGGGCGACAAATTAGATGGATACCATATTGGAAATAGGGAATCTTATCGTGAAGTTTTCAGGGCAATAATTACTCCTGATTTTATGTATACTCGATTAAAATCTAATCCTCCTCTCGAGGGTGAAGAATTAGATTTCTATATGGTTGGAAATAATGAAGTTACATTGTTTAGAATGCCTAATGATATCAAAACTTATTATCATGTAGTCCCAGTGGAATTTAAATTAAAAGAAGATGAGTATGAATTATTAGAGATTGCTAAGAATGTTTTGGCAGGACACAAACCCAGGAATGAAGAATTTCTAGATCCCGATAGGATGAGGATTACTTTTTTTAATATTGGCAGAGATTTATTAGGGGAGCTGGCAAAGAATAAAGGTTATGATGTTTCATATGAACGATTAGCGGAACTTGCACAAATACTGGTGAGATATACTGTAGGATTTGGATTAATTGAAATTTTACTTGCAGATCCCAAAGTTCAAGATATTACTGTGAACAGTCCGGTGGGTAAAACTCCTATGTTTTTAGTTCATCAAGAATATGGTGATTGTTATACTAATGTGACTCCTAGTTTTGATGATGCTGAGAGTTGGGCAACCAAATTTAGGTTATTAAGTGCTAGGCCATTAGATGAGGCAAATTCTGTATTGGACACAGAGTTAGAAGTTCCTGGTGGAAGGGCCAGAGTAGCAATCCTGACAAAACCTCTTAGTCCAGAGGGATTGGCATTTGCATTTAGAAGACACAGGGATAGACCTTGGACTTTACCCTTATTTGTCCATAACGGGATGATTAATTCTATGGGTGCAGGACTGATTAGTTTTATGATTGACGGTGCAAGAACTATGTTGGTTGCAGGAACAAGAAGTAGTGGTAAAACCAGTTTACTTGGAAGTTTTTTAGTTGAGATTATGCGTAAATATAGAATTATTACAGTTGAAGATACATTAGAACTTCCTGTAAAATATATGAGAAAGTTAGGATATAATATTCAAAATATGAAAGTAAGATCTGCATTAAGTAAGGGTGGTGCAGAGATGGGTGCTGATGACGGTATTCGTACAAGTTTAAGATTGGGAGATAGCAGTTTAATTGTTGGAGAAGTTAGAAGTGTTGAAGCACGTGCATTATATGAGGCAATGAGAACTGGAGCTTTAGCTAATGTTGTTGCAGGAACAATCCACGGTGCTAGTCCTTATGGGGTTTATGACAGAGTTGTCAATGATTTAGAAGTTCCTAAAACAAGCTTTAAAGCAACAGATGCAATCATTGTTGCAAATCCTGTTAAGAGTGCAGACGGATTAAATAGTTGGAAAAGAGTTTTATCTATAACTGAAGTTAGGAAGCATTGGACTGATGATCCTTTAGTTGAAAGGGGATTTATGGATCTAATGAAATATGATGCTAAAAAAGATGAGTTAGTTCCTACTCCTGATTTAATAAATGGTGAAAGTGAAATTATCAAATCTATTGCAGGAAATGTTAAAGAATGGGCAGGAAATTGGGATGCTGTTTGGGAAAATATTATGTTGAGAGGAAAAATTAAACAGACATTAGTAGATTATGCAGTTCAAACAAATAATTTAGAAATTTTAGAATCTAATTTTACTGTAGCTTCAAATGATATGTTCCATAGATTGATTGAACAAATTAGAACAGAAGTCGGTGATATTGATAATAAACGAGTTTTCCAAGAATGGGACGATTGGGTAAGAGGATACATACGTACGTATAAACGATAAGATGGCAAAGAAAGTTGACGATATTATTGATAAGTATGAAAAGAAGTTAGAAGACCAATATGGTGAAGATTACATTGCTGAATTTGAACCTGAAATTATGAATAAAGAGTATGAATTATTTCGTTCTGAAATTTTAGAAACAAAAGTTACTAATTATGAAAGGTGGTGTGAAATTGCTGAAAGCATATTGAAAGTAACTCCTTCATCAAAAGATATTCCTAAATTAGAAGAAAGTATTGAGACTGCTCATTTGAATGTTACTCCTTCTGCAGCTGCAAGTTTTGGAGCTTTAGTGGGTTTGGGTTTGATATTTTTTGGGATATTGGTTTTGGGTTTGAGTTATGCATTGGGGGCATTTAGTTTTTTCTTTCCTCTGTTGTTAATTCTTGTTGGTGCTGTTGCAATAAAACCTCTTAGTAATATGCCTATTTTTTTGGCTAATCGTTGGAGATTGGAAGCAAGCAATCAAATGGTTTTATGTATATTATACATTGTGATGTACATGAGGCATACAAGTAACTTGGAACATGCCGTTAAATTTGCTGCGCAACATGTCGGCCCCCCCTTAAGTTTAGATTTGAAAAAAGTATTTTGGGATATTGAAACTCAAAAATTTTTCAGTATCAAAGAAAGTCTGGATCATTATTTGAAAGGTTGGAGAGAATATAATTTAGAATTTGTTGAGTCCTTTCATTTGATTGAAGGTAGTTTGTATGAGCCAGATAATTCTCGAAGAGTAACTTTGTTAGAAAAATCTTTGGAAGTAATGCTTGAAGGAACTTACAATAAAATGTTGCATTATGCACATAACTTGAAAGGTCCAATTACATTATTATACATGCTTGGTGTAATCTTGCCAGTTTTGGGTTTGATTATGTTTCCATTAGTTGGAAGTTTTATGGGTGGTTCAGTTCAATGGTACCACTTAGCATTGATGTATAATTTAATATTGCCTGTTGTCTTGATTGCAATGGGAAATAATATGCTTGCTAAAAGGCCTACAGGTTATGGTGAAAGTGAAATATTGAAATCAAATCCTGAGTTCAAAGTTTACGAACAATGGACCATTAATGGTAGGTTGGTTCCTTTTAGTCCAAAGGCAGTTTCAATATTTGTTGCTGCATCTATTTGTTTAGTTGGCTTCATGCCTTTGTTGATTCCTATTATTAGTCCTGGGTTAGATTTTGATTTATTTGGAATGGGTGCTTTTTTTGATTGGAAAAGTTTTGGGGGCCCGTACGGTGTTGGTGCTCTGTTAATGAGCTTGTTAATTCCTATTGGTTTAGCAATTGGAGTTTCTATGTATTATAATATTAAGACTAGAAGACTGATTAAAATTAAGAAAAAAGTTGATGATCTTGAAGAAGAATTTAGTGGGGCGATATTTCAATTAGGTAATCGTATTGGTGATGGTATTCCTTCAGAGATGGCTTTTGGAGAAGTTGCTTCAACTATGACTGGAACCCCTACTGGGAATTTTTTTAGTACAGTGGATAGAAACATCAGAAAATTAGGGTATGGAATGGATAAGGCCATCTTTGATGCTAAAGTTGGAGCAATATTGTTGTATCCTAGTAATTTAATTCAGAGCACTATGAAGGTTTTAGTGGAAAGTGCAAAAAAAGGCCCACAAGTAGTTAGTGCAAGTTTGATTACAATTAGTAAATATGTAGATAGAATCAAACAAGTTAATGAAAGATTAAAAGATTTGCTTGCAGATATTCTTAGTAGTATGACTAGCCAAATTAATTTCTTAACTCCATTGATTGCAGGAATTGTTGTAGGAATTGGGAGCATGGTTACTACAATTATAAATAAGCTATATACTTCATTTGAACAATTTGGTAGTGGCGGTGCAGATGCGCCAACTAATTTAGCAGCAATTACAAGCATGTTAAATATTAAAGATGCAATTCCTAGTTATTTTTTTCAAATTGTTGTGGGAGTGTATGTATTACAGATAACTATTATTTTGACTATATTGAGTACCAGCATTGAAAGGGGCATGGATACCACTACTACTCGAAATAGAATCGCAGCTAATATTAAAAGAAGTATGACTTTGTATACTATTGTGTGCTTTATTGGGATTATATTGTTTAATTTACTTGCTATGAGTGTTACCTTCAATCCAACATAAATTAAGTAATTATTATAAATGATTAAATTAGGAGTTTAAGTATGTCAAAAGGGGAAAGAATCTTAGATAGTTTATTGTATAGGAAGTTATTGGGATTTCTAGCATTTTCTTTTGGTTTTAGTTTTATTTTAATGAATGCTGTTGACGCATTAGTGTATTTGGGCCAAAGTTATTCCGGATGGGGAATGTTTGGTTATGGTTTTGATGATATTGTAAGTTTGTATTATATGTATCCTGGATGGATAGATTTTTTCATTTTCTTTGGAATCTTTGTATTTTTGGGTAAGGCAGTATTTGGTAAAAAATTCGAAGGTGGTGCTGGAAAAGGTTTAGCAGTTAGTGTTGGTGTGGCGTTATCATTAGGTTTGGTTTTATTTGAAAACAATACTGGAGTATATTTACTTGCTGAAAGTGCAATGGTTGTATTTTTCTTAGCATCTATCGCTGTGTTTTATGGAATATTTACTTTGTTCCATAAAAAAATGGGCCTGAATAAAGCTATTTCTTTTTTTGCATCTTTAATCGCTACTTATTTTATGTGGTACCTAGTTTCTTCATTTACTGGACTTAGCACTCTTGAATTTTTTAGTTTTGGTTTTGGTAGTATGGATTTATTCTGGCCAATTACAATAATTGTAAGTACAGTCGTTCTATTCTTGACTGTTCCTCAGATAATGAATTATTTTATTAACGGTGGAAGAATGAAAGGTATCCCTGATTTCTCTAGAAAAGATCCAAAAGATCCAAAAGATCCAAAAGATCCAAAAGATCCAAAAGATCCAGAAATTATTGAAAGTAAAACTAGCAGTACTGCAGACTATAGTGAGACCACAATTAACTTTGAAGATCCAAAAGTTGTTGATCCCGCCAAACCAAAAGTTATGGATGAAGGAAGGTTGAAACGTATAGAATCATTATTGAAATATCTCATTGATAACCTCGAAAAAGATGATGCAAAAATAAAACAATTACTTACAAGGATTCAAGCATTAATTGCAACAATTCAGTCTAATAAATCTTTAACCGTTGATGCTGCAAATTTAACAAAAGAATTGAATAAAATTATTAAGGCTCTAAGCGATATTCAAAAAACTTTGAATGGGCACCGAACACCATTTGATGGATTGGAATCTATGAAGGTTTATTTTGAAGGAATTCTTAGAGGGTTAAATCAAATTATAGGTAAACTAGGTGATGTAGATGAATTAAAGATGCATATTTCTGGAATTAGTTTATCTGAAGTTCAAATTTTAGACTTGTTAGAAAAATTAAGAAAGGCGATTAAAGCTTTAAAATCTGGGAGTAAACCCTATTATGGAAATATTGGACAGTGGACAATTAATCAATATTGGAAAATAATTATTAATTTGAAGAGGGATGGAAAGAAGTCTGAACCAACCACTAAACAACCAACAGTAGAACCTGTTTCTCAACCTGTTGTTGAACGTAAAAGGGGAATCAATGATTTGAAACAAAAGTATATTGCCTATTCTTATGAGTTGTTTAGAAGAAGAAGAAAAGCAATTACAGCTGAAGAAGCAGATAAAATTAGAAATCAAACTATGAGGAGGCTTTCAGTTTTTAATAAAATAATTGAAATGGCCACAAAACAAGGGATCTCAAAAGAAGATTTTCTATCAAACAAATATGGAAATACAAATAGTCAGGCCCCTGAAGCATACTATGTAAAAATTATGGAACAAATGAAAAAAGAGTGTGAACCACTCTTCAAGGAATTAGTTATGCAAGTACATCCAGACAAGGCACCCAATAATAAGTTTACAAAAGTTTATAGACAAATGTTTGAAGCTGTAGTTAAAGCAAGAGATGAAGGAAACCTCGGAGAATTAATGAGATTGAGAGATAAGATTGCTATTTTCATGCATGAATATGGAGGCAGACGCGCT
>JABIPM010000021.1 GCA_018658955.1 Candidatus Woesearchaeota archaeon | reverse complement strand
TGGGGCACAATGCAGTTGTAGATGAAATTTTAGACAGAGTAAATCTTTCAACAGTTCAAAAAATCATAGTTAAAATTGGAAAAGAATCAATTGAAACAGCAAAAGAATATGCATATGTAGTCGGAGGAGACTTATAATGGCGGAAGCTGTTAAGGAAAACGTAATGAGAGAAATCTCAGTAGAGAAAGTTTCTTTAAACTGTGGTACAGGAGGACCTGGACCAAAATTAGAAAAATCTCTAAAGTTATTGAATAAAATTTCAGGAATGAAATCAGTAACTACTAAGTCTTCAAGAAGAATTCCTACATGGGGTGTTCGTCCAGGCTTAGAATTGGGATGTAGAGTTACAGTTAGAGGAAAAAAGGCTGCAGAATTATTAAAACAATTATTAGATGCAAAGAAAAAAGAATTAAAAGAATCTTCTTTTGATGATCATGGAAACTTTTCATTTGGAATTCATGAATATTTAGATATTCCTGGAATTGAATATGATCCAGAAATTGGAATAACTGGTTTAGAATTGGCAGTTACTCTGCAAAGAAAAGGATTTAGAATTAAGAGAAGGGCATCACATAAAAAAAGTGTACCTAAAGCTCATAAAATTACAAAAGAAAATGCAATTTCATTTATGAAAACAAAATATGGGGTTAAAACAATATGACTACAAAAAGTTACACTAAAATGTTTAAACAACTTAAAGCAAAACCTGCTAAGCTGTTAAAATATAAAAAACACAATTCACCAAAGTTACGTACTTGTGGGAAGAATTTGAAAAAGTGTAGAAGGTGTGGTTCAAAATCCGGACATATTCAAAAATACAATCTAAAACTTTGCAGAAAGTGTTTTAGAGATATCGCAATAAAAATAGGATTTAAAAAATACTCTTGAGGAAAAAAATGTTAAATGACCCATTAGCTAACGTGTTGAACACAATATATCTTGCTTCAAAAGCAGGAAAGGCAGAATGCATAGTTGGACCTGTCTCCAAGGTAGTATTAAAAGTATTAACTATCATGCAAGAAAACGGTTACATCGGAGATCAAGAAGTAATTGACGATAAGAAAGGCGGAAAAATCGTAGTAAATTTAATTGGAACATTAAACAAATGCGGAGTAATTAAACCAAGATTCCCAGTTAAATTAGAAAACTTTGAAAAATTTGAAAAAAGATATCTTCCAGCTAAAGGTTTTGGACACATGTTAATTTCAACTTCAAAAGGATTAATGCTTCATGAACAAGCAAAAGAACAAAAAGTCGGAGGAAGATTAATCGCATATATTTACTAACAATGGCAGAACAAAAAGATACCGGAATAAGTCACACAATAAACCTTCCAGAAGGAGTTACAGCAACTCTTCAAGAATCAGTGTTAACTTTGAAAGGTCCTGCAGGAGAAAATTCACGAGATTTTTTCAATCCATTAGTACAGTTAGAACAAAAAGGTAATATGCTTATTGTATCTTCAAGATCAACAAAAAGAAAATTCACAAGAGTATTAAATACACTTAAAGCACATATTCAAAATCAATTACTAGGTGTAACTGAGGGATTTACATATGAACTGAAAATTTGTTCAGGTCACTTCCCTATGACTGTAAAGAAAGAAGGGTCAGAAGTCGTAGTAACAAACTTTTTAGGAGAAAAAATCCCTAGAAAAGCAACAATAGTTTCAGGAGTAGATGTGCAAATCAAAGGAGAAGACATCACAATAAAATCCTCTGAGATTGAAAATGCAGGTCAAACTGCAGCAAACATTGAAAAAGCAACTTTCATCAAGAAGAGAGATAGGCGTACTTTCCAAGATGGGTGCTACATTACATTAAAACCGAGCGATAAAAAATGAAAGAATTACTAGATTTAAGAAATAAAGCAAAGGCAAAGAAGCCGACATTCCTAAAGCAAGGAGCTAATACAATGGTTAGACTTAGGAATCACTGGAGACAACCAAAGGGTCAACACTCTAAGATTCGTAAGAAACTAAGAAGTTATATGAGGCAGCCTTCAATGGGATTTTCTTCACCTAAAGAAGTAAGAGGATTAACAAGAGAAGGACATGAAATAATTTTAATCAATACATTATCAGAATTAGAAGGAATCAAAACTCCAATTTCAATTGGTGCAACCGTTGGAAAGAGAAAGAGAATGATCATAATTCAAGAATGTAAAAAAAATAATATTCAAATTTTAAACATTAAAGATGTTGAATCATACACTAAAGCAATTGAAGATTCATTGAAATCTAACAAGCAAAGAATTCAACAAAGAAAAGATAAGAGAGCTAAAGAAGAAGCTAAGAAAAAAGCAGCAGAAAAGAAAAAGGATGAAAAGGATAAACCTAAAGAAAAAGCTCCTGTAGAAAAACAAGAAGCCCAAGTAAAAGAAGAAAAGAAAAAAATCTTGGAGAAAAAAGAATAATAAAAAATGAACTTAACAAGTAAAAAAAGGATTGCGGCACAAGCATTGAAGTGTGGAAAGAACAAAGTTAGATTCAACATTTCAGAACTTAAGAGCATTAAAGAAGCAATTACTTCAGCAGATATTCGTTCATTAATTAAAGATAAAATAATTACAAAAGAACAAAACAAAGGAATCTCCAAAGCAAGATTCAGAAAAACTCTAAAACAAAAGAGAAAGGGTAGAAGATCTGGCCAAGGAAGAAGAAGCGGAACACACAATGCAAGACTTCCTAAGAAAACTGCTTGGATGAATAAGATTAGAGCAATTAGAGACTTACTAAGATACTTAAAAGAAAAAGAAATAATCGAAACAAAAGTATATCGTTTACTTTACAGAAAATCAAAAGGTGGTTTTTTCAGAAGTAGAAGACACATTAGGCTTTACATTGAGGAGCACAAGTTGGGTAAAAAATGAAAAACATAACAAAGAATGGACTTCCTTACAAAAGGAAAAGACAAGGAAGAACTGATTACAGAAAAAGACTTAGTTTACTGAAAGCAGGAAGACCAAGACTAGTAATTAGAAGATCATTAAAGAATATTGTTATTCAGTTAGTACAATTTACTCCTGACGGAGATAAAGTGTTATCATCAACATCTTCACAAACATTACCTAAGTCTCATGGATTAAAAGGTTCATTAAAGAATATTCCTACAGCTTACATTACTGGACTTTTAGCAGGTAATAAAATTAAAGAATTAAAGATTAGAGAAGTTGTTCCAGACTTAGGTTCAAGAAAACCACACACTACAGGAGCAATTTTCGCGGCATTAAAAGGAATTACAGATGCAGGTGTAAGTATTTCACACGGAAAAGAGCTAGAAGCTTCAGTATTCCCTGTAGAAGAACGCTTAAAAGGTGAACATGTAACAAAGAAACAAAATTACGAAGAAATAATTAACAAATTAAAGAAATAAAATGACTGAACAAAAACCAACATCAAAATCAAGAGAAACAAGAGCAGAAGGCAATATGCCTAAGGGAGTTTCTAGAGGTAGAGATTTTAATTCAGACAATTGGACACCGATAACTAAACTTGGTAAAGAAGTAAAGGCAGGCAAAATTACAGATATTGATCAGGTATTAGATAATGGTTATACTATTTTAGAAGCAGAAATAGTTGATGCATTAGTTCCAGGTTTAAGATCAGATTTACTAAACATTGGGCAATCAAAAGGAAAATTCGGCGGTGGAAAGAAGAGTATTTGGAGACAAACTCAAAAGAAAACCAAAGAAGGAAACAAAGCTAGCTTCTCAGCATTGGCACTTGTTGGAAATGATGATGGTTATGTAGGTATTGGGATGGGTAAGGCAAGAGAAACAGTTCCTGCAAGAGAAAAATCCACAAGACAAGCAAAATTAAACTTAATCAAAATAAGAAGAGGATCAGGATCATGGGAATCAGCAGAACCTAAACCGACTTCAATTCCATTCGCAGTAGAAGGAAAATGCGGTTCAGTAAAAGTTAGGTTAATGCCAGCTCCACAAGGTACTGGATTAGTTGTTGAAAAAGAATGTGCAAGAATCCTAGAAATGGCAGGAATAAAAGATATTTATTCTAAAACTTCAGGACACACAGGTACAAAATTAAATTTACTTAAAGCGTGTTTTGCAGCATTAAAGAATCTATCAAAAGTTAAAATTCAAGAATCCCACATAGAAAAATTAGGAATTGTGGAGGGTTCAAAACTTTAAAATGACTGAAAAAAGAAGAATTGCAGTAATTAGAATTAAGGGAAAGCCTGGTATGAGGCATGACGTTAAAGCTACCTTTGAAAAGTTAAGACTCTACAAGAAATACACTTGTGTAGTTATTCCTAATGATCCATCACATATGGGTATGTTAGAAAAAATAAGGAACGACGCTACTTGGGGAGAAATCGATGAAGAAACTTGTGAGGCATTATTCAAAGCAAGAGGGAAACTTCCAGGTAACAAAAGATTAACAGACGATTATCTAAAAGAAAAAACAAAATCGGATATTGCAAGTTTTGCAAAAGATTTTATCTCATTCAAAAAAGAAATTAAAGATGTTCCAGGACTAAAGAGTTTCTTTAAATTAAATCCTCCAGTAAAAGGATTTGAAAGAAAAGGAATCAAAGTTCCATTCGCACAAGGCGGAGTTGTGGGATACAGAAAAGATAAAATCAAAGATATATTAACAAGGATGCTTTAAGATGACTGAAAAAAGACAAAAAAAAGTAAAGCGTTACAGAGGAGAAAGAACACACGGAGGAGGTTCTCAAAAGAAGAGAAGAGGATCAGGTAACCGTGGAGGATATGGTAATGCAGGTACAGGTAAGAGGGCAGACCATAGAAAATTCACAGTTCTTAAGAAATTTGGACTTTCATATTTTGGTAAGAGAGGATTCCATAGAAAAAATACAGTTGAAGTTAAATCAATTAATATTTGTGACCTTCCAGAAAATCAAAAATTAGATTTAGGAAGTTTAGGTTACAAGAAACTTTTAGGAAAAGGTTCACCAAAATTAAAATACGAGATTACAGTAGATACATGTTCAGAAAAGGCTAAACAAAAAATAGAAGCAAATGGAGGAAAGGTAACAGTTCTTTCCACACCTTCCGAGTCTTCTGAAGAATAGAATATGTTAAAAATAGAAAACTGGTCTCGTTAATATGAAATTTTTTGAAAAAGTAGCAAACATTTTTCCTGAAGTAAGAGGTCCTTCTGAAAAAAGACTCGGATTCAAAGTAAAACTAAAATGGACGCTTTTAATTCTGGTTGCATTCTTTGTTTTATCCATAATTCCTTTATTTGGTTTAGGTCAAAACGCACTTGCACAATTTGAATCACTTTCAATTATTCTTGGAGCAAGTTTTGGTTCCATCATGTCCTTAGGTATTGGACCTATCGTAACAGCATCCATCGTACTTCAATTATTAACCGGTTCAGGCATATTAAAAATCGATACAACCACCCCTGACGGAAAAATATTTTTCCAAGGTTTACAAAAAGTAATGACTGTATTCTTTATTGTATTTGAAGCATTTATCTATGTATTCTTAGGCGGATTAGCTCCGGCAGCAGATCTACTAGGGACTTCTTCATACTTAGTTATGCAATTCACATTAGTATTCCAATTAATCTTGGGAGGTTTCATGGTACTTTACATGGACCAAGTTATCAATAAATATGGATTCGGTTCAGGTGTTTCACTATTCATCGCTGCAGGAGTATCAAGTTCAATCTTTGTAAGGGCACTTTCTCCACTTAACAGCATCGGTAGTTGGGCATTTAGTTCAGGTCAAGCACCAATAGGACAAGTTTGGGTATTTTTCCAGTCATTAATGGGTAGGAATCCCTTAGGTGCAGCACTAGCTTTAGCAGCAATTTTAGCAACAATATTTATCTTCCTGTTTGCAGTTTATGCGCAATCCATGAAGATTCAAATTCCATTATCTTTTGGAAGAGTAAGGGGTCATGGAATGAGGTGGCCATTAAATTTCTTATACACTTCAAACATTCCAGTTATTTTAACAGCGGCACTTTTAGCTAACATCCAATTGTGGGCGAGACTATTAGAAAATTGGGGTAAACCTATATTGGGTACTTTCGCAGGAAATACTCCTTCATCAGGTTTAGTTGCATGGATATATCCTCCAAATCTTGTTCATGGAATGATCACTGGATCATTGGCAGGAATAGATATTGCACATGCAATTGTTTACATGGTCTTAATGGTTGGCGGAGCAGTTCTGTTCTCAGTTTTCTGGGTTCAAACAGCAGGTATGGATGCAGCAGCACAAGCAAAGAAAATGATGGCATCAGGTTTACAAATTCCAGGATTTAGAAGAGACCCCAGAGTATTAGAAGCAATTTTAAATAGATACATTCCTTCATTAACAATACTGGGTGGAGTTGCAATCGGAGTATTGGCAGCTTCCGCAGATTTACTTGGAGCATTAGCAAATGGAACAGGTATTTTGCTAGCGGTTATGATCATTTACAAATTATACGAAGAGATCGCACAACAACATATGATGGATATGCATCCAGCATTAAGAAAGATGATGGAGAAATAAAAAGATGGTATTAGAAAGTTTTTTCGATTGGTTATTTCAACCATTCATGAAGTTAGGTGCAGCATGGGCTGTGATATTAGTTTCAATTCTATTAACAGTTATGATTAATTTATTCTATAAATTTTTCACAGATCAAAATTTAATGAAGGCATTAAAAAAAGAGCTAAAAGAACTTCAAAAAGAAATGAAAACTCTGAGAGATAATCCAGAAAAATTCATGAAAATTCAAAAGAAAGCAATGAGTAAAAATTTACAATACATGAAATTAAGTATGAAGCCAACAATGATTACATTCATACCACTAATTATCGTATTTGGATGGTTAAGATCAACTTTTTCAGAAATGGGAGATATTATTACTTGGAGCGCAAATGTTCCTTTATTTGGTACAGGATTAGGATGGTTAGGGACATACTTTCTATCTGCAGTGTTCTTTAGCGTAATTATCCGTAAAATCCTTAAAATTCACTAATACAGCGCTTCTAGTTACCCAAAACTTTTTAAAGCAAATTTTAGAACTAAATCACACAATGGCAGGAAAATCAATAAATTCTAAGACTAAAGGAAAGCAGAGAATCCGTCTACCTGGTGGAAGATCAAAAGTAGCTGTAAAGCAAAAAAGATCATCTAGAGTAGTATGTGGTGTTACAGGTAAACCCTTACAGGCAGTACCTCAAGCAAGATCAGCAAAGATGCAAACAATTTCTAAGTCAAAAAGAAGACCTGAAAGGCCATATGGCGGAGTTTTATCTTCAATGGCAGCAAGAAAATTAATAATCGCTAAAGCAAGAGAGGAAGAACAATGATTGATGTAGGAAGAGTATGTGTTAAAATCGCAGGAAGAGATGCTGGAAAGAAAGCAGTTGTTGTAGAAAAAATAGATTCTAATTTCGTATTAATTGATGGGCAAACAAGAAGAAGAAAATGTAGCATAAGTCACTTAGAGCCTCTTAACAAAACATTAGATATTAAGAAAGGAGATTCCCATGATAAAATTGTGGCTGCCTTCAAAACATTAAACATTGATGTTAAAACTACAAAACCAAAAACAAAGAAGACTGAACGTCCTAGAAAAGTTAGAAAATTACATTCAAAACCTAAGAAGGTTACAAAACCAAAGGTTGAAAAAAAAGAAGTAAAAGAAGAAGTAAAAGAAGAAGTAAAAGAAGAAGTAAAAAAAGTTGTGAAAAAAACCGTCAAGAAAGTAGCTACTAAAAAATAAAAAAATGCAAAACACAACAAAAAAACTTTCAAAATTTTTAATTCTTTCTTTCTTTATCATTATACTAACTTCTAGTATTGTTTCAGCATCAAATTGGTGGGATCCAAATTGGCAACATAGAAGATTAATAGAAGTCCAAGAAATTTCTGGAAATGATCTTTCAGAATATTCCATTCATTTAATAATTCCTCATGAATTAACAATGCAAGAGAATTTTGAAGATTTAAGGTTTACAACCATTAGTGGAAATCAAACAATCCCTCATTGGATAGAAACTAGTAATAATATTTCTGCAGATGTTTGGGTAAAACTTCCAAGATTAGATCCAAAGGGCAAGTTTAAATTTTATTTGTATTTTGGAAATGAAACAGTCCAATCAACTAGCGATTTAAAATCTTCATTTATTTTAGCAGATGATTTTGAAGACGGAATAATTGATTCGTCTATGTGGATAAATACTTCTGATTGGATAGAAACAAATGGCTATGCCTACGCACTTCATGGAACCTCATATCTAAAGTCAATAGAAAAGTTTGATCAAGCAGATAATTTAGAATTATGGATGAAAACAAAGAAGGTGAGGAATAATGATGGGGACTATCATTCTTTCGGATTTGCAGATTTCCAATCAGACAATACAGGCGGATACTTTCATTGGATGAATCATGCAAATGCAGGATCAGATGCACTCTGGATTACCTCAGATAAGGGTGGAATTGCTAGCCAGAACATGGGTGTAAATATTAATGGGGCAATAGTAGATTCTACATTCCTTTGGAATTCAACAAGAAATAACTTAACAATTCAAAATGGGGATGATAAATTTAATTGGCAAGGAACTTCAAATTCACAAGGTACTGAAAGTGTTTTCTTCGGTTTAGGGCCTAATCACAGTACGGATATTTATGTTTATGAAGTAAGATTAAATAAATTTGCAGAACCGTCACCTAATTACAATTTCAACAACTTAGAAACTTATTCAAATCAAAGTTTACCCGATTTAACAATTTTAGATATGGTTTATTTGCCTAGTTTTATAGAAATTGGAGAAACTGTTACTGCGAATATTACTGTTATAAATTTGGGAAGCGAACAAGTTGGAACTTTTGAATGGAAATATAACTTTGATTATCCTAATGGGAGTAATTCAAGAAATATCAATGCAGGAGAAAGTTTAAACATTTTAATTAATCACACTTATGATTTAGGGGGATATTACACCTTTTATTTTGAATTGGATCCACAAGACATTATTCAAGAATCAAATGAATCAAACAACCAAGGAACAATGACTATTTTTGTAAATGGCACCCCTGATATGTCTCCGGTTTTAATTTTTAAGAAACAAGACCCAATAAATCCTAGAAAGTTTTCTTTTGTTTATAATATTGAAAACAAAGGAACAATTTTTGCAGAAAACATTGAAGGGAGTATTGATTTCGGAGATGGAACTGGTGCAGGAATAAACATTGCAAATATTCCTCCTGGAGAAAATTACACTACAGTAATAAATCACATATTTCCTAAATTTAAAGATTATTTGGTAAAAGTAAATCTAGATCCTAATAATTCAATTTACGAATCAAATGAATCAAACAACCAAGTAGAAACTCTCTTGAACATTGAAGACAACTCACAAGCAAATATAACTGTAAATCATTTAGCACAAATTGGAACAACAATAAATATTTTTTTAACAGATGGGTTAAACCCATATAGAAATTATACTTTACTTATGTCTGATAGTATGGTTCCTCCATTAACTTTGCCAGATAGGAGAGAAATACCCTTAGAGTATAATCAAATATTCAAGAATATGTTGTCAAATTCAACGAATTATGGTTTTTCAAATGCACAATCTCAATTAAATCATAATGGGACAAGTACGGTAACATGGACAATTCCGAACAATCAGAATTACATAGGAAAAACAGTTTATTTCTCATTTGTAACTTCTCTAGAAGAAGATTTAGAAATAAACTCGGAGATATACTCCATTGCACCATCAGTGCCTGTAATGCTATTGCCATAACACAAAACTTAAATACTAAAAAATAAAAAAATCAAAAATGACAGACGAAACAATTCTAAGAAATAAGTACATGGAATTCCAGATGTTAGAGCAAGCTATCAATCACTTACAACAAAAGAAAGTAACTGTTGAAAAACAAATGGTCGAATTTACATCTCTAAAAGAAAACTTAGAAAGCATTCTAAAAACTAAAGTTGGATCCTCAATGAATACTCCAATAGGTTCAGGAATTTTCTTAAAATCAGAATTAAAAGATAATACTAGTGTTCTAGTTAACATTGGATCAAACGTAGTAATCGAAAAACCCATAAAAGAATCAAGCGAACTAGTTGACAAACAATTAGTAGAACTAAATAAAATTCTTACACAATTAGACGGTGAAATTGAAGAAAGTTATCAAAAGTTAAACACTTTAAATAATGAATTAGCAGAACTTTCTCCAAAACAAGAACCCCATGTTCATGGCCCTAATTGTAATCATTAATACTCTCGTTCTAAGCTCAAAATCTATTTAAACAGCCCATAGTATCCTTTATCCATGGCCATGGACTTTGAGAATCTTCTAAAATTTTATGCACGTAAACCTATTCAAAAAGCTATTTTAGATTTAGCAAAAGATAGGGAGGTAGCAGTAAGATATAGTGATGGAGGATTTGGTAAACGTCCAGATATCTTACAATATGGCTCAGATGTATTTGAATTCGCTAGAAGTGGAGCTTCTTCATTCCACGTATCTGAAGAGCGTTGGAGCAATCCTTTACAGATAGTCACAGGAATGCCCAGAAAAGAATTAAATGCATTGAGAAGCGGATGGGATTGCGTATTAGACATCGATTCCGCCTACGTAGAATACTCTCAAATTACCACATTCCTATTAATTGAAGCCTTAAAGTTTTACAACATCAAATCCTTTGGAGTTAAATTTAGTGGGAGAAAAGGATTTCACATACTTATTCCCTTTGAAGCATTCCCAAAAGAAGTAGATGGGAAGCCAACAAGTCAATTATTTCCTGAAGGTCCAAGAAAAGTTGCAGATTTTTTAGGAAATATGATTTTTGATAAACTTTCAGAAAAGATTCTTTCAGAAGCAACAATAGAAGAAATCTCGAAATTCACAGGCAAACCTCTCGAAGAAATAACTCTTGATGGAAAGTTCAATCCATTTGCAATAGTAGATATAGACACAATTTTAATTTCTTCAAGACACCTATTTCGTTCAGTTTATTCCGTTAATGAAAAATCAGGATTAATTAGTGTGCCTGTTGATCCAGATAAAATAAACAAATTCAAATTAGGACAAGCAAAAATAGAAAATGTAAACACAGATATCGAATTCTTAAAAAAACCAATAGAACCAGAAGCAAGATCATTATTGATTCAAGCATTTGATGCACCCAATAAAGATTCTAAATTAACAAGAAAATCTACAATCGTTGTTCAAGGAAAAGATTATTTTGCTCAACCTGAAAAGAAAAACTTTGAAGCAGTAGTAGTAGATAATAAATTAGTAAAAGAAGAATATTATCCTCCTTGTGTAAAAAAAGCATTAGACGGAATAAAAGAAGATGGAAAGAAAAGAGCTTTATTCATACTGCTTAATTTTTTAAAAAGTTTAAACTATTCTCCTGAAGAAATTAAACATAAGATGGACGAATGGAATAAAAAGAACGGAGACCCTGTAAGAGAGGGATACCTCATTGCACAATTAAATGCAGTTAATCGTTCAGCTTCGCTACTTCCTCCTAACTGTGCAAATGAAGGATATTACAAAGCATTGGGTATATGTTCTCCTGACGGACTATGTGCCAAAATAAAGAACCCTCTAAATTATACTCTAATTAAAATGAGATTTGATGCTCAAAAGAATACTAAAAAGAAAGTTGTTAAGAAAAAAACAACAAGAAAGAGAGCAACTAAAAAGAAAACAGCCAAAAAACCTAAACAAACTTCTCCAAAACAAAATTAAATTAACATTTATATATTAGTAAATAAAACCAAATTCATGAAAAGAAGAGGTTTCACATTAACGGTTGTATTAATTCTTGCTGCGGCAATGTTCGCAGGCAATTTAAATTCCGAAGATAAATTCACAGGTATGCCAACAATAAAAACAGCTTTGCCAAATGATTGCGAAGAAGATTCTGCAGGCGATACTATTACTTGTGGAGGATCAAAAAACGGATGTACTGGGACAGAAAATAAGGTAGATCAATGTTGTTTAAATAATGCAGCAATGAGTATGCATAACTATTGTAAAAGCTATTGTAAGGATAAAGGGCATGATAGAGGAACTATAAATACTGATAAATGTTCTGTTCACACCGGCGGTAGTAAGGCCGTCTGCCCTTATACATATATATGTCCTACTGCCGAAAAGGGGGGATGTCTTTGTTATAAGGAAATACCTGTGTCCCTCCCAGAACAAGGAACCCAGAACAAGGAACCCAGAACAAGGAACCCAGAACAAGGAACCCAGAACAAGGAAAATAATTAAAAAATGAAAAATATAAACTCAAAAACAATATGGGTCATCGTAATCTTAGTTGGATCTTTGATTATTTTTCAAAATCCTTCAATCACTGGAAATGCCATTAAAAATCAAAAATACACTCAGAAAATGAAAGATATAGGGAATGATGGTGAGGGAAATCCAATTTGTGAGAAAGGGGATGTTAAATGTTGTCAGGATTATTTAAAATCAAACCTAGATAGTACGTGTGATGCTCTATGTAAGGATCTA
>JABIPM010000033.1 GCA_018658955.1 Candidatus Woesearchaeota archaeon | reverse complement strand
TCAAGAAATTGCAGAAGAAACTATTCAAGAACCAGAACAAACTATGAATAATGCAGAAGAAATTCTTCAAGACATAAAGGACATTTCTGGGATTCCTATGAAAGAACTACGAAGTAATATTATTCAAGCTGAAGAACCAGTTCAAGAAATTGCAGAAGAAACTATTCAAGAACCAGAACGAACATTTTCTCAAGAAGAAACTAATCAACAACCAGAACAAACATTTTCTCAAGAAGAAACTAATATTATTCAAGCTGAAGAACCAGAACAAACATTTTCTCAAGAAGAAACTAATATTATTCAAGCTGAAGAACCAGTTCAAGAAACTATTCAAGAAACTGTAGAACCAATTATTGAAACTCAACCTCTAACCGAAGAAAAACCAGTAGATCAATTAGATGTAGACCATTTCATTAGTAATGCACAAAAAGCTCAAGAGATTATTGAACAACAACCAATCCAAGAACCACCAAGAGTAGTAAGTACCTTAAATCCTATTCAACAACCAGAACAACCAACCATTCAAGAAACTGTAGAACCAGTAAAAACTGAAAAAGAATTAGATGTAGACCATTTCATTAGTAATGCACAAAAAGCTCAAGAATCTATGAAAGAATCAGTAGAACCTGATCAAATTCAGAAACCAGATGATACTGAAGAATTATTACAAAGATTAACGATGGGAAAATCAACTGCTTCCAGAGCAGTTCAAGATAATAGTGAAGATACTAAAGAAAATCCATATATTTACAGGCAAGGGCATCCGCATTTAGATTCGCATACAGACTTAGATAAGATAAGAAAAATAACAGAAAAACTATTTTTTAGTTCAGACGAAGGTGCAAATAAGATGAAAGAGCACAAAAAGAAAACTAAATTTTCAATATGATCAATAGTACATAGAATTCTCTATATGTTAATGAACCCTAGGAAGAGACCCGAAAGTTTCTTCCTGGGGAAAAAGAGGTGATAATATTTATGATGTAAATGGACTATTTAAATCTTTCTATTGTTGCTATTCCTTAATAGTAACAGAAAAACGAGGCTGGGAAAGTTTAAATACTAATTGGTTTTTAAATGAAATATGGAAGATAGAATCTATGATTTATTAGTAAAAAAAGATGATGTGACCTGGCAAAGTATTATTTATGAGTTAGTTAAATCTGGAGAAATGGATCCTTGGGATTTAAACGTAAGTAACCTTTCTGCAAGATACATTAAAGCGATTAAAAATTTAAAAGAACATAACTTTTTCATATCTGGAAAAATGGTTCTTGCGTCCGCATTACTACTAAGAATCAAATCTGATAAATTTCTTAATGAACATATAGCAGATTTTGACAGCATATTATATCCTCCTGAAGAAGATTTATTATTAGAAGAAGAAAACGATTTAAAATATGCAATTGAAGGAAAAGAATTTCCAAGACTTTTAATCAAAACCCCTCAACCGAGAAAAAGGCAAGTAACATTAAACGAATTAATGAAAGCCTTAGAAAAAGCATTAGAAGTTGATGAAAGAAGAAGAATTAAAAGAATCTACGAAATTCCGGTTATTCAAGAAGCAGTAATGCCAAAAAATGTATATAATATTTCAGAGTTAATTCAATCGGTTTATGAAAAACTAGTTTACATATTCTCTAAAAAAGAAAAAATTAGGTTTAGTGAATTATTAGAGACAGATACAAAAGAAGATAAAGTTATGACTTTCATACCATTACTCCATCTTTCAAGTCAACAGAAAATAAACATGTATCAAGAAAAACCATTTAGTGAAATTCAAATCACTTTAATGGATTAATTCTTCATTGAGAAATTTAAAACATTCATTCACAGTCATTAATTTCTCTTCACCAGTAACCATATTTTTCAATTTAACTTTTTTCTCTGCAAGTTCTTTTTTACCAACAAACACCACGTAATTAATTCCTGCCTTAGAGGCATAATTCAAGTTTTTACCAATTCCTCTCTGTAATAGATCAATATCAGTTTTAATCCCTCCGCCTCTAAACTTCTCTACAATCTCTCTAGCCTCATCAAAACAACCAATTGAGATTACATAAACATCGACAACAGTATTACTTCTAACTTCATTCTCCTTTTCAGCCTTAATTTTTAATACATCACTCAAAACATCTAATCCAAAAGAAATTCCTACAGCAGGATACTCATTAGAATCACCGATGAAATCTCCAATCATTTTATCATATCTTCCACCAGAACCTAAACTAGAAGTTATTCCGTAATCTTTTCCATTCTCCAAAAAGAATTCATAAATAGTTCCGGTATAATATGTTAAACCTCTTGCCAAATCTAATGAAAAATTCAAACCATCAACTTCAGAAAATAATTTTCTTAAATTTTCCAAACCTTCATTCTCTCCAATAATCTCTTCAACAAACTCAAACTTCTCAGAATTATCTCCTTCAAATAAAACAATCTCCAATAACTTATTACTATCTTCAACACTTACACCAATAGCATCAATAAGTTCTTTCTTAACTGCTTCAACTCCAACTTTATCCAACTTATCTAAAACCAAAATAACTTTATTCAAATTCTTTTTATCAATTCCAACACTCTCAACTAAAGCATCTAAGACTCTTCTATCATTAACATCAATATTAACTTCAACTCCAATGTTTTCAAAAACATCCTTAGTGATATTCATTAATTCAACTTCCGCCACATAGTCTTTACACCCAACTACGTCTGCATCACATTGCCAAAATTCCCTATATCTTCCTAGTTTCAAAGGTCCATCCCTAAACACTTTCCCAATAGCATATCTTTTGAAAGGCATTCTCAACCCCTTATTCATAGCAATTATTCTTGCAAATGGAACTGTCAAATCATATCTCAAACCTAAATCTCGTTTACCCTGATCATTCAATTTAAACGTCTCTTTCATGATTTCAGAACCACCGGCATACTTAGAACTTAAAACATCAAATCTCTCCAAAATAGGAGTTTCTAAAGGATTAAAGCCATATTTTTCAAATGAACATCTAATTAAGTCTGCTACATTATTTCTAACAATCTTATCCTCAGGTAAAAAATCCCTTGTCCCTTTTGCTCTGTTTAATTCCATTTTTCCTCCAAGAAAGGTAAAAGGACGGCCGGCGAGAATCGAACTCGCGTCTCGAGATCCACAATCTCAAATTCTACCATTAAACTACGGTCGTCATATTGTTTAAAAAAGTCCTCATTGACTTTATAAAAATTTCTAAGAACTCGACAAAAGCTATTACTAGTAAAATCTCCTTCTCTAACAATGAATACAATCAACTCGTGTCATCTTAAAATAATCAAAGAATTAAACTATAAAAACCTTACTCTCTCAAACCAAGCGCCCATCTCATCAATTTAACACCAGTACTCTGACCATCAGAATATTGATCCATATCAACCAAATGTTTCTTTCCAGTCAAATAACAAGCAAGTTGATGATAAGCTACTGCAGAAGGACTATTAGGATAAATTGAACTAACTGGTTCTCTTCTCATCACAGCTCTTTTCATATTCTCATCTTCAGGAATAACTCCAATTACTGAATGTTCCAATATTGTTTCCACATTATCTTTATGAATATCTGTCTCATGTCCAGCTCTTGTTAATACAACACCAGAAACTTTTTTTCCCATTCCTTCAGCCATCCTAATTGTTTTCAATGAATGTGCTACACTGGGCAATTCAGGATTAGTAACAACTAAAACTTCATTAGAAATTTTCATTGAACTTTTTGCTTCCCTATCTAAACCTGGAGCTCCATCTAAAATAACTATATCTGAATTCAAGTGCCCTATATGATCTTGTAAATTTTCTAAGTTTAAGTTTTCAAATCCCTTGTGACTTTGAATGCTTCCAGGAACTATATTAACTCCTGAACTATGTTCATATATTGCTTCTTTCATGTGTGCAGTTCCACTTAACACATGATGTAATGTAACTGGTGCATGGGGTGCTCCAAGATACATACTAAGATAAGGAGTACTTAGATTCGCATCAACAACAGTAACATCTTTACCTAAAGAAGATAACGCCACCCCAAGATTAATAGAAGTCGTACTTTTTCCCGAACCCCCTTTTGAACTTGAAACACTTGCAACAAAAGTCATAAGATTAAAACTATTAACCTGGCTTTTAAACTTTACTTATAACTAATTAATACTAAACAGTGATAACACTCAAAAGCTTAGTTTTATATAGTTCTCAAATAAAAACTTAATATCATTTTATCATGATTACAAAAAATAAGGAGGTTTTAATAATGATAAATAAAAAAGGGCAAGCAGCTATGGAGTTCTTAATGACTTATGGTTGGGCATTGTTAGTTGTTTTAATCGCTATCGGAGCATTAGCTTCATTTGGTGTTTTAAATCCAGGTCAATTCTTACCAGAGACATGTACAGTAGCTCCAGGAATTTCTTGTATAGACTTTAGTGCAAGTG